>NZ_JAYKTX010000005.1:0-192977 GCF_036913615.1 Companilactobacillus miaonis | reverse complement strand
ACTTTTGCTTTCAAATCAAAACTATATTTAACCATACAAAAAGTGCTCCATAATCATTAGATTTCTTGTCTAACAATTATGAAGCACTTCAGAACGTATTTTTAGCGGTAATTCTATTAATCGTTTTAGGTGGAGCTGCATATGGAATGACACGCTATCGTGGTGTAAAGGATTCTGTAAATAGTTCTTTTAAACCATCTGGCGTAACTAAAGAACGTGATGTAAGTGATGCTTTAAAGAATAAGAAACCTATTTCCATTTTATTAATGGGGACAGATACGGGTGCTTTAGGGCGTGATTATAAAGGTCGTACTGATAGTATGATGGTCATCACTTTAAATCCTAAGAATCAAAAGACAACTGTAACAAGTATTCCTCGTGATACGGCTGTTAATATTCCTGGGTACAAGTCAGTTTCGCCAGCTAAAATTAATGCAGCGTATTCATATGGTCAAACTAAGACTGCAATTAATACTGTTCAAAAACTTTTGAATGTTCCAATTGATTTTTATGCGCTCATTAACATGGGTGGTATGGAAAAGGTTATTAATAAAGTTGGTGGAGTAGATGTTACTCCTACATTGAGTTTTACTTATGAAGGCTATAGTTTCAAAAAGGGCGAAAAGACTCATATGAATGGTAAGAAGGCTTTAGCTTATTCTCGTATGCGTTATGATGATCCAAAGGGTGATTATGGTCGCCAAACTCGTCAAAGAGAAGTTCTTACTTCATTGGTACATAAAAGTACTTCAATCTCCACTTTATTGAATCAAAGTTTCATCAATTCATTATCTGATCAAACACAAACAGATTTAACTTTTGATGAATTGACAACACTTGCTAAAGATTATAACTCCGTAAGAAAGAATACTTCTGAAACACACCTACAAGGTGAAAGTAAGGAAGTTGCTAAACAAAGTATGGAAGTTATGAAGAAATCAGAATTGCAACGTGTTACTGATTTCATTCGTGAGAATCTTGATTTATCTAAAGCCAAGACTGGTACTATTGCATATGATCCATCTACTGAAAGCTCTAAGACAAATCAGACCACTGAAGATATCAATAATATTGGTTCTCAATCTAATTCTAGTTCTTCAAATGGAACTGGTTCTGGTAATAGTGGTTATTCAAATTCTGGATATTAGTTTTTATAATGGCATATCATGTATGGTATGCTTTTTTTATTTTCGGAAAAAATTACGATATTAGCATTATGATAAAAGGTGAAATGATTAATTGTATTCATCAAGGAATGGACTAAGAACGTTGATATATTAACGCTTGTTAAATGATGGTTATTAAGAAAAATCAATGAAATTTTTTTTGAAAAAACTGTGTTTTTCGCTTTCTTCTTTTTTCATTTTTCTGCATAATAAAGGAACGGTAAAACATTTCAGTTTTATCGAATAAAATTTGGAAGAGAGGCGAATTATATGAAATTTAATTCAGCGCCTAAAATTATTTTAAGCTGGGATTTACTTATGTCTATTCGAGAAATTACCATTAACGAAGAACGACCTGATATTTTTGATTTTTTGAAAAAATTGAGAGCTGAAGGTCAGATTTTCTTTTCTTTTGAGGTCTTAAGTTACTTTAAGCAATTTTTGTTGGCGAATGATGGATCTGAATTTGTTAGTTGTCTTTTGAGTGATGCTGAAAATGCGGAGTTGGCTGAGTTTGAAGATTTGGAAGGATTCAACTTTTCTGAGAGTTTCTCTGGGGCTGATGGGTTGGCAATGTCACGTTTTGCGGCTTTTCAAACTTTGAAGGATTTAGAAATGGATCTTGAAAATGGGCTGGTATTTGCGAATGCTGAATTAATTTTTGTAGATTTCGCCGGGGATGATTCAAAGATGATGAAGATTCAGAATGATTTTTGTCTGGGTTATGAAAATTTTGTTCGGCATGCAGGTTTTACTAATCGTTTGAATGTGATTGAGGTTAATGAATTTTGGGACTTTTTGATGAATCGAATTGCTGATACGAATTAGTAATTATTTTTATTATTTTTCAAATGGTTACCGATATTCGAAGTTGTAATAATGATTGATTTGATTAATTATATCTTCAGAATTATGGTTATAATCATTGATTTAACAACGTTTGTAGTGTGATGGGGATTGGTGAAATTTGCTGAAAATGGCTTGAAAAAAATTACTGGAAATTGTTTCTTTTTTCAGAAGTTTTCGGCACAATGATAGTACGATGAAACGGGTTGTTTTGTCGAAATAATATAAATGAGGAAAACATTTATGGAAAATTCTACTAGTACGATGATTATTTTAGATTGGAATTTACTTATGTGTTTACGTGAATATCATGATCAAGAAGAACAAGTTAAATCGATCGATATTTTGAAGGAATTGAATCGTGAAGGTAGGGTCTATTTTTCGGTTGAGGTGCTGGCTTACTTTAGACAATTTATGGAGCAGGCTGATGGTTATGAATTTGTTAGTGATTTCTTAGATGGTGATGAGCTTCAGGAATTAGATGATTTTGAAGGGCTTGAGAATCTGGATTTTGAGAAGCGTTTTGAGAATCACAATGACATTTCGATGTTGGTTTACTCGACTTTTCAAACGTTGGCGGATTTGGAATTGGATATCCGTGGGGGTCTGTTGGATGAACATGTTAAGCTATTGTACGTCGATTGTGCTGAGCAATGGCTAGATGAAGGAAAGCTTGAAATGGCGGAGGCGATTCGTTCGAGGTTCTTTTTGGAATTTGGTAAATGTGCGCGTGAATTGGATTTTGCTGTCGATGCTGGTACGATTAGTGCGGAAGGATTTGCGGAGTTTTTAGGAATGTATTACTGGAATAGTGAAGATGAAATATAAGTGTTTGGTTCTCAGTTAAAATGAATATGGTTAATGTGATGAGGCATACTTTCTTAAGTATGTTTTTTATTTTGCCCAATCGCCGTAAACCCCTTGGTAAATATGATAAAATTTAGGTATTAAGGTAAAAATATATTTTTGAAAATGATTTTTGGTTGTTTCAAAGAGGGGAATACAAATGCACAACAGACACAGAAAACATACGATTAGAAATGTCTTTTTGATTATTTTAGCTTTTCTAGTTTTGGGGACGGCTGCCTATTCAATGACGCATTATCGTAGTGTTAAGGCTGCTATTAACAGTTCGTTTGCGCCTTCGGGCGTGAATAAGGATAGAAATACTAGTTCTATCTTGGAAAAAAAGACCCCGGTTTCGATCTTGTTGATGGGTACACAAGATGATAAATCGGGTCGAAATTATTCTGGTAAGACGGATTCAATGATGGTCGTGACGATCAATCCGGAATCTCGCAAGACTTCAATCGTCAATATCGACAGTGACACTAGTATCGTGGTTCCGGGCTTTGAAGATAAGTCACCGGCGACGATTGGCACGGCTTATTCATTCGGTTCGGCGAAGACGGCGATTACTTCGGTGGAAAAATTGTTGAATGTGCCGATTGACTTTTATGCAGTCGTCAACATGAATGGTTTGGATCAAGTAATTGACTCTATGAACGGAATCGATATCACGCCATCTAGTTCGTTCAAGTATCAAGGATACACGTTCACCAAAGGTAAGCGGGTGCATATGGACAGTCAAAAGGCACTGGCTTATAGCAGGCGTGATAAGGATTCAGCAGTTCACCAGTTTGAAATTTTGTCCGCCATCTTGCGTCATGGGGATTCACTGGTTTCCTTGATGAATCAGGATTTCTACAACTCTTTGGCCAAACAAACACAAACTGATCTGACGTTTGATGATTTCCGCGCGTTGACGAAGAATTTCATCGACAATGACAATCAAATTTCTAAGATGCAACTAAAAGGCAAGACTGCGACGGTTGCTAAGCAAAAAATGGAGATCGTCGATAAATCTGACTTACAAGATGTGACTGATTTTCTACGTAACAGTTTGAATTTGCGGGAAAAGAAGACTGGTTCGATTGCCTACAAGTCTGGCGAAGAGATCAAGTCTACTAAGAAGACGAAGAAAAAGAAATCGAAGAAGAAGTCTGATAAGAAGAAATCCGAGAAAAAGGACGAGACTGATACAACTGATACGACCGCTGATAGTAACGACACGACGGCCACGGATAACACGACTAACAATTCAACTAATACAACTGCAGGAACTAATAGTAACAGTGGTACTACTTCTGCTAATAGTGGTACAACTAGTTCCAATTCTAATTCTTATTCTGGTAGTTCAAGTGGCTCAACAGGTTCAACTTGGAGACCATCAAATTCTGGTTCGAACTCTTCATATACTGGCAACTCTGGTAGTGGTTCTTCTTCAAATAACTACTACGGTGGCGGCTCTTCCAGTGGTTCGAGTTCATCGACTGGCAGCAATAGTGGCAGTGGAGCAGGTTCCTCAACTGAAACTGGTGGCGAAACTTCTGAAGGTACTTCCTCTGGTGAAGAATCTGGTTCCATCGGTAATGGTTACGATTATAGTGAATAAATTTTGGCTTTCTGACTTTGGTCGGAAGGCTTTTTTTGTTGCCAAGACGAAGGGTACAATACAATTCTAATTATCATCTACATATTAATGAGGGTATTAAGATTGACCGTGAAGATGATGAAAGGATGATAAATTGTGCTATTGAATAAAAAGTGTCTATATTTAGGAGTAACCTTATTTTCCGCAATGATTCTAACCACATTGCCCACGCAAAATGTGAAAGCTGATACGACTAGCAGTGGGAGTTCAACAGAAACGACTGCGCCTACTAGTTCTACGGCAACCACGTCGACAACAGGGACGAATAGTAATACAACCACAGGAACAGCCTCAACTGCTACACCGACAACAGGAACAAATACTAATACCACTACTGGGACCAATACAAGTACTACAACTACGCCAACCACAAGTACGACTTCAACTGGTACTAATACAAATAGTGCCACTCAACCAGTAACGAATACTACGCCTACAACGACTGCAAACGATACGCCAGTTACTATCACTGATCCAACCCTAGAAGCTATGGTCAAAAATAGTTTGGGCTTAACCAGCAGCCAAGCTATCACGCAAGGAGATTTCGCAAACTACGGTAGTAACGGTCAAACTGAATTCGACTTGTTGGAAACAGAATACTTAGATCAAACCGATCCATCAATCACCGACCAACAAGATACACCAATTGAGAGTCTCTCTGGTTTGCAAGCACTCACTTACATTCCAAAGGACATTCCTATCAATATCCAATTGAAATTGGCTTCTGATGCCAACGCCAATCCTGATTTGACGCCACTCGATAATGTGCCTTTACACAGTTTGAGTTTGGAAGGTAATTTCAGTGATCCTAGTGCTAAAGAAATTTCTACTTCACAATTAACTAATTTGGATATTTCAAATGCGTATAACGTTGAATTGACAGGGGACTCATCACTTCCAACTAATGCCGGAATATCACAATCAGAATTAACCACAATTGCTCCTTGGTTAGTAAAATTTGCCAATAATGGTAATTCTTACAACGCTATAACGCTAAATAATGGTTCGATTTCTGATTTAACGCCATTATCTGGTATCAATCGTGACCGTTATGTTGCCGTGATGATCAATAATAATCAGGTCACAAGTACTTCACCGGTTTATGCTACAACTGATGATCCATCTGGTTTGACCTTTACAGCTGAACCATTGAAGGGCCTTGATGGTGATGATTTGTCATCCCAATATCACTTCACACCTACTGTCGATACACCAGTTGATGATGATCTGGTGCATGTCAGTGGTGATACTTACAACATCGCTAATCCAAATGAAAATGCGACGACTTTGACTTATGGTGTGATTGGTAACGCCAATAGTACCAATACTGATGCAGCGATTGTGAAAAATTATGGCGATTCAACTTTGAGTTATTCTGGCACGATTTCTCAACCTTTAATCTGGAAGAACGCTACAGATACTAGCCAAAATGTTTCAGGTGGAACATCGACTACAACTGCCGCAACGGTTAATACCAAGCCAACTATTACCACTGAACAAGTTTCACAAGGTATCGTCAGAACGCATAATCAAGTTACCCAATTGGTCAACTCACTCGGTCAAAGGATTCCAGCCGAATTGGCTCCAAATACAGCTTGGTATTATAACAAGATCGTTTCTATCAACGGTCAAAATTATTATCAAGTAGCTACTGATGAATATTTACCCGTTGCAAATTCGTTCGTCTTCACACCAGAAACAAGCAAGACAGTGATCGATACGAGTAGCGTGACACCAATTTATAATTCTGAAGGACAAAAAGTTGATGCTAGCCTTTCAGCACACACGAATTGGTTGACGGACGGAGTTTCGACTATCAACGGTGTCAAGATGTATCGGGTCGCCACTGACGAATGGGTGCCTGTAAATTCGGTCAGTTTGGAAAATACTTATCCGACAGTTTACAAGACTACTTCGCAAACCCCACTTTATTCAGCTACTGGTAAGTTGTTGCCATATAGTCTGAAAGCAAACACGGCTTGGAAGGTTGATGAAAAAGTTGTCATTGGTGGTGTGACCTATTATAGGGTCGCTACTGATGAATTCGTCAAAGCATAATTTTGTAGTTAGCGTATCTTTTAAAGGTGCGCTTTTTTTGTTCTTGAAAATTAGAACGTATGTTCGTATAATGAAGACATAAGCAAAAAAGAGGGTGGGTGAATCGATGAATTACGACTATTCAAATGAGCCACGTGGGGTGTACTTTTTGATTGATAATAAATCATTTTATGCCAGTGTTGAGGCGACTTTGCGTGGTTTGAATCCTCTGAAAGTTATTTTGGTGGTAATGAGTGAGCAAGAGAATACTAATGGTGGTCTGATTTTAGCGACTTCACCGATGGCTAAGAAATTGTTCCACTTGAAGGCTAATGTTTCTCGACAACGTGATTTACCACAGGATCCACGTCTGATCGTAGTTCCGCCACGAATGAATCTCTATATTAAACGTAATTTACAAATAAACAGTATTTTCCACGAGTTTGCGGCTGAAAGTGATGTGTGGCCGTATTCGATTGATGAGTCGATTCTTGATATGACTAAATCTTGGCAGTTGTTCGGAGACTCACCAAGAGAAGTTGCCCGCTTGATTCAACGTACCGTTCGCAAACGTTTGGGACTGTACACCACGGTAGGTATTGGGGATAATCCAGTTCAAGCCAAAATTGCTTTGGACATTTACGCCAAGCACGATCCGGAGTTGATGGGCGAGATTCATTACAGTACGGTACGGGAGAAAATTTGGTCGATCCAGGATCTGACGGCTGTCTGGAGTATCGCCAAACGAACGGCTAAGCGTCTGAATGGGTTAGGAATCCACAATATGTATGAGTTAGCGCACACTAATCCGTTTTACTTATCGGAGAAATTAGGTTTGATTGGCCAACAATTATTCGCTATCGCTTGGGGTGTTGACCGCACCAAACTCGATGAGGATATCACGCCTAAAAACCACAGCTTAGGCAACTCTCAGGTTCTACCGCGAGATTACGTTTTTCAAAGTGAGATTGAGACGGTTATTAAAGAGATGGGGCAACAAGTTGCTTCTCGGTTACGTCATCACCACAAATTAGCCGGCAGTCTCTCTTTAGGTGTCGGATTTTCTTTCAAAGATAGTGAAAACGGCATGAGTGGTTTCAACGTCGCCAGCAATTTACCACCGACTGACAACGATAGAGAAATTTGTCGAGTCTTATTGACGATGTTTCGAACTCATTGGCAGGGACAGACGGTCAGAAATTTAGCGATTTATTCGTCTAAATTAACTGATAAAACATTTCAACAGCTAGATTTCTTTGATTCAATCGCACAACAATGTCAAAAAGAGGATTGTCTGAATGTCATCGACCAAATCCGCTCTAGATATGGTTTTAACTCGATTGTTTACGCCAATAGTCTCTTAAAAGGCGGCACGGCGATCAATCGTTCGACTTTAGTTGGTGGTCACAACGGTGGCAATGCCTATGAATGATGATTTAAAAATCATCTTGGAACGGATCGAATTAAACTTCAAACGTCGTCCACAAACCGAGTACTATTTGCAAGTTGTCAACGATACTTACGACCGTACCTACAATTTTTTTATCAATATCCAACCAAAAAATAAACGTCGTCATTCGATTCCCTTACACACAATAAATAATTATAAATTATCATATTTAGAAAAAATAATTTCTAAAATATTATCAAAATATCATTTTACAATCATGTATGATGGTTTCACCGGTCTGAAATGGCCTTACAAGCAAGAATTGATTCAAAGAAGGAGACATTTCGATGAATAAAAACGCAACTGATTCCCAAACAGTCCAAATATTTTTTGACCGTTATTACCACGACCGTGGCAAAATGAAATGGCAAGGCTTCTACTTGTCCGATCACACGGCTGCCTTGAAAAAAGCTGATAAAAAACTCAAGCATGAAAATAATTTACGTCCTAAGCAGACGATTGAAGAAATTACCAAATTGTTGATGCAATCATATTCATACAACCAAATCGTCAAGGTACAATTGAATACTTTTGATGCCAATCACCAGGTGGCTGACGATTTAGTAGGTGAAGTAGTTGGGCACGATGAGAATAAATTTTATCTTGATAATCAAAAGACCTTTCATTTAAGTGAGGTACGGAATGTTTCAGTGTTGGTTTAATATTTTTACTTTTGATAACATGCTTGCTATCATCATGGAAAATGAGGTGTGAAAATGACTGTGGATAATTTAGCTAAATTACTAAATCGAAATAACTTGAAACGTAGTGAAGTGTTTGAAAGTAATGTGTTTTCTGAATTGAGTATTTGTAATTATTGTAAAAAAGATCACACTAACTGAATCTGTTAGCGTGATCTTTTTATCAAGCAATAATTTCAAAGTTTTTCTTAAAATCTGCTTTATTTTCAAAAGAAATGACATTTATATTGTGTTGAATCAAATTTTCTTTAAACCGTTCAGATTTAAAATCCATACTTTGAACAATAATATTGAAAGATGTATTGTTGCCAATATTTTGATTACGATAATTTTCTGTATCTAACCAAATGCCCATAATCATTTCAGTAGTGGTTTTATTTAAAGTAGTATAAAGCTTTGCCCATTTGCTTATCTTTAATTGAGGCCTAAAAACAAAATCTAAATCGTAGATAAGATTTGATTTTCCCTTAACGGAAAGTCCTAAGTCAACACTAAATTTTTCCTTATTTTGCGCAATATATTCTAATACATCATCTTTAAAGATGCTTCTAGTATTATTTCTATTACTATAAGCTAAGTCGGATACTTTAATTACACTGTCAAGTACATCATTAATTGCCTGTGCAATACTTTCACGAGATGAAACAGTTTTATATATATCAAAGGTATTGTTTGATTTTGTTTGATTCATATTCAAAATATTCTTTATTAAGTTTAATCTTGTGGATCCCTTTTTTGTTATGTTTATTCCCCGTGATTCGAGATTCCATATTGTGTATCCTTGATCAGAGATAGTATATGTCGAATCAAAATTTGAAACTATAAGTAATGATATTTCATCACTAAACGGATCGATGAAAGGAGTATTAAATCTAATTTTCTGACCGTCTAAAGGAATGAATCTAGATTGATCTTTTATAGATTGTAACCATTCATTAGCTATTCTTGTGGAATCAAAATTATCTGACATTTACTAGACCTCCTCTCAAAGCTCTATGTTTAAAATATTATTTTTTTCAAAAGTAATACTTCTATGATCTTTAACGTTAGTATAGTTAAAAATGTCTTCCAATGCATCAAAAAAGTCATTACTATTTCTAAAATTCTTGTATGGCAATGAATAAGCTTTTATTTGGGTAACACCATCATTTTTAGCTATAAATTCATCTTTAGAAAAAATTTCAACTCTGTTTCCCCAAATAACGCCATCGGAATTTTTATGGAATTTACTGTCTAAATTTATTCGAACTAAAGTGTGATTTGTGACAGCATCATAAAAATTTAAGTGAATATTGTCTATCGCATACATAAAGGACAGAAAAAAATAATGATCATTTCCATTAAGTTTACCTACGATTTTTATCTTGCCTCTAAGACCTTCATTTAAAATAAATTTTTGCTTTGTAAGAGTTAATTTTAATAAGTCTATCAATTTTTGAGCTTCTTCGTCAGTTAATTTTAAAGTATCCATTAATTGTTCATCTCATTTTTTATTTATAAATGAAAAAATATAAGGATTCTGTGTTCAAAAAAAGTATACCAAAGAAAATAGGGTGAGCGTACGGTTACAAGTATGAAATTAATAAAAAAAGAACTCCTTAATAATTGTTAATTAAAATAATTTCAATCATTAAGGAGTCCTTTTTTAGTAGTCATTATCGTCTTCAATAATGTGCTCTTTAGTCTGGTTAAAAATAGTAATAATATGTTGGTCACTCAAACGATAGTGGATATTGCGGCCGCGTCTGGCGTTAGAAACGAGATTTAATTGTTTCAAAACACTGAGTTGGTGGGAAATCGATGACTGGCTCATCCCTAGAGTGTCAGCAATTTCACCCACGCTCAAAGGAGTTTGTGCTAGAGCCAAAATAATTTTCACTCTTGTCATATCACCGAAGGCTTTAAATACGTTGACCATAGCTTCTAGGTCTTTATCGTTTGGCAATTCTTGTGTTAAATGCTGTAATGCTTTTTGATGCTCAGCTTCAAAATTTTCTTCTGACATTTATTGATCCTCTTATTGAAATTGGTTGCATTCTGATACTTCATTATATTATAATTCATATATGAATGAATGCTCATATATTCAAATGAGCATGTAAACTCTTTCAAGGAGGACGAAATAATGAAATCTTACGATGTCCAAACTGATTTAAAAACTAAAAAAACTACTAAAAAATTTAAAAATGAGCTCTCCAATGAAACTAAAGGGACGATTATTCGATTGTTGATTTCCTTTATTTTATTGTTGCTCGGTTCAGGAGAATGGTTTGCTCCAAGTATCAGTGTCACCATGTTGGTGATTGCTTACTTAGTTATCGGGGCCAGAATCGTTTTCCAGGCTGTCAAAAATATTTTGCATGGCGAGATTTTCGACGAGAATTTCTTGATGAGTATTGCCACTATCGGGGCTATCATTCTCAAGCAGTATCCCGAGGCGATTGCGGTCATGTTGTTCTACGAGTTGGGCAACGCCTTCGAGGATATTGCCGTCAACAAGTCCAAACGCTCGATTTCCGCTTTGATGGAAGTGAAGCCGACGACTGCCACGTTAGTTCTGGGGCAACAAAATAAGGTCGTTGATCCTAACGTCGTTCAAATTGGTGAAGAAATTCTCGTTAAACCGGGTGAAAAGATTCCCCTTGATGGGACGGTTGTCTTAGGAAATTCTGCAGTTGACACTTCTGCGCTAACGGGTGAGTCGATGCCGCAAACTTTACGAGTTGGGGATGTGGCCTTGAGTGGTTCGATCAACCAAACTGGAACTTTGCGAATCAAGGTCACGAAGGAATACAACGATTCAACGGTCGCTAAGATTTTAGATTTGGTTGAGAATGCCAGCAGTAAGAAGGCTGACACAGAAAAATTTATAACGAAGTTTGCTAAAATTTATACTCCAATCGTAGTCGTTTTGGCAGTCGCTTTAGCAATTATTCCCTCACTTTTGACGGGTGATTGGAATACTTGGATTTACCGGGCATTAGTTTTCCTAGTAATTTCTTGTCCTTGTGCTTTGGTCATCTCGGTGCCACTCAGCTTCTTCGGCGGAATCGGGGCAGCTTCCAAGCAAGGAATCTTGGTCAAGGGGAGTAACTACTTAGAAGCCTTGAATTCGGTCGACACGGTAGCTTTTGACAAGACAGGAACGCTGACAAAAGGGCAGTTCTCAGTCATTGAAACGAATCCGGTCGGTGTATCAAGTGATAAATTACTCCAAATCGCAGCCAGTGTTGAAAAAAATTCGACGCATCCGATTGCCAGCTCGATTCAAAAGGCTTTCCACGGAAAACTGCTGCAAATCGCCAATGCCAAGGAACAAGCTGGTCACGGATTGACTGCTCACTTGGACGGGCAAGAGGTTATTGTCGGCAATCTTAAGGCTATGCAACAAGCACAAATTTCTGTAAAAGAGCCACAAACTGTTGGGACAGTAGTCTATGTTGCCTTAGCGGGTCAATTTTTAGGTAGTATCGTGATTGCGGATGTGGAAAAAGCTGATGCGAAAAAAGCTATCCAGTTATTGAACAATCGTGGTATTCACAACAATGTCATGTTAACTGGGGATAACGAAATTGTCGGGAAGGCGATGGCCAACAAATTAGGCATGAGTAACGTATTTTCCGGTCTTTTACCAGAGAATAAAGTCGAAATTGTGCAAGACTTGTTGAAAACTTCTCATCAAAAGAATAAAAAGGTTGCTTTCGTTGGTGACGGGATCAATGACACACCAGTTTTGACCACAGCTGATATCGGGTTTGCCATGGGTGGCTTAGGATCAGACGCCGCTGTTGAAGCAGCCGATATTGTCATCATGGGGGATGAACCTTCCAAAGTTTCTAAAGCTTTAAAGATTGCCAAAAAGACCCGCCGGATCGTGATTGAAAACATCTCGTTTGCTTTGATCGTGAAGATTTTATTCCTATTGTTAGGAGCTTTTGGTTTGGTCGATATGTGGCAAGCTGTGTTCGCTGACGTGGGTGTGACAATCATCGCAGTTTTGAATGCCATCAGATTACAGTTGATTAATTTTGATAACTAAGAAACCATTTTGGTTTCTTTTTTTTTGGACAATTTTGTTGAGGCAATCCAATTAAGATAACTCTTTTTGATTTTTATTAAATTTGAGTTCTTATTGATCTTATAAATGCTGATAATATAGGTATTAATCCAATGATTGTAACAATACAATTTCATTGTAACAACAATATGTTACAATGAAATCATATTGTTACAATCGAAAAGACAGGAAGTAAAAATGGATACTTGGATAGAAAAATTAAGAAGTATAAAAATACAATATGGCTTTCCATTGGATAAAATAACTCCTATAACACTCAATATTCCAAAGTTGACAATATCAGATAAAAAACGTTTCAGCTTTTTTTACGGATTTATTTATAATGAGAAAATCTTATTGGTTACGGTTGATGATATGAACATGAGTAGAGTAATGAAACTTAAATTCAATATAGAGTCGGCTCTTAATAAGAATCAGTTAGTGATTTTTGTTTTTTCTCAGCTTAATAATAAAGATAGAAAGAGAGTATTGTCGAATGGAATTTCTTTTATAACACTTGAGGGCGAAAGTTTTATACCTAATTTGAACGTTAATCTTCATCCAATAACTTTAATTGATGAAAGCATTAATATGACATTAAGTACTATGGGGCAAAGACTTTTTATGTTTATAGTTTCTGATATGCTTAGTTTTGAAAAAAGAGGAATAAGCATTGTTTCAAATGGCAATGAATCACTATTCTCTTGTGTTGTTGGAGGAATGTATCGTTTTAAAGGTGGGGCTAAATTTATTAATTCCATAGGGAAAAAATTAGGAATTAAAAATCGTACGAGTTTTAACAGAGCTATTAAGGATTTAATACAGCACAATGTTTTAAAAACTCGAGGAGAAACTAAAGAAAAGGAATATATTGTAACATTTAATAGTCGGAAACTTTTTATGGCTAATCAAGATCTTTTACAGAGACCAATTAAAGAAAAAGATATTATTGTGCCCCGTAATGAAAATATTGTTCCATATATAAAGGATTCTCTTTTGAGTAGTGATTCCGCTTTAAGTAAGAACAGCATGATTTCTTACGATGGGCCAGATATTTATGTTGCAGGTTCTGCAATTATTCAAGATATATCAGAGAATTTTAAGTCGGGTATAAGAGTAGTGAACGATAGAAATGTTTTAAACTATGCTGATAGTGGGCACGTTATTTTTCAAGAAGAGAAATATGAATTAAAAATATTCAGTGAGATGTTAATTAAATTTTTAGATTTTTCACAGAATTCAGTTGATCCGTTACATTTATTTTTATTATTTAAAAATTCCCAAGATGATCGTATTTTGTCAGAAATTGATTATCTGTTAGAGAGGGTTTGGAGCTCATGAAATATGATGCATTCACAGAAGCATTTAAAGATTATACTGATTACTATTGCATTATTGGTGGAAATGCTGCGACTATACTACTAAATGAAGATTTGTATGAGGATACTAACTTTAGATTTAGAAGAACCAAAGACTATGATATGGTTATAATCTCGGAACTTAAAAATACTGGATTTTCAAAGCATTTTCTAAAATTTCTTAATGCTCACAATTATTGGGATAGTGGAAGTGGTACTGATAAGAAAACGGGTTCTCATTATTATAGGTTTAGGACGGAAGAGGAAAATGTTCCAGAAATGATTGAAACTTTCTCACATCCGGATTTGAAATATCCATTAAAATTAAAAAATCATAAAACTCCTGTTCCTGGAGGTGATGATCCGAGTCTGTCGGCTATTTTATTGGATAAGGATTATTATGATTTGTTGAAAGGTGACGTTCAAACAAATTCCATATGATGTTAGACCACAAAAAGAAGATGTTTTAAGCGTTTTACAATCATTAATTTAAAAATAAAAAGCTATCCTAATTGGAAAACACCAATCAAGATAGCTTTTTTTAACTGTTCTTAATAACCAAACCGGTGATAACATCGGCACAATCTTCGCAAGCGTCGAGGACTCTTTCAAAACCGCCATAGACTTTTTGCCAGCGGATGACGTCGATAGGATCGATGTCTTTTTCTCTAAAGAGGATGCTCAATTGTTTGGTGTAAAGGGTGTCGCCAAGGGATTCGATGTGGTTAGCTTGGTCGACGTTTTTGGATAGAGATTTGGAATTCTTGAAGTGTGAGAATTCACGGACGGAATATTGAACTGCTTCGACGGCTTCAACGATTAGATCCATGAATTCGTCAGTTCCCGGTCGCATTTCTTTTAAATCCAAATAGTGGAATTCATAAGTTAAACCATTGATGCCATCGATAATATTGTCTAGTTTGTCGACTAATTGAACGATGTCTTCCCGGTCGATTGGGGTGATGAAGGCGATGTAAAGCTCGTGCATGATTTCTTTAACGTCGTCGTCACCGTCAGTCTCAATTTTGTTGATAACTTTACTTTGTTCGAGTAGTTTCTCAGTGTCAAAATCTTTGATGATTTCATTTAATAAGTTACTGGATTTCAGGGCGTCGTCTGCTAGATGTTCCATTGCCCCAAAAAAATCGAATTTCTTTTTACGTGCCATAATAATTTTCCCCCTAGAATATTGCCATGAATAGTTTTGCCATGAAGTAGGCGATCAGTCCACAACCTGGGAAAGTCAAAACCCAAGCTAGCACCATATCGCGCACGACTGACCAATCTACTGAGGAAAGTCGTTTGGCAGCGCCTGCTCCCATGATTGCGGTTGTTTTGGTATGGGTCGTTGAAACGGGAATTCCAAATAATGAGGAAAAAAATAGCGTGATGGCTGCACTCAAATCTGCGGAAAATCCCTGATATTTTTCCAACTTAACCATGTCCATCCCGACTGACTTGATGATGCGCATGCCGCCGACAGACGTACCGACTCCCATCGTGACTGAACACAGCACCATGACCCAGATAGGAATCGTGAAGCCGCCGTCAGTTTTGCCAACGAGTCCGTTGTAATAAAGTGTCAACATGAACACGCCCATGAACTTCTGTCCGTCCTGTGCCCCGTGGAGAAACGCCATCGCCATAGCACTGATAGCCTGTCCAAAGGTGAAAATTTTATTAGCGGTAATACGATTTACATACTGGAAAATTAAAATAATTATCTTGGTTATTATGTAACCGCCACCGAGTCCAAAAACCGTGGAAACGACCAAGCCGATGATAACCTTCCACCATTCGCCCGCATTGACAGCACCGAGGCCTCCTAAAGCCATGGCAGCACCGGTCAACCCAGCAATCAAAGCGTGAGATTCACTAGTTGGAATTCCGAACCACCATGCGGCAACAGCCCAAGTCACGATAGCGAAAAGTGAGGCTGCCAAAGCAATCTGACTAGCGTTACCGGATCCGTCAAAACTAACGATATTACTGATAGTTTCGGCAACCTGAGCGTTGAACATGGTCATCACCAGAGCCCCCAAAAAGTTCATCACGACGGCAATATAAATTGCAATATTCGGTCGCAAAACTCGAGTCGAAACCGCAGTCGCGATGGCATTGGGTGCATCAGTCCAACCATTGACAAAGACGACCGCCATAACTAGCACAATCGTCACAATCAAAGCAATATTCAAAATGACACCTTCTTTTTATTCATAAATTAAAATCCTTATAAGATTATGATAGCGTATTCACAAGGTTGTGTCTGTAATAAATTTTAAAATATTGTTTTTGGGGAAATGATAATTTTTTGTGTTGGTTCCTTAGTTAGGGTAGTGGTATGTTCACGTCTTCCGCTCGGCGCTGTATGGTCTGGAACGCTGTGGACGCAACTTGAAGCCATTTTCAAACCCGGAAAATGTCTTCAAGATTGGTCTTCTTGTAAATGCTAAAGCATTAACAAGAATATCACGGCTGAGACCATACAGCGCTGTCGCTCCAGACTGGATTGGTATCCTACTGTTTTTTTGGATAGATATTATAATGGGGGATGCTTGATAGTAGTAATTATTAATTCAATAAATATGTGATAGAAAATTTATAGTTTTATTTTTTTCATTTCTTTCATCGTCACACGAACTTGTGTTCTGGTATACTTATATCATATTAAGGATGGATCATTTAGAATCTATGTTTAATTTGAATATCAGTATTGGCCGAGCAGTTTGTAACTATTTAATTAGTACAGATAAATGAATTTACTGTTGTGTAGAATTAGGCTGCCAATAAAAATAATTCGAGAATTTTTTGGAAAACCATGAAAACTCAAGTGAATATTTGCTTTACAAGCAGGTAAATTGATTTTGGCTAAGTCAAATGCAATGAGTGATCATTGTTTTCAAGACATTTATAGGTGGCGTGTTGCTCTATAGGAACTATCCATAAAGAAATCAATATAGTATTCAAAGAAAGGGGGTGTACAAAAATGGGATTAAAGATAACTGGAATAGATGAGTTTTCCGAAAAATTAAATTCTTTGTCAAAGAACGCCGAAAGATTAGATGGTACCCACAAGGTAGAGTTCAAGGATTTATTTAATGATTCTTTTATGATTGGAAACACAAAGTATAAAACAATGAATGATTTTTTTGATGCAGTTGGAGTAACAGACGCTGATAGTTTCAAAGAACTACCTGATGAAATTTTAGATGCACATGTATCTAAGAATACTAAATTTTCTAACTGGCAAGAAATGCAAATAGCTGCATCAAAGGAATATACATTAAGTAAACTTGGATTTTAAGTTTTTAGAAGTATATGTCAAATGTTTATTGGCATATGCTTTTTTATTTTTAACAATGATAAAAAGGCAGATTAGACTCAGAAGAGTTCTAATCTGCTAAAGAAACATATTTATATGAATAAGAAGGTCTTAACTAAATAAAGCCTCTATCAAATCCTATTCAATACTCTCAGTCAAATCCCAATAAACTGTGCCTTGGTAATCGCCAGCAATTGGTAGACTTTGAGCTTTCAACAAAATACCATTGTTCTCGTTCCATTGATCAGAAATATCGACTACTTGGTATTTTTGATCGTTACTTTTGGCAATTTGTGGATTGTTACTTAGGGTAGTGGCCAAATTATTTTTATCGACGAAATCCATTGAAAGGTCGGATTTATTGCCGGAAGTTGCGTAATTTAGATTATCGGCATAAGCGTTGAGCTTCCAACTGGCTTTGTAACTCGTCACGTCAAGGTCCCAGTCGCCAGAACGTTCGATATAGCCCGGTGTGAAGGTCTTGGGGTCGATAGTTTCAAAGCGGTAGTTGTTGAAGTTTAGTTCTAAGGCTTTGGACAAAATTTTTAAGTTGAAACTTTCAGTGTTGGTCTTTCGCCCATACGGATCAGTGAAGTAGACTGATACCACGCTTGTATCTTGGTTTGTCGGTAGTTTCAAGTCGTTACCGGTTAAGTCAAAACTCATATCAAAAGCTTGATTTTGTGTTGTGATTGGATTGTCGATTTTTAAATTGATTGGTGTCTGTGAATCGACTTGGAAAACACCAATCAATTCATGATTATCTAATGTGTACTTACTACCATAATCAAAATCAACTGGGAAATGGATATTGCCAGTTGGACCTAGAACGGTCAACTGATTTGATTTTGCGGTAATTGTTGGACTGAGCTTGGGAACATTGACGATAACGGTTGCTGAAGCTTCAGCAAAATCACCATCGGCAACGGTGATGGTTACTTCGTTTTTACCTTCTTTGAGAACATTTTCCTCAGGAGGATTCTTCAAAAACTCACTTAAAGTCTGGTCTAGTGGTTGATCGTAGGCAATAGGCTTGAGTGAGTAATCAATTACTTTATCGTGAGCCATCGTCTGAGTGATCTTATGAATTGTTCCATCAGAATTTTTGATCTCATAAGTTTTGGTAACATTTTTTGCTCTAAAGTCGGTGTCGTCAGAATATTTATAATTGCCACTGATTTTAACAGGTTTATTGTCGGTCACATTGATAACTGTTTCATCTGGAGTAAGGACTAACTCACTGTCGGTTACCGTAATATCGTAAGTAACGGTATTGGAAACTAATCCTTGACTGTCGGCGAGACGAACCTTGATCTTGTACGTTCCAGGTTCAAGCATCCCGGCTGGAATTGCCAGTGAATAATCGTCGGTTTCAGCATCCAAGGTGCTAGGGACGCTCCAAGAACTGTGCAACTTGGTATCCACGCCATTCTCGTCAAAAATCTGCCCGTAAGCAGTCAAATCGTCACCCGTGAATTTGCTGGTCATCAGATACTTAGCCGAACCGTCAAGCGTGAAATCCGCATCCTTTTTGACCGTCTGTTTCTGCGTTTCTTCAGTCGGAGTGATTTGAAGTTTTTCGTTGGTAATGTAAAAGCCATAGCTCATGACATCATCATTATAGTAATCACTCTTGTAAGATGTGTGCTCGGGTGCGACTTTGGTGCGCTTCAAAACGTTGCTAGTCGGGGCATTGGCAGTTCCATAAATCGTAACTTTGACACCGGTACTATTTTTCGATAAAGCACCCAGATCCAGGCTCAAAGTCTGAACGTCTTTACCGTCATTATTTTTGCTCGTCGTCAACTGCGAGGCACTGATATAAGTCGTACTATTCGGGTCGTCAGCATAAGTGATCTCACCGATACGATTGTTTTCATCATTTTGATAGAGAACATTTTGTGGCAGCTGCATTTGGGCAGTAATATTACCAGTCCCAGTGATTCCCGAGTGGAACTGCAGGTCGTAAGTGAATGCCAACTTATCCCCATCACCAACCGTATAATCACTATCACTGCCACTAGATCCAGAACGCTTATCCAAATCCTTGATAGAACGTTCTTGAGTGACATCGTAAAGGCTGTTGGTAGAAGTAATATCAATAACAGAAGGGATTTTCTCCATAATAATTGCATTAGAACCAGGTTCACTGTTAGGAGAACCAGTCGAACTAGTAAAGCCCCAACGAACCTTCGTTTCACCAGCTGGCAAATTGAATTTAGTTAAGTCGATTGCAATCGGTGAATCACCATCTTTAGGACGTTTATCCCAAGTTGTATAAGGCTTAACAGATCCATCTGTCAAGCGGTCATTGAAGATATAACTGATATAACCAATGTTTTTGTTACTCTCATCTGGTTTATAACTAAATGAAAAATGATGCCAACCATCTCTAGCCGATTCACCAGAGTTGTAACTAGAAATAACGAGACTTTGAATTGTATTATTGTGATTCATTCCGTAAAAATAGTGAACTGCTGCTGTTTTAAGTATATAAGTACTAGTATCACCAGGATAAGACCAAGCCACGTGCTGTTCTTTGACTGCACTAACACCATGAATATCGAAGAGACCATCAAATAAATCATCAACTGGTGATTTTAAAAGTGAATCATTAAATTTGTCCGGTTTGTCAGTTGCAGAAGAAGCATTTCTAAACGCATCAAATTCCAAAGCAAAGCTATTTTGAATGGCTTTACTTGCAAGAGTTTTCTCATTTGTAACGCTACTAGCATTTTTATCAGTACCAGTACCACCATAAACACCCAAAGATTCACCCTCAGCAGGAACATCTACTTTTTTTACAAGACCAATGAAATCGCCCTCTCTATAATATCGTCCAATAGCATTGATACCATTAGGATCATTTTGTAAGACTAAGGCAATTCCGTCACCACTAACACCAGTTTTAGGGCCGATATACATCCAACCAGAAATGGTTTGTTCTTTAGATAAATCAAAGTAGTTGTAATCTGAACCATCAGAGGCAATCATCCGTCCCCAAATGGCAGAAGCTTGATCATCTCCATCGGTCATTTGAATAACATCAGTAGGATTCTTGTCCCCAGCAGGCAAAATTTTTACCGGATTAGAAACGGTTTTAGTGCCGCTATAGGAAGCAGGGTACTCAAAAAGGTCTCCTAACTTCATACCATTAGGAGCTGCTTTCAAAACATCATCATAAGTGGGTGTCGCTTGAACTAAAGTAGGTGGAGCAAACCAACTCCACGTCAAAAAAATCATGGCAAAAAGCAATCCACGACAAATTTTTTTCCAATACATAAAAAAATCCCCTTTAAACAGCATTTATATATTTATGTAATCGCTAACATAATCATACATTAAATGCAAGAAATTTGCCAAAAAAATGAGGTTTAATGAAAGTTACATTGCTTTTATTTGTGTCACAATAAAAAAAGTGAACCAGAATCAAAGAAGATTCCAGTCCACCAAAGAATTTTAATATTTATATGATTTGAAGACGGCAATCAACCACCATCTAACATAAGGAAAGAACTATTCAAAATCTATTTTCCAGGCAAAATATTAATAATATAAAGCAAGATAACAAAGACTACGAACAACACATACATCACAGGTTTAACTTCCTTACCACGTCCAGCAGCCCACATAGTTAATGGGTAGAACAAGATACCGAAAGCAAAACCGTAAGAAATATTGTAAGTCAGTGGCATACCAACAATCGTTAAGAAAGCTGGCATGGCGATTTCAAACTTGCTCCAATCAATTTGTTTCATAGATTGAGCCATCAAAATACCAACGATGATCAAAACCGGAGCCGTGATATTAGTTGTAACAATAGTTAAAAGTGGAGAGAAGAACATTGCTAAAGCGAACAAAACACTAACAGTCAATGAAGTTAAACCAGTTCTACCACCAACGGCGATACCAGCGGAAGATTCAACGAAAGCAGCTGTTGGCGTTGTACCCATCACAGCACCACCAACCATGGAGATAGAATCAGCCATCAAAGCTTTACCGATTCTAGGCATCTTATTGTCCTTCATGAAACCAGCTTGTTCAGCCAAGCCAATCAAAGTACCAGCTGTATCAAAGAAAGCAACTAACAAGAAGACTAAAACAACTGCCCATAATTGTGGGTTAGCGAGGTCAGGCATGTGAGCAATTCCGACCCCAAAAGTAGGCTTCATACTTGGAATAGTTGAGATGATCTGTTTTGGTAAAGGAATCAATTTTGTGACCAAACCGACGATAGTTGAAAGAATCATTCCGATGAAGATTGATCCAGGAACTTTTTTAGCCATCAATAAACCAGTGACGACTAAACCAAAAATAGTTAACCAAGTTGTTGGAACAGTTAATGAACCCATCGCTACTAATGTTGATTTACTGCTGACAACTAAGCCACCACCTTGTAAACCGACAAAGGCGATGAATAAACCGATACCTGAAGCCATAGCCAATTTCAAATCGTGCGGAATTGAGTCGATAACGATCTCACGTAACTTAACGATTGAAATGATCAAGAACAAGATACTGGACATGAAAACACCAGCCATAGCCGTTTGCCAAGGAATACCCATCGCTAGAACAACTGAATAAGTGAAGAATGCATTGTCACCTAAACCTGGTGCAATAGCGATTGGATAATTGGCTAGAAGTGCCATTAAAACCGAACCTAAAATAGCCGAAAGTGCAGTGGCCGTGAAGACCGCACCCTTGTCCATACCAGCGACCCCGAGAACTTGCGGATTGACAAAGAGAATGTAGGCCATTGAAACAAACGTCGTTAGACCAGCCATAATTTCACGTCTAACCGTTGTTTGAGCTTCTTTGAGATGAAATAATTTCTCCATAAAGCTTAAATTTGATGATTCCACGATATAACCCCCTAGGATTTTTTCTACAAATAAGAGTATAACAGATATTCCGTAAAAAGACGATTATTTATCTTGTGAAATTAAATATTGTTCGTATTTTACAAAGTGTCACGCAAATTTAGACTCATGATGGATAATAATTTACCCTAAAAAAGAACAAAAAAGAATATCCCCACAATGTGAAATATTCTTTCAAAGGTCAGATAAATATGTCCTCAGCCGGAGTTTCGCCACTTGCAAAAGTGTACTCCTTGCCGATGGTACTTGGATTCTGAATTATCAACGCTAAAGACTTAGCCACGTCGACTCGAGGAATGGAACCGGCTTCGTTTGGACCTAGAAGTTTAACTTTGCCAGTACCATCCTCATCAGTTAAAGCACCGGGATGGATAATTGTGTAATCGAGGCTCGTGCCACGTAAATGATCGTCGGCATAATGTTTAGCGGTCATGTATGGACGAATCCCAGTGGCATCCCACTTATCACGGTTGTCACTAAAGAGAGAACTGACCATGATGTAACGTTTGACACCAATTGTTTCAGCGACCATCATCGTTTTGATTGCCCCGTCGAGATCGATTTCCATTGTCAACGCATCACTAGCACCACCAGCACCGGCAGAAAATACCAACACGTCAGCACCGGATTCTTCAATTGAATCCTTGATCTCATCTAAAGATGCGGTCAAATCAATGTATTGTGTCTCGATATTGTTTTCGTTGTAAGCCTTGATTTGTTCTTGACTGCGCAATCCAGCAACAAAATCAATGTTCCTGGATTGTAATTCTCCAATTAGTAGGTGACCCACTTTCCCGTGAGCACCGATTATAAGAACTTTCATCACGAAACCTCCTTATTTAACCATACTGTAGCAACTATTTTTTTATAAAGCTAGTGTTTTGTATCTAATATCTTAATATAATAAACTAAGAATAAAGGGGAGTGCGCGTATGAAGATATTAGGAATATTAGCCTCGCACAAGGAACACGGTATCCAAGCACAACTTTTGTCAGAAGTCTTGGACAACGTAAAACCAGGGGTGGAAACTGAGACCATCTATTTAGAAAATTACGAAATTACGCCAAATAAATACCATGAAAAGAATCCAGTTTTAGAAGAATTAGTTCAAAAACTCAATGAAGCTGACGTCTGGGTCTTTAGTGCACCAACTTATTGGCGCGAACTATCAGGGGTGTTAAAGAATTTCTTCGACTGTATGCGACCAAAGTTTGTCTATTTTAAGGAAAATGGCGATACGATTCCCGGTCAATTCAAAAACAAACATTATTTAAGCATTACTTCTTGTTACGTCTCACCACTAGAAAACTTTTTAACCGGTGTGACAGACGAATCATTTAAGACTATCGACCGAGTCATGTCAGCAGCTGGAGTCATCAAAACCGGAGAAATTGTATTGCCCGGAACTTTTGGGATGAAAGGGATTCCTGATTATAAGAAGAAACAGTGTCACAAATTTGCCAAGAAGATTTCTGTTAAGAAGAGAAAGGATGATTCAACTTTGAAAAGATATATTCAGCTATTTTTCATGATTGCCATAATGGCTCTAATTACGATGGGAATTCAAATTCCGTTAAAACCATTTATTAATAGTAGTTTCTGGTTGAACTATCTCAGTTTCACCATAATCTTCTTTGTCTTGTTAGCTTGTATATTGCACTTTGTTACCTTTGTTAAACATCGTAGACGTTAAAAAAGAGCAGCCGCTTGGGCTGCCCTTTATTATTTGTATTTATTATCAGGGATGGTTCAAACATTTGTATAGGAATTTTTACAAATGCCAATTGATCATGAAATTTTAATTCATTTGGTCAATTTGATCCAGCACTTTATCGTAACTAGGTTCGTCAGTTTGTACTGGAACAACTTCAGAATAAGTTATTTCGCCATTGGGGTCAACTACCCAAACTGAACGTGCCAAAATGTCCAAGTCCTTGATCCAAAGTTTCGATTTCTCACCAAAATCATGGTTGACGTCGGATAACATCATCATATTCTTAACACCCTCAGCGGCGCACCAATGTGATTGTTCCTCAACCGTGTTAGTCGAAATAGTAACGAAGTTGATAGCAGAATGTCCGTCAACCTCTTGATTGAAATGCTTAGTTTGAACACTGCAGACCGAAGTGTTGATATTAGGAACAACACTGATAAGAAGTGGTTTGTCGAGTAAATCTTGAAGCTTAACTTCCTTATTATCTTTATTTAAGACAGTAAAGTTTGGGAACTTTTCACCAACTGACAAAGGTTCACCAATTGTTGAAACAGTTTGACCTTTAAATTCCAAATCCATACAAAACTCACACCTTTCTTTTTAGACACTAGAGTAATTATAGATTAGCGCCGGACAAAAACCTAGAAATTAGATTGTAAAACGAGGATAGCAAAATGTTACTAATAGGAAGAAACATAATTATCAGAGATTTTAAAGAAGAAGACTTTGAACCGTTCTTTACCTTATTAAAGGATAAAACTAATCATGATCTGGCTGGTTTGGAATACACAGAAGATCCTGATTTTGCCAAGAAGTTGTTTACTTTATATCAAAAACGAGATGACGCCCACGTGATAGCTCAAAAAGATACGGACTTGATGGTCGGAATCTTCGAAATCAATAAAAGAGGAGAGTCAATCGGCCTTGCTCAAACTAGAGAAATTGGTTTTGTGATTGGAAAGGCTTACCGAAAGAAAAGTTATGCGACAGAATCCGTCAATCTGGTAATTAATTACGGATTTAATCGAATAAATCTTACGGAAATCTGGGCTTCGACGGAGGAATCTAACAAAGTTCCTCAGAAGATCCTAGAAAAATTAAAATTTAAATATATCTATAGTGCTCAACAAACGCTTCCATTCACCACACAGAGCCAAAGCTTAAAATATTACCTTTTGAAGAAATGATTCACTTTTTGTAAGAATTTCTTAATTATTTCG
This sequence comes from Companilactobacillus miaonis, assembly GCF_036913615.1. Lineage (NCBI taxonomy): Bacteria > Bacillati > Bacillota > Bacilli > Lactobacillales > Lactobacillaceae > Companilactobacillus > Companilactobacillus miaonis. The sequence continues at coordinate 167,731 of NZ_JAYKTX010000005.1, read as the reverse complement.
GAGTAGAAACCGTGTAGACGGATGGTACTATACTAAGCGTAAGGAGAAAATAGACTGACTTTTGATGAGAGGTTTTTATATGAAAAAAAGAACGAGAACTAGAAAAAGTCTCACAGTCAAAAAGCGGATAGTCGGTTTCTTCGCAATTGCCGTTATTTTGTTAGGAGTGGTTGGAGGATTCGGGTTAACAAGCGTTATCGCCGAATCTAACAGCACGACAGGAGGTGGCACTGACAGATCAGCACCAGTCGCGGTAGTCGCCAATACGTCTGAAGACAGCACTTCAAGCGTAGGCGGTGGTGGAGCAACTAATGCTAACGTCTTAGTTGGCGACAATACCGGTAAAAGTACTGGTACCCAAGTTAAAGATACTGACTATACGCCAGCAGTCAGTGTTAACAACATGTCATCATATCCACAAACGGGCGATGCGCATGACACTGGATTAGTCATTTTAGGCTTAACTATTTTGATTGGTCTATTCGCTTTTTATGGGTTGAAGTTCGAAAAAAGCTTCAAGTTTTCACGGTTTTAAAAGGTTCTAAGTTGATTCAATTCTGACAAATAACTTTTACAAATAATGAGATGTACGGTTCGTAAAATTTGTTATTATCTAATTGTAATCAAGAAAGACAAAAACAAAAAAATAATTTTCTATATCAGGGAGGATATATCATGAAATTATCTAAAAGTGTTTTAGCAGGATCATTAGCAACAGCAGGAATCGTTTTAGGAGCAATCGCACCAGCAGTTACAGCACAAGCCGCAACTGCATCAGGTAATCAAAAATCAGATGGATCAGTTGAATATCAAGACCCATCAACAAGTGTTGGTGAATTAGGTGGCAAAGATAGTAAATTGGCTATTGCCTTTGATGAATTAGCAGAAGACGGAACAGTTAAAACTGTAGGTCAAGCAGCTGCACAATCAAATGCTAATGTTACAGTTCAATCAGGACTTCTAACATTGGATGCTGTTCCTGACTTCGGATTTGCTAACGCTGCCGAAGGTACAACAGTAGCTTTGGATAACAATGATGTTAATGGAAATGCAGCAACAGATAGTCAAGGACTTGGTAATTTAACAGTTACTGATTCACGTTCAACAGTTCCTGGATTTGAAGTTAATGCAGCAATTACAAAATTCTCACCAGTTGGTGGACCTACAGATGGATCAAAGGATAAAGTTTATACATTGAACTTAAAACCAACAGAATTGAAGAATGATAAGGGTGAAAGTGTTGCCGCTGCAGGTACACTTAAGACTGAAGAAGCTAATATTGCTGGTGGAGACGCAGCAAGTACTGTTATGAACTTAGCTGCGGAATCATATGCACAAGGTCCTATCAATGCTTCATTTACAAAAGCTGATGATGATGCATTCTTAACATTAGGTGATACAGCAGGTTCTGATACAAAGACAACAACATCATACAATGCAACAATTACATGGACATTGAAGGCTGCTCCAAAAGTAAACGCTTAGTATTAATATAATAAAAGAATAAAAGATTATAAAATAACGGCCACTACTACAATAGTAGTGGTTTTTATTTTATAATGTTAGTGGTTACATTTTGATGTTTAATGATTATGGAGGGTTAATACATTGAAGTTTAAATTTAAAATGTTAAAGCTTTTATCAGTTGTATTTGCACTTTTTCTAGGTTTCTTGGGCTCCACTAAAGTTAGTGCTGCCACATCAGGAGATTATACAATTAAACCAGGTGGAACAAGTAATGATGTAGTTAATATTGATAATGGGAATTACATTATTACCGGTGATCCAGGTCAAACGACTGAAATAAAATTGATTGTTATTAATAAGGCGGAGGATGCTCGTAATTTTATTTATTACGCTTCAACCGCATATACTAATGACAATGGGAGTTTGTCTTACAACAAAACTAAAGTGACTGATTCATCATTGAAGATTCAAACTAAAGATGCATTGTCACCAAAAAAATCAACATTTAAGGTACCCGGAAATACAACTGCCACGATCACTTTGAAAGTTACCGTTCCTGAAAAAAAATTTACTGGAACACTAATGGGTGGTGTGACAGTAGCGCCATATAAAGAAAAGGCAAAAGGTACAGTAGGCTCTAATGGTAATTTGATTAAAAATAAGTTTAGTTATTCTATTCCTATTCAAATTCATCAAAAAGGGGCAGAAAATGATGAAGCTAAGTATTCTATAAGAACGGTTAAACCTTCATTGACGACTTCTGCTAAAGGTAAAAATCAAGGTGTTGAAGCAAACATCCATAATTCCACTAACTCCTATACAGGTCCTTTGTCCGCTAAAGCAATAGTTACTAAGAATGGTGATAAGAGTTTTAAAATAACTCAAGTGTATAGTTCTCAAAGTATTGCACCAACGACGAATTATAATTTACCAATTTCATGGGGTAAGAAGACCTTACAATCTGGCGATTATCACTTGAAATTAACATATGAGACGGCTGGTGGTATCAAGAGTTGGGTTCTAAACAAAGACTTTACTATCACAAACAACGATGCTGCTAAGTACAATAAATTAGCTGGTGTCAAACCAAATTACTTATGGCTATACATTTTACTTGGAATTCTTGCTCTAGCAATTATTCTAGGATTAGGTATTTACCTTGGTAAGAGAAATAATAAGAAGAACAACAATGGTGGAAATGGTGGTCAACCTACAAGACGCCGTCGTCGTTAATAATTATTGATAAATAATTAAATATGAAGCTGTTCCCACACTTGGGGCAGCTTTTTTAGTATCATTAGAGGTGAAGAAATTATCAGGGGCAAATCAATGAGAAAAAAAATAATCTATTTTCTATCAATGATATTCTTTGCTTTTTTATGTTTGATAAACAGCACAACTTTGGTTAAAGCAGAAATTAACGGCGTAACTGTTACTCCGTTAATTGAAGATGATACAACCGATGTAACTGATCGCTTTGAAATTGTCGGAAAACCTGGTGATGAACGAACAGTTACTATTTCGATTGGTAATTTTAGTATCAATAGATTGCAGCTTCGAATCGAGCCAACTAATGCGACTACTTCAATGGACGGAAAAATTGTCTATACTGACAAGGTCCGTGAAGGCGAATTTGGTTTGAAACATGCTTTTTCAAAGATGACGAAGGCAAAGACGATTACCTTACTTCCTAATAAAACTAAAGATGTGACTTTTAAAATTAAATTGCCAGATGAAAAAATCGACGGCTTGATCATGGGTGGCTTTAATGTCTATGACACGGCTAAAAATGGTGCTAAAGGCAATGCCAATGTACCGGTTTGGATCACTGGTGATAACAAAGCTGTCGGTGGTGTGGTAACTTTGCACAACTTGGCACTTGACGTGATTGACAAAAAGCCACATATTATTATCAATTTACAAAACAAAGAACCTGGTCAGATGAAGAACGTCATCGTCCATATGACAGTTAAGCGCAAGAGTTGGTTAGATCGATTTAACCTTGGACCAGACAAAATGACCGCTGATTTAACTTACGGTAAGGTGGCGCCAAACTCTAAGATCCCAGTCGATTTTGACCAAAACCAAACGCCAATTAAAGCTGGTAAGTATGTTGTCAAAGGTGCGGCTCGTAGTGGTAAGGCGACGTGGACGTTTAAGAAGACCTACACGATCACCCAGGAGCAAGCTAACGACATAAATTCGCGTTGTAAGGGCTTGATCTACAATAAGACCACTACTTACATCTTGATTGTCTGCGTCCTCGTATCGTTGATTTTTCTGATTTTCTGGGCCATTTGGTACTCAGGTAGGAGTTAAAACTATGAAAAAAAGATTAAGTATATTTTTTGCAGCAATGTTGCTTGTCTTGACGGTTCTTTTGCCAGCAACCACGGTGAAGGCCGCCCCCGACAAATCGTACGCGATCCAAGCAATTTTGCCAGATAATCAAATTAACAAAGATGAGTCGTTCTTTGACTTGAAAATCACCCCCAATAAGGAACAAATTTTAAAAGTGTTGATTGCTAATACTGGTAGTAAACCAATCAAGGTAACTGCTGAAATCAACAATGCCTATACGGCGGATTCTGGGGTGATCGGCTATGATAAATACAATGCCAAATTGTACAAATCCAAGCTCCCTTCGTTGACTTCTTTAGTTGATGGCAAGAGAAAACAAGTCGTTGAACTAGATACTGGTGAGAATAAGACCGTCGAATTCAAAGTTAAATCACCGAGTTCAGAGTATTCAGGAATTATTTTAGGTGGTATCACAACGACTGCTTCAGTTAGCCCAACGAAGTCAAAGAATATCAATATCAAGAATCAGGTTCGCTATGTCAAAGGGGTAGTTTTGCGCTCCAAAGATGATGGTGTGATGCCCGAGATGCATCTAACTTCAGCTGCTCCAAGAGCTGTTGCTGGATCAACTGGGATTTCCTATTTATTGGATAATACGGCACCGATAAACATCAATAAAGTGACCTTGACGGCCAAAATCAAGCATGGCGATAAAACTATTAACTATAATCAAGAAAACCTGCAAATCGCTCCTAATTCGCAATTCAACTACTTTATTCCGATTAAGGACCTAAGTGCAGGAACTTATAAAGCCCATTTGACTTTGAAGAATGATTCTGGCTTTGAAAAGTCCTTTGACCGTTCGATTACGATCCAACAAAAGCAAGTCGACGCTGTCAAAAGTGCTACACAACCAAAGCAACAATCCAACAATAAACAGTGGATCGGTATTATTGTCGGAATCTTGATTCTAATCGCTGTAGCTGTGTGGATGTACTTATACTATTCACAAAAGAATGACAATGGTGATGGACCAAGAGAACGTGGTCGTGTTGTAACAAAGAAGAACGATAAAACATCCCGTTCAGGTAAGACTCGTTCGGAACGTCATAAGAAATAAATTTTATGTTAAATATTCTATTCAAATTGAAAGTGGATTTGGATAGAATATTTTTGTTTATTTAAATAAATTTTATTGTAATTTGATAAGAATATTTCATTTAATCGTCCTATAATAAATTTGTATTAGGGGTGATTGAATGAAAAGTAGTGCAAAATTTACGATAATACTTGCCTGCTTTGTTTTGCTAAGCGGAATATTTTTCAATCCACAAATAGTCGCCGCGGATGACATTTCTGATGTCGTCAAAAGCGCACCAAATGGACTATCAATTTCCAAGTATTTTACGGTTGGACAATTTGAACTTAACGATAATGAAGACTCAATAGCTTATCCTTTTAAGATTAATTCATCGGAAATTGTTGATGCCAAGGGTGACACAACGTCTGATGGTAAAGTTTTACGGCTTGCTACTGGTGGTGAAACTAATCCGGTTACATATGGTAGCGGCAGTAATGAAACAGTAGTCAAAACGGCGCAAGTCGGGGCTGCATGGTCTAAACGTGACAGTCAAAATTACATTGATATTTCCAAAAAACAGACGGTTTCAGTTTGGCTATACTTTGGTTCAGCTGATGGAGATGATCCTACCAAAAATGGTGAGGGAATCTCTTTAGTTTTACAAAATGATAATCGTGGTGAAAGTGCCATGGGTGCTTCTTATCAAGGACTCGGTGTCATGGGCTACGATCAATCACAGACTAATCAAACGAAAAATTTAATAACTAATAAATATTCTGATGATACTTCTACAAATTCAACAATTAATTCGCCTGAAAATGCGGCTTCAATGGCAATTCAAAATAGTATGTCCTTGAATTTTGAAGCTCAATCAAATAGTTTGATTTCAACAGTTAGAGTTCCACAAATTGTGGGGTATGGGTCAAATTACTACCCAGGATTGGGACTTATCGCTAACAGACATAAGGAATTCACCTTGGGAAGTTTTGATACGGCTCATGATACGTATGCAGCACCAAGTGATTATCCTGAACGTGATTTACTTTTGAGTAGTAGTAATTTAGGTGAGCATCCCTTGAGAATGGGAAATTCAGCCAATCCATACGGAACAATTTATTTCAGTTATCCAGCTAATGCTTCAACTTATAAGACTTTAAATCTGGATGATTTGAGAAATGATGATGCCTTCAAACCAAGTACTGATACTTCTAATCCTTGGTCATTAATCAATTTAAATAAAAAAGGTAAAGCACTTTCAACCTTCCAAGTTGGTGCCCAAAATGCCAACTTGGTTGATGGTGAAGATGCAGAAGGAAATCCCCTCTATTGGCACCATTTGACCTTCACTTGGAATCCAAAGACAGATACAAGTCCTGCTACAATTCAATATAAATTTAACGATAAATTCCCCGATGGCACGATCAATAACGGTCAAGGTAGTGACTACAACGAAATTACGGAAACCATTCCAGTTGATGTAAGTCAATTTGGAACTTTAACGGATAATAAAGTTTACTGGGGTTTGACTGGTAGTAACGGCACTAATGACGATAGTTACAGTAAATTAGCTATCTTTGAGTCGATGCCAGCTCTTGCTACCGCTGATATTGATACGACCCTCTATGATAAATCGGATAATAACAAGGCCATCACAGATTCGTCGAGTGATAACAAAGTCTATAATAATGACAATTTAGCTTTCGACTATCACTTGACTTGGGATGCTGATGAATCGTGTGAAGACTGGCAAGATATTGTCGCTAAACTCAATTTACCTAGTGATGTCGATTACAATTCTGCTACGATCACGTACCACAATAGTAATGGCGATAGCACACCTGCAACGATTGCCAAAGTTGCCGATTTAAGCAGCGGTAGTTGGAAATACACTTTGGCAAATAATCTTGGTAATAAGAGCGATACCAATGGCTATACAAGTGCTGATATTATCGTCAATGGCACCGCTGATAATCAAACCGATTCACCAATCACCGTTGATCCAGAACCGGCCAGTTTCAGTGGTTCGAATGCGATTGAAACAACAAGTACACCAAAATTTGTGATTGACGGCAAAAATGTTGTTAATAAATATTTGGACCTCGAAGTGACACCAACATTGCAATTTCAAGACGTTAACTACAAGACTGCCAACACAATTTTGTACCGCAAGAGCGATTTCAATTTGACAGTAACCAGTTTAAAAGAGCCGTGGAAATTAAGCGCCTCGACCACTGGTTTATACAAGGGCACGCAACCATTTTACGGAAACTTGATTTATAAACAGACAGATACCAGCAAGCCAATCATATTGACCGACGATGCCAAAGTAGTTGCCCAAGACAATAAGTCGTACACGACAAAAACAACCGACGACATCGCTTCAAACTGGGACAACAACAGCGGGTTATTGTTATCCAATGATGTAGATAAAATAGATTCCGCCGGAACCTATTCAGGCACCATCAATTGGACAGCGATTAATTCAATTTAGAAAAATAGCACCTATTCAAGATCAAAATCTCGAATAGATGCTATTTTTTAATTTATATTTTAAATCCTATTCAGAATAGAATTGTAATTCCTATGGAAGACGGCATACCACACCAAAATAGAACTAAAGTGCCTTTTTCTTCTTGTTACTATCTTTTTTTTCTTTAAGTTTCTTAACGTAAATCTGATTCAATTGAATCAATAACCAAATATAATCTGGTCGAGTTGAAGAAATATCCCAGGAAATAACTTTCAAATTCTCAGGGTACTTCTTCTTTTCGATGTCCAAAGGCAAAACATCAAGCGATGTGATCAGAACATCCACATCATCGAAAACATTACTTGGTACTACTTCGACGAAGCCCAAGGTACGAATATTTCTCAAAACGACCTCAGCCGCTTGATTACCTGGATCGATTAAGACTTTAACTTTGATAATATCTTCTTGTCTAATAGTTGAAATGTAACTTGGCAAAACTTGATATAAATCTTTTGAAATTAGTTCAGCCGCATTGTAAATTCCCGGAAACTCATTTTGGTCAACATTGGAAAAGAAAGTATAAACGTCTTTGTATAAGTCAGTAAAGTTTTGTTCATTACCCTCGGCGTACATTGTATCCAAATGCATTATCGAGTATGGTGCCATGATGTAATAGAATACAATATCACGCGTCACGTAGGTCATGATATGTTTCAAAGTTTTTTGGTTGTGATAGACCGACATATCATCGTGATAATGTTCTTTCAAGAAATCTATAAAGTGATAAACGAGTGCATAGAATTTAGGGTTGATACGAGTATTCTGATTGATAGGCTGGACGAAAGCCGTGTCACTAGGTTGGAAAGCTGTCTTTCTAAATAGATTGATCAATTTATTTTCATTGATCAAAGCGTCCAAGGGAACAATCGGATACTCCTCATGAGTTAAAATGTCTTCACCCAAATTTTGATTTTCGAAAACTACGTTGTAGTAAGGTAGTTCTTCGATGTAATTACGTTTTATCAAACGGATTCGAGAAATAGCTAGAAAATATTTAAGCTGGAAGTGGACGATCGGATTGTCGAACTTGATTCCAGCTTTGTCGATGATTTGGTCGATAGAATTCTCTTGAATCAAAGAGAATGGCCATTCTTGAGCATGGTAAGTATACCAGTAGACGTAATATGCCATCCACCGGATATTTTTTTCGTTACCTTTGATTTCTAGGGTAGAATTAGAAATTTTTAGACCAAAATTTTTGAGAAATGCTCTGAACTTCGACATACGACGATTGAGGGTAGACTTACTGGTGAAATGATCATTACTGAAACTCTCAAACGATGGGTTCGTACTGGTCAAGCCATAATTGAAAGCTTGAAAAACTACCGGGTTCTTAACTAAGTATAGACGGTACGTGTCGATGGAAATTTTACTAAAGTCAATCGATTCGATTTTTGTGTCTGATGAGTCGATATCAGGGGCAACTTCAATAAAGTCTTCGAGCAATGCTTGGAAAATGTTATATGTTTTTTGGTATGTAAATTGTAATCTACTACTAATATTACTCAAATTTACTTCACGAGGAGGTAACGATTTAATGACTGTAAGCATTCGATATTTCTCTACGTCTTGCTTAACTAAGAAAATTTGCTCCAACATGTTTGTTTTCCCCCGGCAATGTTAAATTATTAAGATTAATAAATATAGGAAACACTACTTGCTACTATCTTAACATTTATTTATAATATTTTGTAATCAGATAGAGGCGCAATTTTTATTAGTCATGTTTTGGAGTACATGAGGGTACATTGAAAAGACATAAAAGGGAAAGTTGCCGAAATCATTTTATCCCTTCTTGGTAAGTTGATTGGGCTATTACTTAAGAGGTAATGGACTGTCGTTTTGAGTGTAGTGCTGGTTTTCTTCTTGAAAACGAGCTACGAATGGCAGATTCCTGTGCTTTGCTACACTTTGTAAATCACACGCAAAACCGGCGTGTAATTCACAAAGTTAGGCAAATGCTCGGAATCTAAGCGCCATTCTCCGCTCTCTACGTTGAGCTATTGATTATTGGGATAATTACAAATCCTTATTGTCAGTAGTTCCTCTGATAATAAGGATTTTTTTATATCCTAAAATAAAGGGGAATGAAAGATGGAAAATAATGATGTGAGTCGTTCGCTTAAGACTCGTCATCTATCAATGATTGCGTTAGGTGGTTCGATTGGAACTGGTTTGTTTGTTGCCAGTGGTTCTTCAATCTCAACTGCTGGACCTGGAGGAGCTCTGATAGCTTATGTGGCTATTGGTATCATGGTCTATTTCTTAATGACTAGTTTGGGTGAGATGGCTACTTACATGCCAGTCTCTGGTTCATTCGCTACCTACGCAACTAAATTTATCGATCCAGCCTTTGGTTTTGCTCTAGGTTGGAATTACTGGTTCAATTGGGCTATCACGTTAGCGGTCGATTTGTCGACAATATCGTTAGTTGTGAAATACTGGTTCCCAAGTTGGACTTCATGGAAAATCAGTTTAACTTTTATGATTTTGTTGTTAATAATTAATTTTATTTCGGTTAGTTCTTTTGGTGAAACGGAATACTGGCTTTCATCAATTAAAGTTATTACTGTAATCGTGTTCTTGATCGTCGGAGTATTAAGTATTTTAGGTATTTTGGGTAATCAACATTTTGTTGGTCTAACTAATTATACTTACAAAAAGGCTCCATTTGTCGGTGGAATACCGGCTATACTAAGTGTCTTCGTTGTTGCCGGGTTCTCGTTTCAAGGAACTGAATTGATTGGGATTACCGCTGGTGAATCCGCTACACCGGAAAAGAGTATTCCCAAGGCTATCAAGCAAGTGTTTTGGCGGATTCTTTTATTCTACATCTTGTCAATTGCCGTGATTGGTGCCTTAATTCCTTACACTAGCCCTAATTTGCTCGGGTCAGGGGCTGGCGACATTGCAATCAGTCCGTTTACGATCGTCTTTAAGAAAGTCGGAATCCCGTTAGCTGCAGGGGTAATGAACGCCGTTATCTTAACTTCAGTTATCTCCGCAGCTAACTCAGGACTTTATGCAGCGAGTCGTATGCTGTGGTCGATGAGTAAACAGGGGATGGCTCCGAAGGCTTTTGCTAGAACTAACGGTCGTGGTGTGCCTGTTTTCTCACTACTTTTGACAGCCCTGATCGGTGCGATTGCACTTTTCACGAGTTTTTACGGTGACTCATTCTACGAACTACTAGTTGCGGCCAGTGGTTTGACGGGATTCATTGCTTGGTTAGGAATTGCCTTTTCTCATTATCGTTTCAGAAAAGCTTATCTAGCTAAGGGTTACAAGTTGGAGGATCTTCGTTACAGGGCTAAGTGGTTCCCATTCGGTCCAATTCTTGCGATTATTTTGGGTATCATTATCATCTTGGGTCAAGACGTTCGCTCAATGGTCAACTTCAATGTTGGTCGTCTCTTGATCAGTTACAGTGGGTTGATTATTTTATTCGTCTGCTGGGCTTACTACAAGATTCGTTACAAGACAAAGTTCTTGAAGTTAGAAGATATTGATGTGGCTCACGAGAAAAAACATAACCATTACTAGTTGTAATTTAGATTCGTTTAACTTATTATTAATGTAAATATAACGCTAAGAGAGTGCCTACTCATAAACCTTTCAGAGAGATGATGGTCGGTGAAAATCATTAAGGTCTTTATTCCAGCATTCTGGCAACGGGTAATGCCGTTCGGGTTGATCCGATAAAGTCTGAAAGTGCAGTGTATTAGGTTTACACTGAAACTGGGTGGTACCGCGAATAAGTCGATTCGTCCCTCTTTGGAGAGATGAGTCGACTTTTTTTGTATTCTTGCGTAAAAAAAGGAGAAAATGTATGTTAGATATCAAGCTAATCAGAAAAGATCCTGACTGGATCAAAAATAAATTAGCTTCACGTGGTGTTACAAGTGAAGAAATCGACGAACTATTAGGTTACGATACTAAACGTCGTGAACTACTAGTTAAGAGTGAAACTTTGAAGGAAAAGAGAAATACTGTTTCTCAAGGAATCGCTACTAAGAAACGTAACAAAGAAGATGCTAGTGAAGAAATCGCTGCTATGAAACAAGTTGGTAGTGACATTAAGAAATTAGACGCTGACCTTGAAGATACTGAAGGTAAGATGAACTATATTCTGGTTCGTTTGCCAAATATTCCTGACGACTCTGTTCCAGTTGGCCCTGATGAAAGTACTAACGTGGAAATTAGAAAAGTCGGTGCAGTTCCTAAGGAAAACTTTAAGCCAAGACATCACTGGGATATTGGTGAAGAACTAGGCATCTTAGACTTTGAACAAGCTACTAAAGTTGCTGGTAGTCGTTTTGTTTATTACATCGGAATGGGTGCAAGACTAGAACGTGCGGTTTATAACTTCATGCTCGATCAACACCAAAAAGAGGGTTATACCGAAGTAATCCCTCCATACTTAGTAAATAACGGTGCCATGTTTGGTACTAGTCAATTCCCTAAGTTTACTGAAGATGTTTATACGGTTATGGTTGATGAAAACCCATTGACTTTGATCCCTACAGCTGAAGTTCCTTTGACAAACTACTTTGCTGACAAGATTTTGGACGAAAAAGACTTGCCTAAATACGTTACAGCACTAACACCATGTTTCCGTTCAGAAGCTGGTTCTGCTGGTCGTGATACTCGTGGTTTGATCCGGATGCACCAATTTAACAAGGTTGAAATGGTTAAGGTCACAAAGCCTGAAGAATCATACAACGAATTGGAAAAATTGACTGCTAATGCTGAAAACATTTTGAAGCAACTAGGCCTTCCATATCACGTAATCGTATTATCAAGTGGGGATGCAAGTTTCAGTTCAGCTAAGACTTATGACCTTGAAGTTTGGATGCCTGCTCAAGACAAGTATCGTGAAGTTTCAAGTTGTTCAAACTGTCTAGACTTCCAAGCTCGTCGTGCTCATATCAGATATCGTGACGAAAATGGAAAGACAAGACTTGCTCACACATTGAACGGTTCAGGACTTGCTGCTGGTCGTACCGTAGCTGCAATCCTTGAAAATTATCAAAATGAAGACGGTTCAGTAACAATTCCTGACGTTTTGGTACCATACATGGGTGGCGTAACAAAAATTACTAAAGAAAATGCCAAATAAGTATTGACTCAATCTTGATAGATTGATAGAATTTAATAGTTCTGTTAAAGAGCTATTGAATTATTCCGGATTAGCTCAGTTGGTAGAGCATCTGACTGTTAATCAGGGTGTCGTCAGTTCGAGTCTGACATCCGGAGTTATAATACTTAGGAAATCCTAGGTGTCTTCAATATTTACATCTAGTTCATTAGAATTAGATGTATTTTTTTTAGGATTTCCATTTTTTGCCGTGTTAGCTCAGTTGGTAGAGCATCGGTATCGTAAACCGGCGGTCACAGGTTCGACTCCTGCACACGGCATATGTAACAATTTCAAAACATTTCAAAAATAGCTAGATTCGTTGATATAAGCGGATTTAGCTATTTTTATTTTTGCCAAAATTTCATAAATATGCAAAGTACTTTGCGCAGATTTTGCGCGATAAAAAAAACTGTTCATTAATCGCGAACAGTTTGAAGAAAACATTGTTAATTTTTATTTATTTGTTAATAATTTTTTGAACTTATCATTATCAGACATCAAAATTGGAGTTATATTAATTTCTTTCTCACTTTCAAAGATATATTTTATTTCATCGTAATTATTTATTTTTTTAGAATCATTTAAAACAGCAAAAAAACTAGCATTTTCGACTATTGATGAGCTGAGTTTTGCATCAATTACGAAAAGCTTAGAAAAATCAATTCTATTTGGTTGTGTAATAATGTTGACTAACTTTTTTTTACCGCCAAGTTGTGGGATTGAAAAATCAAAAAGTTGTATTTTTGCTTATTAAATAAGTAAGAGAATTATGTCTATTTAAATTTTGAAGTATTTGGGATAAAAAATAAAACTGGAATCTAGTTCGGAGTACGGCATCTATTCACCAATAAAACAATAGAAGTAATACTATTTTGTAACATAAATTGTAACAAGTTTGTTAAGCCAATTTAACACACTTTCGTTACATTTATTATATAATAATCATATTAGATAATGAATTGATAAAAACTCCCAAAGGAGAGGCACATTTTTGTGTTTCTCCTTTTTTTATTTGCTCAAATTTTTTTGGGTGTTATGGTTATAATTGTGAAGATTGTAGTAAAGCGAATTGAGGGATAATTATGGGTTTGATCAACAAGACTTACCATGGATTAGGTACAACAATCAATTTAACAGTGGCAAAACCCGCTGGTGCCAAGGAATTAGACGCTGGATATAAATTGATTCAAAATTTTGAAAATAAATTAACTGTAAATCGAGATATTTCTGAAGTTATGTCAATCAATCACAATGCTGGAGTTGCACCAGTAGTCGTGCCTGAGGATACTTATCAATTGGTTAAACGGGCTGTTTTGGTCAGTCGTAAGCACTTGGGTTTCAATGTAGCAATTGGTCCACTGGTCAAATTGTGGAAAATTGGTTTTAAAGGTGCCAATAAACCTAGTGATGATGATATCAAACAACGTTTAGAAATTATTGATCCCGAGCGAATTGTTTTGGATGATGAGAAACATTCAGTTTATTTAGACGACCCAGGGATGGAAATTGATCTTGGTGGAATTGCTAAAGGATATATCGCCGATAAAATCAAAGAATTGTGGCTTAAAATGGGCGTAACTTCTGGCATTATTGATCTCGGTGGCAACGTCTTGTTAGTTGGTAACAGCCAACATCCGGATGGGATGTGGAACATTGGGATTCAAAATCCGATCAGAGAACGAAATGTGTCGCTGGGAGTATTGCATACTTCTGCTAAATCAATTGGTACTTCAGGGATTTATGAGCGCAAATTGGTGATTGATGGACATGAGTATCATCACATGTTTGATTCAAAGACTGGTTATCCGATAAAAAATAATTTGGCTAGTGTAACGATTGTTAGTGATTTATCAATCGACGGTGAAATCTGGTCGACAATTGGATTTTACCAAGGTATAGAAAACGGTTCCAAATTGATTGAAAAACAGCCGGGAGTGGAAGCAATTTTTATTACGAAAGACTTACAATGCTTTGTTACTAGCGGGTTAAGAGATAAATTTAAATTGATATAGTATGATATATCAAAGATATTCCAAAAATAGATTGATTTATTATGTGAATAAAATTACAATGGATTCGTAAGATAAAATTATGAATAAGGTGATTGGTGATTATGAATAAATTTGTTGCTATTGTTGGCTCGAATTCCAAGAAGTCAACTAACCGTGATTTGTTGAAATACATGAAGAGACATTTTCAGTCAGCTGCTGAGATAGAACTTGTGGAAATTTCAGGATTACCGTTATACAAAAAGAGTCCTGATAAATTTGTTCCTCAAGCGGCTTTAGATATTGCCAAAAAGATTGAAGCTAGTGATGGAGTGATTATTGCGACACCTGAATATGACCATTCAATTCCAGCTGTCTTGTCGAGTGCATTGGCCTGGTTATCCTACGGAATCCATCCTTTAGTCGACAAACCTGTGATGATTACTGGAGCATCTTATGGTTCACTCGGATCATCCCGTGCTCAAGCACAATTGCGTCAAATTCTTGATTCACCTGAAATAAAGGCTCGTATCATGCCAAGTTCAGAATTCTTGTTAGGACATTCACTACAAGCATTCGATGCGGATGGTAATTTGAAAGATAAAAAAGTTGTCGAACAATTAGATGGCCTTTTCCAAGACTTCTTGCAATTCGTCAATATTGCTAAACAGCTAAATAACGCCAATGACGTTAACAAACAAAAAGCTGAAGAATTTTCTTGGGACAAAGACTAGGAGGGTAAATTATGAAATTAGTAGGTATCGCTGGTTCAATCGCTGACCAATCATACAATCGAACACTTTTGAATTTTATTGCTAAGCACTGTAAAGGAATTGTTGACATTGAAGTTTTAAATATCAATGACGTACCAATGTTTAGTCAAGACAATGATCAAACCAATACACCAGTTATTCAAAATATAAGTAATAAAATTAAGGCTGCTGATGGGGTAATTATCGCTACTCCTGAACACAATCATACTGTTCCCGCAGCTTTGAAAAATGTTATCGAATGGCTATCGTACAAGATTCATCCGTTCGATGGCAAACCAGTTATGATCGTCGGAGCTTCTTATCACGTTCAAGGTTCATCCCGCGCACAATTGCATCTTCGTCAAATTTTGGAAGCACCCGGTGTTAATGCTATTGTCCTACCTGGGAACGAATTCTTATTGGGTGATGTCAAAACTGCCTTTGACGAC
Source organism: Companilactobacillus miaonis (assembly GCF_036913615.1). Classification (NCBI taxonomy): domain Bacteria; kingdom Bacillati; phylum Bacillota; class Bacilli; order Lactobacillales; family Lactobacillaceae; genus Companilactobacillus; species Companilactobacillus miaonis. The sequence continues at coordinate 152,023 of NZ_JAYKTX010000005.1, read as the reverse complement.
AATGGAAATTTAAAAGATGAAGGCACTGTGAAATTCCTCGATTCAACGGTCAAGAAATTTATTAAATTTGCGAAGGTGATCAACATGATTGACGAAACTGACGATTACGAAACAGAAGACCTGACAGCTTCAGGCAAAGCTGACACAACAGTTGAAGGTGTCGATATGAAAGCTGACGACTGGTTGGATCAAGCGGCCAAGAAGGTAAATGCAGTTGAAGGTGACACGTATGTTAAATTGGATAGTGGTTTACTAACCGTCAATCAATTAAACTACATGTTGAAGACGACACCAATCGAATTGTCATATGTCGATGAGAATAACCAATTTATCTATTACAATCACTTCTTGCCAACTGAAAAAATGTTAGCTAAGAGAACACCTGCTCAAGTCGGAGACCCACTATCTGATGTTCATCCCGATGTAGCAAGAGTTATCAAACATGTTAAACAAGTGATCAGCATTTTAAGATCAGGCAAACAAGATTTAGTTTCAATGCCAGTGCCTGGAAATAACGAAACAAAACATATCATGCACTACTATAAAGCTATGCATGACGAAGAAGGTAATTACAAAGGTGTCAACGAATGGGTATTAGACTTGATGCCAATCGTTAACGAGTACTTAAAAGAAACCGGCCAAATGTTAGTCCCAGATCCAAACAAGAAAGTCGACGCAACAGCTGGAGCTTCTAAAAAAGACGATGCACCAGCAGCTCCAAAACCTGCAGCAAAGCCAGAAGTAGATGCCACTAGTGGAGCTTCTGAACACTAATTTGTTACTCCAGACTGAATCTAGTTGAGGGGTATTTACTTTTTTAAAATAAATTTAATAAGAAAAAAGGATGTTATTGGATCCAGCATTTTACTGTGATCTAAGTAATATCCTTTTATTTTTGAACAAATTTAGAAAAGAAGTTCGATAACGAATCCCAACTATAAATCAGTTCCGTACAAAATTTGAATAAAAATCATATCCAAAAAAAGAGCACAAAAAAAGCTCACCTGAGGGGGGATGAGCTTGTTTTTCGCTACAATGGAGTAGCAGCATTACCAGTAGTGAAAGGATAAAGATATGAACGCTTATGAGGGTTTCCAAATTTATAAATATAGAGGGATTTGTTAATTAATTAATGAAAGCATTCAAAGTAAATTATTGTAATGGGATACCATTCATTGAATGAGGGGGTCAATGAATGGTTTTTTGTGAGTTTACGATATGAGGATGTATCGCAATTTTTTAAGAGTTAAAAAGGAAGGAATTGCGATTCATATCTTTACCCCTTTCACAGTTATAAATATAGCACATATGTTTAAACATGTTAATCCAAAATAGAAAAAAATTTTTATTGAAAATTAAAATAAAAATTAATTCGGATAAATTGACATTTTTTTCGAAATAGGCATAAAAAAGGCAAAAAAAGAAGCTCATCTGAGGGGGGATGAGCTTGTCTTTTGCTACACTGTAGCAGCATTACCAGTAGTGTCGGGGATAATAGATACAAATTTATTTGTAATGAGTTTCCAATAGTCAAATAGAAGGATTTTTTATTAAGTGGAAAGCATTCAAAGTAAATTATGTAATGGAATTAATTATCAAAAGTAGGTTGCTTGAGGGGGGACAACTTATTTTTAGTAATTTGATTAGATATTGGTTGTAATATGAGGATGTATCACAACTGTTATTAAGAGTAATAAAGGAGGAATCACATTGGATTCATATCTTTATCCCTTTCACAGTTATAAATATACATCATGTGTTTAAACATATGTATTCAGTTTTTGTAAAAAAATTTGTTTGTTTTTAATATCACAATGTTTATATTTAATTAATAAAAAGTATAGTTATTTTTATAAAATGTCATTAAATTGGATCGAAAATAGGTGGTCAATTAATTAGTAAGAAAATTTGCAATTGATAAATAATATCGTGATTAAATGGAATTAATTAATTGCTTTTATTCGTATAAATAATGAAATTTAAGCAAAAAAAAACAGCTCATCTTGGGGGGACGAGCTTGTTTTTTGCGCTAAATTGATAGCGGCATCACCAGTAGTGTCGGGGGTACGATATGAATGCTTGTGAGGTTTCCATGTTTGTCAAATAGAGAGGGATTTGTTAATTAATGAAAGCATTCAAAGTAAATTATTGTAATGGGAACGCATTTTGATTTAACAAGAATTGATTGAGGGGGGCAATTCTTGTTGATCATGCGTAGTAAGCTTAGTAAGGTTACGATATGAGGATGTGTATCGCAAACCTTTCATTAAGAGTTAAAAAGGAAGGAATTGCACTTGCATATCGTTACCCCTTTCACAGTTACTAATATACCACATGTGTTTAAACAATTAAATTCATTTTTGGAAAAAATATTTATTTATTTTTAATAGTACAAATTTTATAAAAAGGTGGATAATAACGGTATCATAAAATTTTTGATTTTATTGATAATTAATACACAAAGTTCAAAATTGTGAGGTTTAAAAACGAAATTATTGGCGATTATAAGTTAAATATATAAATTAAATATATTTTTTTAAATATTTCGTAATCGCTTTCAATGAGTTCGTGAATAAATTATAATAATAAGAAAAAAGGATGGTGTCTATTTATGAAAGTAAGTATTGTGGGTTGTACTCATGCGGGAACTTTTTCAGCAATGAACATTTTAAAGGAACATCCCGACTGGGAAGTTTCAGTTTTTGAGCGTAATGATAATTTATCTTTCCTATCATGTGGGATTGCACTTTGGGTAAGTGATCGTGTATCCGATCCTAATAAGATGTTTTATGCTTCACCAGAAGCATTGAGTGATTTGGGTGCACACATGTACATGAAACATGATGTAACAGATATCGACTTTGATAACAAAAAACTATCAGTGAAGAACTTAACTAGTGGGGAAACTTTTGAACAAGATTATGATAAGTTAGTGATCACGACTGGTTCTGCACCAATCATTCCTCCAATTCCTGGTATCGACTCAAAACGAGTAATGCTTTGCAAGAACTGGACTAACGCTAATGAATTGAAAGAAAATGCTCAAAATATCAAGAGTGCTATCGTTATTGGTGCCGGTTATATCGGAGCTGAATTAGCTGAAGGGTATGCAACTCTAGGCAAAGAAACTACTTTGATCGATGCTTTGCCAGACGTTTTAGCTAAGAACCTTGATCCAAATATGTCTGCCATCGCTGAAAAAGATTACCGTGACAACGGTGTAACTTTAGGCTTGAGCGAAAAAGTACAATCATTTGAAGAAACAGATCATAGTGTAATTGTAAAAACAGATAAAAATACTTATGAGGCTGATATTGCAGTAATGTGTGTTGGATTCCGTCCTAATACGAAGATGTTTGCTGACAAATTCAAGACTCTACCAAATGGGGCATTGATTGTCGACAAGTACATGCACACAAGTATTCCAGACGTCTATTCTGCTGGGGATGCTGCAAGTGTCCACTACAATCCAACGGGTGATGACCAATACATTCCTTTAGCAACAAACTCAGTTCGCCAAGGAATCTTAGTTGGGAAAAATATCGAGAAGGATACTGTAGCATATATGGGGACCCAAGCTAGTTCAGCGGTTGAATTATTTGGTAGAACATACGCAGCTAGTGGGTTGACTAAGAGTCATGCTGATGTATTAGGTAAAAAAGTTGAAGAAGTCAGCTTAGAAGATAATTACCGTCCTGAATTCATGTTGAGTACAACTCCTGTTTTGATGAATCTCGTTTGGGATCCAGAAACAAGACAAGTTCTAGGTGGAGCTCTAACAAGTATGTACGACGTATCACAATCAGCTAACTTGTTGTCATTAGCAATTCAAAAGAAAGTTACGATTGACGAACTATCAATGGTAGACTTCCTCTTCCAACCAAACTATGACAAGCCAGTTAACTATGTCAGTGCTTTGGCCGGAGCTGCTGTGGAAAAAGCTGATAAATAGTTCATGAATACTGTAATAGAGGAGTGATTGATTCTCTGTTGCAGTATTTTTTTGCGCCTGTAAAAAATGAAATTATTGGAGGATGTGTTAATCCCTTGCAATTTTTTACTTATGATTTTAGAAAAAGAAAAGCCAAAAAAATTACGACGTTGCAAACCAATCAGTTTGCTTTGGCACGTCAAATGGTGATGGATATTTTAAGTTAAACACTAAACTTCATAAATTATTCTTATTTTGATAAAAGTATTTTCATACAACCAAGCTATTATGTATACATAGTCAAATATGGCTATACAAAAAACGAGGTGAAGCATATGAAAAAACATCCCTTTCTCGTTCTTACGGGTGTCTCAGTTTTAGCAACTGTTTGCACAAAGGTAATCAGAAGCCGTAATGCAAAAAGATTTTTAAACTAATAAAGATATAACAACGAACACATTCAAAATACATTCAGATAACTAATAACCATTTAAACTAATCAAATCAGAGGTAAATTTTATGAAAAACGATCAAAACAAGGGCTTGCGTAAGCAAGCCTTTTTTGTATTTGACAGCTTATAATTTTACTTATACCGTAAATTTTCTTATTATTTTGATGATAAGGAGAAAAAATATGAATAAACGTCGTTTATTTTATTATTCTGGTGCGTTTTTGATTAATTTAGCGATCGTGTCGTTGATTTTTGCTTATTCGAATTTAGTTCCCTTTGGGACTAATAATTTTTTGAGTAGCGATTTAGGAACACAATACTTAACTTTTCTGACGGAGCTTAGACGGCAATTAGTATCGGGAAATTTACATTTTTACCTATTTAGTCAGTCGTTAGGTGATAACTTTTTCCCAGTCATGAGTTATTACTTACTTTCACCGTTTAATCTCTTGTTAGTATTTTTTAGTCCTCGAAATATTCCTGTGGCGGCTGATATTTTGATTATGCTCAAGATATCCACTATGGGTGTCACGATGGGATATTTCCTCAAATCATATTTTAAAAAATACGATGCAGTTAATTTGTTATTCACAATTGCTTATAGTTTCTGTGGATTCGTTGCTTCATACTTTTATGATTTGATGTGGTTAGATGCTTTGATCATGTTGCCATTAGTTGCAGTCGGTGTGATGAAAGTTATCAAGGAACAAAAGTACTTACTATATTATTTCTCAATTCTTTTCGCTATTATTTTTAATTATTATTTAGGCTATATGCTGTGTATTTTCTCAGTTTGGTTCTTTATCTTTATTGCTTTTGAAGAACGGCTATTTCAAAAGCGTGACAAGTGGTTAGTAATTCGCCACTATCTAATTGTCTCCATTTTGGCGGGTTTAAATTCTGCAGTAGTTTTAATTCCGACTCTCGTAGGGATGTTGAAGACGGCCAAAACTTCTTTTAATGTGCTCAATTATTTGCCATCGGCTCAATTTGGCTTGGAAGCATTGACCGAATTAGGAATTGGTGGCAATAGTTACAGTCAACGGCTTGAACATGGGCCATCGGTTTTCATGACGTCGATGGTGTTGATTTTGTTATTGAGTTATTTCTTAAGTAAAAAAGTTGGCAACCGTGATAAGCAGAATTCAGTTTTCCTACTAGGAATCCTGTTGGTAAGCATGTTCGTGACGACTTTCAATACGATGTGGCACATGTTTCAAAATCCAGCTGGCTTTCCCTTTAGAAATAGTTTTATCTTTTCCTTTGCTTGTATTTTTATTGCGGCTAAAGCATATCACAGTGGCGTTATAACGGAGACGGGAACTATCATCAAAAGTAGCTGTCTAGCAGGAATTCTCATCAGTATCGGTTACCTAACGTTATGGCTGTTGCCTAAAACGATTAGTTATTTAGGATTTGATCAATTAAGTAGTATCAATACTAACTATTACTGGTTGAGTTTGGTATGCATTGTGTTTTCAGGCATTTTCTTGGTGATGATGAAATACAATCGCAAATATAGCTTTTTGCTATTCTTCGTAGTCGCTTTTGAAGTGACGGCTAATTTTACTTCGGTTATGGCAACGGCTAATTTTGGTGATCAAGCGATTTATCAAAAAGAATTCGATAAAGAGAATGAAATTTTACAAGAGGTCAAAGATCGCAGTGATTTAGGACATCGGATCATCGTGTCGAAGTCAGGCTTGAATCGAGCCTTTCCGGAGAAATATAACAACTACAATGATCCTATTTTATTCAACATCAATGGTCTAAGTCTTTATAGTTCGACTTTAAATCAAGATACATTACAGATGATGCAAGATTTAGGGTATTATAGTTTAAATGTTCGCCGAATCAATTCCTTTGGTGGAACAAAGATCACCAATGCACTTTTAGGTGTCTATTTCCGAGTTCGCCAGTGGGACAAGCAGTATTATGTTGAGGAGAACTATAATGCCCCAACTTTAGGATTCTTGGTGAATAAAGATATTTATAGTTTTAAGATGCATCAAGGTAAAGCATTATCCAACCAAGATCGACTTTGGCAAGCTCTAAATGGTAGTAGTGCCGAATACTTAAAAAACGTTTTGCTGACGAGTATGCAGCAGTCTACAGTCGGTCATAAGAAGCTCTATACCTATCAGTTGACGACTCGAGCAAGTGGACCGTTATACTTTAATGTAACGCCGTTTAATTTTGCGACAGAAAAAATTTATGTCAATAATAAACGGGTAAGGCCAGAAGATATCAATGTTTATAAGAGTGCCACTTTAAAGCTTGGTACTTTTAAATTGAACCAAAAAGTCAAGGTACAGATTCTGACCAAGCGTTCTTTGAGCTTGAATCCTAATTATTTTCAGTCACTTGACCAGGGAAAATTTGATTTAACGACTGATAAATTTAAAAAGGATTCACTCAATATTAAATCGGACTTGAATCACGATACCGTCAGAGGCACGATTAATGTTAAACAAGAAGCTCCCTTGCTATTTAGTATTCCATATGATGATGGTTGGAGAGCCCGTGTTGATGGAAAAACGGTCAAAATTCATAAAGTCGCTTCTGACTTAATGGCAATTAATTTAAAGAAGGGTAATCATCAAGTTACTTTGGACTATCAAGTTCCTGGCTTAAAACTCGGTTGGGTGATTTCTATCGCGGCCTTTATTTTGTTTATTGGCTTTTTGCTAGTGGAAAGGTCAAATACTAGTTCAAAAAAATCTAATAAAAAGTTCAATAGAACTAAATTATAAAAAATCTTACTGAAACATTTGCAAAATTCTGTAGATGTTATAAGATTCTGATATGAAACGTTTACATAAAAAATGGGGTGAAACGATGTCTAATGAATATATTATGGCGATCGATGAAGGAACGACGAGTACTCGGGCCATTATCTTCGACCAAAAGGGAACTAAAATTGCCGATGCTCAACGTGAATTTACGCAATACTTTCCGGAACCGGGTTGGGTAGAACACGATGCTAATGAAATTTGGAATGCGGTCCAATCTACTATTGCCAATGTCTTTATTGAATCTGGTATCAAGCCGGACCAAATCAAAGGAATCGGGATCACTAATCAACGTGAAACGACTGTCGTTTGGGATAAAGAAACTGGTCTGCCAATTTATAACGCTATCGTTTGGCAAAGCCGACAAACTTCTGATATTGCGGAGAAATTAGCTGGTCGTGGATACGGTGAGATGATTCATGAAAAGACTGGTCTGCTGATTGATCCTTACTTCTCAGCCACAAAGATCCGTTGGATTCTCGATCACGTCAAAGGTGCACAAAAGCGGGCTGAAGATGGTGAATTGCTTTTTGGAACTATCGACAGTTGGCTACTCTGGAAATTATCTGGTGGAGCTGCTCATGTGACGGACTATTCGAATGCTAGTCGGACGATGTTATTCAATATTCATTCATTGGAATGGGATAAAGATATTTTGAGAATCTTGAATATTCCGCAAGCAATGTTGCCGGAAGTTCGTCCTAATTCAGAAGTTTATGCTAAAACTAAGGATTATCACTTCTATGGTTCTGAGGTTCCAATTTCTGGAATGGTCGGTGATCAGCAAGCTGCCTTATTCGGACAGATGGCTTTTGAACCCGGAATGGTTAAAAACACGTACGGAACTGGTGCTTTCATTGTGATGAACACTGGCGAAAAGCCACAACTATCTGACAATAATTTGTTAACGACAATTGCTTATGGTATCAATAATCGCGTTTATTACGCCTTGGAAGGTAGTATCTTCGTGGCGGGTTCAGCAATTCAGTGGTTACGTGATGCAATGAACTTGGTTGACTCAGCGCCTGAATCAGAGGCAGCAGCTTTAGCCTCAAATGATCAAGATGAAGTTTATGTAGTACCTGCTTTTACTGGTTTAGGTGCCCCTTATTGGGATGCGGATGCTCGTGGGGCAGTCTTTGGTCTAACTCGTGGGACGACTAAAAATGACTTTATCAAAGCTACTTTGCAATCACTTGCTTACCAATCACGTGATGTTATCGAAACGATGAAAAAGGATACTGGAATTGATATTCCAACTTTGAAAGTTGACGGTGGAGCCGCAAATAACCGTTACTTGATGCAATTCCAAGCTGATATCCTGCAAACTCCAGTCCAACGTGCTAAGGATTTGGAAACAACTGCTTTAGGTGCCGCATTTTTAGCTGGACTAGCTGTTGGTTATTGGGATAATCTAGAAGATATCAAGCAACAATACGCTACTGGAGCTACTTTTGAGCCAGATATGGAAAAAGATCACGCAGATTTTCTTTATGAAGGTTGGAAAGAAGCTGTCAGTGCAACGAGAAAATTTAAACATAAAGCAACTAAGTAAAAGGCGAACGTCGCCTTTTTTGTTGTGTGGGAGTAAATAATGGATAAAGAATACATTTTAGCGATTGATGAGGGAACAACTACTGCTAGAGCGATTATTTTTGATCATGAAGGCAATCAAGTTGCTATCGCCAGACATCCCATCAGACAAATATTGCCTAACCCTGGTTGGGTCGAACACGAACCAAATGAGATTTGGAATGCCGTTCAAACAACGATTGCGACTGCTCTGATCGATTCAGGAATCAAACCCAAGCAGATCAAAGCAATCGGGATCGCCAGTCAACGTGAAACGACCGTCATTTGGGATAAGAAGACTGGCTTGCCAATCTATAACGCTATCGTCTGGCAAAGTCGTCAAACAGCTAAATTAGCTAATGATTTGATCAAACAAGGCTATAAGGAAGAAATCCATCAAAAAACTGGTTTGATCATCAGTCCTTATTTCTCAGCTACGAAGATTCGTTGGATCTTGGATCACGTCAAAGGCGCTCAAGAAAAAGCTGAGAACGGTGAACTTTTGTTTGGAACAATCAACACATGGTTATTGTGTAAATTGACAGATGGTGAAAGCTTCCTAACCGATGCCGCTAATGCTAGTCGAACGATGTTATTCAATATCAATACTTTACAGTGGGATGAAGATTTATTAAAACTCTTTAATATTCCTAAGAAAATGCTTCCAGAGGTTAAATCTAACTCAGAAATTTTTGGCGTGACACAAAATTATCAATTTTATGGATCAGAGGTTCCCATTTCCGGGATGACGGGTTCACAACAAGCTTCATTATTCGGACAAATGGCATTTGAACCGGGGATGGTCAAGAACACTTATGGAACTGGTGCCTTTGCGGTCATGAACACTGGTAATAAGCCAGCAATGTCGGATAACAACCTTTTGACGACAATTGCTTATAGTCTTAACGGTGAGGTCAAATATGCCCTAGAAGGCTCTGTATTTGTCGCTGGAGAGGCTTTACAGTGGTTAAGGGATGAGATGGATTTGATCGACAGTACTCCTGAGACTTCTGACGCTGCTAAAAAATCGACTGATATGGATGAAGTTTATGTCGTACCAGCTTTTGCAGGTTTAGGTGCTCCTTATTGGGATAATCAAGCTCACGGAACAATTTTCGGTTTGACGCGTGGTACGACTGACAAGGACATTATCAAAGCAACTCTGCAAGCAATCGCTTATCAGACTAAAGATATTATTGAAACGATGAGATCTGACGCTAAGATACCAATTGAGGTCTTAAAGGTTGATGGAGCAGCAACGGCTAATGACTACTTGATGCAATTTCAGGCTGATATTTTAGGAATTGACTTGCAAAAAGCTTCAGAATTGGAAACTACTTCATTAGGAGTTGCCTTTATGGCGGGTCTTGGAATTGGTTTCTGGAAAGATTTAGATGATATCAAAAAGAATTATCAAGTCGGGAAAGTTTATCACGCTAAGATGTCAGAAAAGAAACGCTTAGATCTCTATAATGGTTGGCAAAAAGCGGTTTCAGCAACTATGGCATTCAAACACAATGGTTAATCTTTATAAGAGCCTATCTTAAAAGGCTCTTATTTTTATTTGTTGATATAAAAGCAATCCCACACTTTTTATTAAAAACGCTTTGACATGAGTTTTTGAAAAGTTTAATATTAATACATCATTGTGTAATGTGAGGAGAAATTTTTAATGGATAAGAAAGCAGACCGAGGATTTTTCGGTCAACCTAAAGGGTTGCGTACGCTGTTCTTAACTGAATTTTGGGAGAGATTCAGTTATTACGGTATGCGTGCCATTCTGTTGTATTACATGTATTATGCTGTCACTAAAGGCGGCTTGGGCATGGATCGTACAACAGCAGCCTCTGTTATGTCCATTTACGGTTCATTAGTCTATATGTCTAGTGTGCTAGGTGGATTTATCAGTGACAGATTCATGGGAGCCAGAAGAACTGTCTTCTGGGGTGGTGTTGCCATTATGTTTGGTCACATCGTCTTGTCACTTCCAATTGGAGAAACTGGTTTATTCGTTTCTATTGGACTTATCGTTCTAGGTACTGGACTATTGAAGCCAAACGTATCCGAAATGGTTGGTGGATTGTATACTGAAGGGGATCCAAGACGTGATTCAGGATTCAGTATTTATGTCATGGGTATCAACTTAGGTTCATTGTTTGCGCCACCAGCAGTTACATTTATGTGGAAGGGTATTAGTTTCCACGCGGGATTCTCATTAGCTGCTATTGGTATGTTTATTGGATTGATTGTTTACTGGTGGGACGGACGTAAGTATCTTCCTAAAGAAAGCTTACAAGCCCCCGATCCAATTACTGATGAAGAGCGTAGTAAGTTCTTCAGACGTCTAATTATTGCATTAGTCGCAGTCGTTGTAATCGTGGTTGTTATGATTTTTGCACACGCCTTTACAATTGATAACATCATTTTGATCATCAGTATTTTAGGTATTGCATTACCAGTTGGATACTTCATCATGATGCTAACTAGTAAGAAAGTTACTAAGATTGAAAGATCACGTGTACTTGCTTACATCCCATTGTTCATCGCTGCGATGATCTTCTGGGCAATTGAAGAACAAGGTTCAGTTGTTTTAGCATTGTTTGCCGCAGAACAAACACAATTGAACTTTGCTGGATTCCACTTGGCACCATCACAGTTCCAAATGTTAAATCCATTCTTCATCATCATCTATACACCAATCTTTGCTTGGTTATGGATCAAACTTGGCAAACGCCAACCTTCATCACCATCTAAATTTTGGATGGGACTAATTGCAACGGCTATTTCATACTTCGTGTTGATCATTCCATTGATGGGATTAGCACCAGGCGGAAAAGTTAGTCCACTTTGGCTAGTATTAAGTTGGGGAATCATCGAAATTGGTGAAATGTTGATCTCACCAGTTGGATTGTCAGCCACAACAAAATTGGCACCAAAAGCCTTCGCTGGCCAAATGATGAGTATGTGGTTCTTAGCCGACTCAGCCGGACAAGCAGCCAATGCACAATTAGTTAAATTGTTCGTACCAGGAAACCCACAAAACGAAATGATGTTCTTCGGCGTTACAGGAATCGTAACGCTAGTAGCAGCATTAGTATTGATTTTATTCGTGCCTAGAATCAAGAAATTGATGGGTGGAGTAAATTAGAGCGTGGAGCAGGCCCGCTTAGGACTTGGCAGATAGCCTAGCTTCACGAATTGCACGCTGAACTTTGCGGGCAATTTGGGAAGCGTAGCTATATGTCCAAGTCCTGGCCTGCGGAACGCGTTTTAGCTATTCCGCATAGAACAATGGTTCTTAACAAAAAGAACTATCATAATCAGTCAAAATAAGAAAAAACACCTCGTTAACTGTTTCTTTTCAGGAATAGTAGACGAGGTATTTTTTGTTTGGTTCTTTTTGAGTGGGGGTGATTGGATGCCGTCTTCCGCAACAGCTCTGAGAAACGCTGGAACGCTGTCGGCACGACTTGAAGCCTTTTTCAAAACCAGAAAAAGTCTCCAAGCTCGGTCTTCTAGTAAGCGATAAATCGCTAACTAGAATTTGACGGCTGAGCATTTCTCAGAGCTGTTGCTCCAGACTAGATAACAACTTTTTAGTTTTATTTCAGTAGATTTGAAGTGGGAAAGCAGCCTCTATTTGCAATTTTTTAACAGTATACGTTATAACGCATAAAAATATTTAATCCTAAATTGGAAAAACAATTTGATTTCAAATAAATCTAAATCATGAAGAACTAAAACCAAAAATAGTTCTAATGAACTTTTGAAAATTCTCTCAGTGATATATCTTTTTGTTTTAATTAAATTTACATTAGATAAGAAACCATGATGACTATTAAGAATAGAAAAACTATTTCTAAATAAATGGAAAACCTATAAAAATAAACCTGAAATTCAGTCCGGAGTACAAGCCCTGTGATGACTCAGCCGCCAAATTATAGCGTCGCCATTCTCCAGCTCATAACAAGGCTTGTGCGGAGGACGGCATACTATCACAACTAAAAAAAGAACTTCCACCACCAAAAATATAATTTTTTTCAATTTCCCCTTGAAATGACCATTAATTTTCGGTAGTATTATTAAGTCGAATGAATGACGTAGCAACTCATGGAGGGGTAGCGAAGTCTGGCTAAACGCGGCGGACTGTAAATCCGCTCCTTCGGGTTCGGTGGTTCGAATCCACTCCCCTCCATTCATTGGGTTATAGCCAAGCGGTAAGGCAATGGACTTTGACTCCATCATGCGCTGGTTCGAATCCAGCTAACCCAATAAATGAAAAAGGCAAAATTCTGAATATGAATTTTGCCTTTTTATTTTTCTAATTTTTAGAGCAGTTCTTAATTTTTATATGAAATACTGTATAATTAATGGAAGTAATGCGCATAAAGGAGTGCCAATTAAAATGAAGGTACCAGTATATATACAAATTCACAATGAAATACGAAAAGAAATCGAATCTGGCAAATGGAGCGTCGGGGAAAGAATCCCTTCAGAAAGACAGCTCTCGCAAGATTTTAACGTTAGTAGAATGACATTACGTCAGGCAATTCAAACTTTAGTTGATGAAGGAATCCTTCAAAGACAAGTCGGTTCAGGAACTTATGTAGCAAGTAGTAAAGTCCAGGAAAAAATGTCAGGGACAACTAGTTTTACTGAGATCACTGAAAGTCAGGGAAAGCATCCTTCAAGTAAGACGGTGTCTTATCATGTGGCTGATCCTTCAATTAGTGAAATGGAAAAGTTGAAGTTGGCGGATGGCGACCAAATTTTACGAATGGAAAGAATCCGTTATGCGGATAATCAACCAATTTGTTTCGAAGTCGCTACGATTCCAATTTCTATCGTAAAGTCTTTGAATAAGGAAGACATTACGTCTTCTCTATATAAAGCACTTGAAAATAAAGCAGGATTGAAGTTGGGTAACGCTACACAAACTGTTTCCGCAATTTTAGCTTCAGAAAAAATTGCTAACTTTTTGAATGTTAAGCGTGGTTCTGCTATCTTACGAGTTAGACAAGTGACGACACTCGACGATGAGCGTCCATTCGAATATGTACGTTCACAATACGCAGGGGATCGTTTTGAATTCTATCTCGAAAGATAATCTTTTTTTAATGTAACAATGATTATCTTTAAATTTTGATTTAGGGTACTATATTATTTAACATGTTTTTAAATCTTTAACTGGGAGTCACCACTATGCAAAGTTTTATTAAAAAGTACAGCATTTTCTTAATGTTGTACATCGTCTTTCAACCGGTACTAGATGCAGTTACTGGATTGATGACTCAAGCACATATGAATGTTTCGTTTGGGGTATTGATTCGTATGGCTGTTATGGCGGTTACGGTGTTCTATCTATTACTTTTCTTAGTCCTGAATCGCGATAATCGACATGGTTTTATGATCATGGGTTATTTTGTCGTTTTAGGATTAGTTTCAGCTATCAGTATGATAATTAATTACAAGACGAAGACATTATTTGTAACATCACTCGAAATTTCGACTTTAGCAAAAAGTTTGTATTACCCAATAATGTTGTTAGCTTACTTCTATGCTTTTGAAGAATTGGCTGAAGATCGTATTATCAATCGATTCTTTCCAAAAGTGATTTTTATTGCGATCAATATTATCAGTATCATCATGATGATCGCACACTTTACTAATACAAGTTTCAGCTCATACTCATATTACAAATTGGGTGAGAGTGGTTGGTTCTTTGCGGCTAACGAACTAAGTGCCATCGTTTCAATCACTTTCCCAATCATGATTTGGTATGCACTGAAAAAAATCAGTGCCTGGCAACGACTTTATTACTGGATCTCAATCGTTTTAGCAGTCTACTCAGCTTTACTAATAGGAACTAAAGGTTCACTACTAGCATTGTTATTCAGTTTGTGCATGGGTATTCTAGCTAGCGTGATTCAATTTTTCAAGAACCGTTCCGGGAGAAAATATTTTGCCGGGGTAATTGCTTTGTTAGTAATCACGCTTGGAGGAATCATCGCAGCCTACCCAGCAATGGCGGTTTCAAGAACTGCCGAGTTGCACACGGAAATGATTCAAGATAAAAAGCAAAAAGCTAAGACCAAAAAGGGTATCACTAAAGATCAAGAGAAGTATGTCAAAACGAACAAAACCGTTTCATACTTATTCAGTGGTCGAACAGTCTACTTTGAAAATGCTGCTCAAAACTTCAAGAAGGCAACCTTGCCACAAAAAGTCTTTGGTATGGGTTACGCAACTAGTTTCAAAAAGGTTCGTGACGCTAAGTTAGTTGAAATGGATTACGTCGATATTTTCTTCCAATTCGGATTCATCGGCACAATCGTTTTCTTAGCACCATTAATCTATTGTTTGATTTATTTGATTGGCACTTTCTTAAGAAAATTCAAGGATATGTGGTCGATCAAGTGGGCTATGTTAGTAGCTAGTGTGGCCTTAGGATTTGGAATGGCTTTGATGACTGGACACGTTATCGAAGCACCATCAGTAAGTATCTACTTCGTTTCAATTCTAGCTTACGCACTATTCAATGCTCGAATCTTTTTACGAATGAACGAGGATCCTTATACTATTGATGTTGAAAGATAGTTTTGAATTACGTTAGTTCTGTAGTTTGGGTGGTGGTTTGATGCCATCTTCCGCAACAGCTCTGGGAAACGCTGGAACGCTGTCGGCACGACTTGAAACTACCGCAAAGTGCGCGGCATTTCCAAGCTCGGCCTTCTAGTAAGCGATAAATCGCTAACTAGAATTTGACGGCTGAGCATTTCTCAGAGCTGTTGCTCCAGACTAGATAACCTTTCCTATGTTGTTTTATCAGAATAAATTTTGAAATTTAATATGACATCTATTCTAAGAATGTGTTGGACTGTTTTATAGTCAAATTGGCGTTCTATGAATAGGTGTTTTTCTTTTGATTTAAGTCAATAAAATAAGCTCTATTATCCTATATACTGTTTGTGTAAGGATAATAGAGCTTATATTTTTTACTTTAAAATTTATATTTTCCAACTGTTAGTGTATAGAATTACTATTTCTAAAAGTGTAGAAAGTAAATAACATAAGAAACTGAGATTCAGTCCGGAGCACAATCCCTGTGATGACTCAGCGTCGGCAGCGTTCCAGCTCATCACAGGGATTGTGCGGAGGACGGCATACTTAGCAGAACCCTCAATAGAACGAAATCTATCTATTTTTCTTTTCTTGATTAATAAGTTTCATATACTTTGGAATTGCCAACATTCTGCCAAATCTAGTTGGTTCAGTTATCAAACGATAGAACCACTCAAGGCTGAGTTTTTGGAAAATTTTTGGAGCGCGTTTCTTAGTACCTGAGAAAACATCGAAAGAACCACCAACTCCGATCCAAATTGCATCAGCATTTTGGCGATACTTGTTGATGAAGTACTCTTGTTTGGGAAAACCAAGGGCAACTAGGACGATGTTTGGTTTCTTTTCAGCAATTTCGTCAATGATTGGTTGGTCTTCTTTGAAATAACCATCGTGGTAACCGACGAGATCGACGTTTGGATAATCGGTCTCAATTTTTTTAGCAGTGGCGCTGATGACTTCTGGTTTAGCACCTAGTAAATAAACTTTTAAATGTTTTTTATTAGCGGAATCAATCAAATATTTTAAGGTATCAAAACCGGTGATACGTTCCGGTAGAGGAGTGCCTAAGCTATTAGCTCCTTTGATAATACCAATTCCATCAGGAACGACGTAATCAGCGCTGTTGATGATCTTTAAGAACTTTTTATCTTCTCTAGCAGCGAGAACAATTTCAGGATTAGCAGTGACGATGAAACGGTTCTTGTTAACGTCTAAATCGTAATCCAAATGTTGGTGAAATTGATCTTCAGTAAAATTATCAAATTGTGTACCTAAAATATCTACTCTATTTTTGTGCATAGCTATCTCCTTTAATGTATTATTATACACGAGAAAGATTAATTTGAGAGGTGTCAAAATGCGCGTTTTACATATCAATGCCGGCAACGAAGACGGCGGTGCTAGAACTTATATTGTAAACCTGATGAAAGGTCAGAAATTGATTGGCGAAGAGAGTGCCTTGCTGACTTTCCAAGAGGGACCAGTTTCGAAGATGGCACGAGAAAATGGCTTGAAAGTAGCCGTTTTGCCACAAAGACAACGATTTGACTTATCGATTTTGAAACCACTAGTACAATACATCAATAACAATGATTTTGATATTGTTCACACTCACGGACCACGGGCAAATTATCTTGTGTCGTTGATTCGCAAGAAGATTCACGCAAAATGGGTGATTACTGTCCATTCTGACCCCCGGATCGACTTTTCCGGACTCAAGGGGTCAGTTATGCTCAAATTAAATCTACACGCGCTAAAACGGGCTAATTTGCTGTTTTACATCAATCCTGACATGGAAGAATATTTTGATGAGTTGAAGATCGACCACAAGAAGCGTTTTGAAGTCTTTAATGCGATTGATTTTGCGGGGACGAATCCGGTCTTCAATCATCAACCAACTTTCACGATTCTTGAGGTTGCTCGTTTGGTCGAAGTTAAGAATCATCGTCTTTTGCTGGAAGCTTTGAGTAAAGTCAATTTCAATTTCCGCTTAGTTTTGGTTGGGGACGGTCCTTTGATGGATCAATTGCATAAATTAACAGTCGACCTCGGTATCAGTGACAAAGTTGATTTTGTTGGTTTCAAGGAAAATACTGGCGAGTACTATCAAGAATGTGATGTTTCAATTTTGACTTCGAAGACTGAAAGTATGCCAGCAGTTTATCTAGAATCAGCTGCCTATGGAAAACCTGTTATTGCAACAAACGTTGGTGCAACTGATAAAGTTATCGACAACGAAAATGGTTGGTTAGTTGAATCAAATAATGAACAAGAATTGATCCAAGCTTTAAATGATGCCCACGAATATTGGAAAGATGACAACTTGAGCCAAAAAGGAATGGCTTTATATCAAGAAGTTCGTGACAATTATTCGATTGAAGCGCTTGCACACAAGGTTAATGATGGGTATCAGGCGACTTTAAAGGCAAATTAGAGTAAAATATAGGGCGAAAAAATAAATAAGGGAGAAACGAATCATTTGCATAAAAGTAGATAATTATAGAATCAAATAGGAGAATAAGTTATTCTATTCACAGAAAGTTAATGTGGAGGTGAATAGGATAACCATGAGTGAATCTGATTGTTTGGGTAAAATAGTTCGCACACAAAAAGTAAGACTGTATCCGAATCAACACATGACGAAAATTCTGGATAAGCTTTGTGACTATCGCAGATATTGTTGGAATAGAGGATTAGCTACTTGGAATGATATGTATGCTTTGCACACAATTGACAGTACTAATCCAAATCCGACCGCCTATTCCGTTAGGAATGAGTTAGTGGCTAATAAAGCTGATTGGCAATACCAATTATCAGCCAGGACCCTCCAATTAGCTATTTCTGATTTGGGAATAGCTTGGCAGAGTTTTTTTGATAAAGCGCAAGTGGATTGGGGTAAGCCAAAGTTTAAGTCCAAGAAGGCGCCTCGACAGGGCTTCAAAACTGATCGTTCAAAGATTATTAATGGTAAATTACGTTTGGATAAACCTCTTGGTATGAAAAATTGGTACGACATTCGTATCAGTAAAAATACTGATTTATCTGGTAAATTAAAAGTTGTAAGTATTTATCGTGAAAATGGTAAATATTGGGCCAGTCTTCCATTTGAAGTTGAACGCAATCAAAAACAAATGACTAATCAATATACAGCAGTTGATGTAAATGTTGGTCATCTGAATTATACTGAAGGCTTCGTCAATACTTTACCAGATCGTTTAAAGCAATTGTATCAACGTATTAAACTTTATCAGAAACAGCTTGCTCGTAAGCGTATCGTTAATGGAAAAGGAGCCAGTAAAAGCAATAATTATGTTGCAGTGAGAGCCAAATTGCAACGTGATTATCGTAAAGTTGCTAATATCCAACACGACTTGATTCAGAAATTTACAACCAAGTTGGTTACAGATTTTGATAAAGTTGTAATCGAAGATTTAAATGTCAAGAAAATGCAAATGAGTCACGTTGCTTCAAAGGGGCTTCAACGGTCACTTTTTAGCTATTTTCGTCAAGTATTGAGCTATAAATGTGAATGGTACGGCAAAAAAATCGTGCTTGCAGATGAACATTATCCTTCGACACAACGCTGTTCTAAATGTGGTCATATCAAAAGGGGCATTGAAAAAATCACATTACGTGGAAATGCTAAACATCACACGAAACATAATGAGTATATATGCTATAGCTGCGGAGCAGTCCTTGATCGTGATATGAATGCAGTATCTAATTTGTTAGCTTTAATCTAATAATGAATGGGTTGGCTAAACCCGTGAGCTGTCATAGTTGGTCAATGTGATTACTCCCATCTTGGGGGATATCAGAATACTGATGTTATAACGGCAGTAAATAAAATTAAGAAGGGAAATATACAACCTTTCTAAATGTAGAGGTCAAATATGAACTACTACATTTCTCCATATTTTGTATAGCAGTTATCATGACTCAATTTCAAGATGAAGATTTAACGTTGCATACTGATTATTATGAATTAAATATGATGTATACATACTGGAAGAAAGGTTTGCACAATCGTCGTGCAGTTTTTGAAGTTTACTTTAGAAAGTTGCCATTTGACAACGGATTTGCGGTCTTTGCAGGTTTGGAACATGTGGTCAATTATTTGAAGAATCTCAGCTTTTCAGATTCAGATATTGAATACTTACGTGAATATGGGGAATATGACGAAGAATTTTTACGTTGGCTCAAGGATATGCAATTCAGTTGTACGGTCCGTTCAGCTTATGAAGGGGATTTAGTTTTCAATGAAGAACCAATTCTTCAAGTTGAAGGACCATTGGCACAATGCCAATTGATCGAAACAGCTATTTTGAATATGGTCAATTTCCAAACTTTGATTGCCACTAAGGCTGCTCGTATCAAGACTGTCTGTGGTGATGACCCGGTAATGGAATTTGGTTCTCGTCGTGCCCAAGAAGTTGATGCTGCTATTTGGGGTACTCGTGCCGCTTATATTGCTGGTTTTGACGCTACAAGTAACGTTTTAGCTGGTAAATTATTCGGTATTCCAATTTCTGGAACTCACGCTCATGCCTTAGTTCAAACATATCGTAATGAGTATGATGCTTTCAAAGCTTATGCCACAACACATAAGAACTGTGTCTTCTTAGTTGATACTTATGATACTTTGAAGAGTGGTGTACCTAGTGCTATCAAAGTTGCAAAAGAAATGGGTGACAAGATCAATTTCTTAGGTGTCAGAATTGATTCTGGTGATATGGCTTATATTTCTAAACGTGTCAGAAAACAACTTGATGAGGCTGGATTCCCTAACGCTAAGATTTATGCTTCAAATGATTTGGACGAAAAGACTGTTCTGAACTTGAAGATGCAAGATGCCAAAATCGACGTCTGGGGTATCGGTACCAAAGTTATCACGGCCTTTGACCAACCGGCTTTAGGCGCTGTTTATAAGTTGGTAAGTATCGAAGACAATCGTGGCAACATGATGGACACTTTGAAACTTTCCAGTAACGCCGCCAAAATTTCAACTCCAGGTAAAAAACAAGTCTGGCGTATCACTAACAATCGTAAGAATGATAAATCAGAAGGGGACTATGTCACATTCTGGAATGAAGATCCAAGAGAGCACAGTTCACTTTATATGTTCCATCCACAATACACTTACATCAATAAGACCGTTGAAGACTTCCAAGCAAAACCAATGTTGCATGATATCTTTGTTGACGGAAAATTAGTCTATGATTTGCCAAATGTCAAAGAAATCAAAAAATACTGTGCAGCTAACTTAGATTCACTTTGGGATGAATACAAACGTATCTTGAATCCACAAGTTTATCCAGTTGACTTATCTTCAAAACTTTACAGTCATAAGATGAAGTACATTGAAAAGATCAGAAATGATGTAAACAATATTAGATTAGGTGACTAAAATGAGACCTTTGCAAAAAGAAATTATTGAATTTGAACATACCAAACCAGAAATCGATCCCGAACAAGAAATTAGACGTTCGATTGATTTCTTGAAAAATTACGTTAAGAATCGCAGCTTTCTAAAAACATTAGTTTTAGGCATTTCTGGTGGACAAGATTCGACTTTGGCTGGTAAGTTGTCTGAAATGGCCATGACTGAATTGCGTCAAGAAACAGGCGATACAGATTACAAATTCATCGCTGTACGTTTACCATATGGCGAACAAGCCGATGAATCAGATGCCATGCAAGCCATCGAATGGATGCAAGCGGACAAAGTAGTTCGAGTTAATATCAAAGATAGTGTTGACGCAATGGTAAAAGCAGTCGAGGCCAACGGGTTAAATATTTCTGACTTTAACAAAGGAAATATCAAAGCTAGAACTCGTATGATAGCCCAGTACGCCATCGCTGGCGATAATAAAGGCGTTGTAGTCGGAACCGATCACGCAGCCGAAAACATCACCGGATTCTATACAAAGTACGGAGACGGAGCAGCCGACGTAACACCACTATTTCGCTTAGATAAGCGCCAAGGAAAAGCCTTGTTAGAAAAACTAGCTGCACCAAAGAACTTGTATGAAAAAGTTCCAACCGCAGATCTAGAAGAAGACCGACCAAGTTTACCAGATGAAAAGGCGCTTGGCGTTTCTTACAAAAATATCGACGATTATCTTGAGGGAAAAGATATCGACGAAAAAGCTGCTGAAGTTATTGAGGGATGGTATAAGAAGACCGCTCATAAGAGACGCTTGCCTTATACTGTGTTTGATTAAATCAGAGCGTGTAGCAGGGGCGGTCAGCTCCCGGAGGATAACGTAATTTCACGAATTGCCCGTTGTACTTTACGGGCGATTTGGGAAATTTTGTTATCTCGGAGGGAGTTGCCCCTGCGGAACGCGTTTTAGCTATAAAGCATAGAACCATGGTTATCCAAAACAAACCAAATCATTAAAAAACAGAACAAAATGGGGGGCATTTCCAAGCAGAAATACCCCCTTTTTGTCCCCGTAAGTAAGACAGGTCCAAACTAACAGCGTTTTTTATCCCAATTTCCCTGTGTTAGAATAAAATTGTACTATTCGTAAGATTCTATGAAGAGGTGTTAAACAGTGAACAAAGATTTAGTTTCCTTAATGAAACCATCTGTTGTTGCAATCAAACAACAAGAGATTTTTAAATTCAATGCGCGCGCCAAAAGTATTCCAGGAGTCGTTAATATGACGGTTGGTGAACCCAACTTTGCTACCCCGGAACATATCAAAGAAGCTGCCATTCAGGCAATTAATGAAAATAAAACTCATTATACTGTGCCGGAAGGCAATCATGAGCTTTTGAGTGCTGTTTCAAAATATTTGAAAGATAAGTATGGATTAAATTATGATCCAGAAACTCAAATTGTAGCTACAACTGGTGTTACAGAGGGTGTTTTCTCTGCTTTCAACGCTATTTTACAACCAGGGGATGAAGTTTTAATCCCGTCGCCTGCTTTTACGATTTATGGACCAGATGCTGACTTTAACGGTGCGGCTCCGGTTTATATCGATACATCAAAGACTGATTTCAAGGTAACGCCAGAAGCTTTACAAGAAATACTAAGAACTCATCCACGTATTCGAATTTTTCTATTGAATTATCCAAGCAATCCAACGGGTGTTAGTTACACCGAGGATGAATTAGTTGCTTTAGCAGAAATTTTAAAGAAACACGATATTTTTGTAATTAGTGACGAAATTTATAGTGAATTGACTTATAATTTTAAACATATTTCATTTGGCAATATTTTGCCAGATCAAACTATTTTATTAAATGGTCTATCTAAGTCACATGCGATGACTGGTTGGCGTTTTGGAATTGTTTGTGGACCTAAGGAAATAATTACTCAGATCAACAAAATTCATGAATTGGCTACGACTTCAATTACTTCTATTACCCAATTTGCGGCCTTAGAAGCATACAAGAATGGCTATGACGACCCAATTTCAATGCGTGAACAGTATCAAGCTCGACGCGATAAACTACTTGCTGGCTTAGAAGAACTTGGCTTTGAATGTCCAACTCCTAATGGAGCGTTCTATTTATTTGCTAAGATTCCGGATGGCCTAGAACAAGATGATTTTAAATTTGCCAACGACTTATTAGATAAAGAACATCTGGCTATTTTACCAGGTAGATTCTTTGGTGTTGGTGGCGAGCATCATTTGAGATTCAGTTATGCTGCTAGTATGGAAGATATTTCTGCTTGTTTGGCAAAATTAGCTGACTTTGTAAAATAAGCAAACTAGCATTTTTAGAAGGGGAAATATGTTAAGCAAATTTCAAAGTGTTATTAGTAAATTAGTGCTTATTTGCGTAGGGATTTTCACAACTGTCGTTTTCGTACAGATGGGTCAATTCTTTACGATTAATTATTTAAAACCCGAACCAGTACTAGCCATACTGGTTTTTCTTTGTGCAATCATTTTTGTTTTGTTAGCGGGTTGGCTCTTAGTTAAAATTCGAGACGATGATAAAAATCTGAATCGGTTGATTTTGATCAGTCTCTTAGCAATCTTTATGATCGTGGCCTTGATTTGGTTGAAGGTCGTACCACAAACTCAAATCAGTGATTTCGGGGAATTTTGGAATGTGGCACCGAGAGCTTTGTTAGGTGAGAAGATTTTTAGTTATGACAATGATTACTTCGCTAAATGGGCCTATCAAACTGGTTTTCTAGTTTATGTGATGGGCGTTGTGAAGATTTTCGGGCAAAATGTTTTCGCCTTACAATTCTTGAATGTGATCTATCAAGTTTTGATTTTGTATTTAGGATATTTAATTTCGTTGCAAATCTTCAACAAAGTTAAAGTTGCCCGTTTAACAGTCCTAGTTTTGATGATCGACTTAGATTGGTTTGCTTTGAATTCACAAGCTGATAATCAATACATCGGGATGCTCTTGTTCATGTTGACGTTCTACTTGTTGATGCAAAACAAGTTGTGGACCTATATCGTTGCTGGAATCACTTTGGCAATCGGAAGTATTGTTCGTCCAATCGGGCCAGTTATTATTGCTGGAATCGTCGTTTACGGATTATTGTATGTCTTTATCAGTAACAATAAATTCTCTTGGCGTGGCATTGGTAAAATTGTTTTGACATTAGTCATCTATCAAGTGATTTTTTCTGGAACTAGTTTAGCCATCAAGAATTCTGGTTTGAACTCCTATGGATTAACTAATCGTGATTCTGAATGGAAATTTGTAGTCGGATTAGATGCTAACTCAGGTGGTTCGTACGATCAGAATATGGTCAATCGCTTTGATTTGAATGCTAGTCGCATTAAGATGAGCGCTAAAGAGCACAAAGTCATTAAAGAAAATATCAAGAATCTAAATGCTAGTCACGGATGGCTTAAATTGTTCTGGCAAAAGAATCGCACGCTTTGGGCAGGACGTTCACAAGCAATTGATTTCACTGAATTTGAAAAGATCCACTCTCTAAGAATTTCCAATCTAGTCAAACTCCTTGGGTATATGGGAAGCGTGATTTTGATTATCTTCTCATGGTTAGGATCGTTGAAATTGTTTAGAGCAAAATATGATAATAAATTATTCTTGATTTTGTTACCACTAATGGCATATGCCGTTGTACAATTGTTAATTGAAGTGCAAGGAAGATATCGACTTGAGTTCTTGCCAGTGATTGCTATTTTAGCTGGCTTTGGACTTTATAGTTGTTATGATTGGATCAAGTCGAGACGGGAGAAAATTTAGATGTCTGATAGATTTAAATTGAGTATCGTAGTTCCATGCTATAACGAAGAAGAAGTATTACATGAGACGACTAAAGAATTAACAGCTATTTTGCATGGTTTGATAGCTGATCAAAAAATTACACCAACTAGTAAAATTGTCTTTGTTGATGATGGTAGTAAGGACAAGACCTGGGAGCTGATCGATACGTTTTCGAAGGAAAATGAAGTCGTGTCAGGAGTCAAGCTTAGTCGAAACTTTGGTCACCAGGGAGCATTGTTAGCTGGTGTCACGACTGCCTCTAAGGATTCGGATGCCGTTATAACGATAGACGCTGATTTGCAAGATGATGTTAACGCCATTCCCAAGATGGTTAATGAATACCTGAATGGTTCGGAAGTAGTTTACGGTGTCCGTAACAACCGTGACACGGATACGGCTTTTAAGCGTAGCACAGCTGAAATGTTTTATAAATTCATGGGCTTCTTAGGTGTTAAATTGGTGCCTGATTCAGCTGATTATCGCCTGATGAGTAAACGTGCTTGTGAAGTCCTTTTGAGCTATAAAGAACGTAATTTATTTTTACGTGGGATCGTGCCATTGGTCGGTTTCAAATCTAGCAAGGTTTACTATGCGAGAAAAGAACGTTTTGCAGGGGTATCGAAGTATCCTTTGAAGAAAATGTTGAAATTTGCAATTGACGGAATTACATCATTTTCAATCGTTCCTATTAAGATGATCATGGGCTTAGGATTTTTTATTGTTTTAATTAGTATTGTACTTTTGATCTATAGTTTGATTCAAAAGGTCAGTGGAAATGTTGTTGACGGTTGGTCGTCACTAATGATATCTATTTGGGCCCTCGGTGGTGTACAATTAATTAGTATTAGTGTGATTGGCGAATACGTTGGGAAAATCTTTAGTGAAGTTAAGCAACGTCCAAGATTTACCATTGAAGAAGATATTTATACTGAAAAAACACAACAAGAAAATAAGAGGTAATTACTATGAATGCCGCACAAAAGAAAGCTATGCAATACGGTAATTTGATTAATAATACAGTGAATACGATTCAAGAGGAACAAGACAAGCTGAATCCTGAATTCGAAAAACTACGTGATGCTTTGGATCGCAGTAAAGTTGAACAATTAGACAGTATTGAATATGAAAAAATTCAAAAAGATTTCGCAGCTGGAACTAAAAAGTATCAAGAAACACTTGCTAAATTAGACAAGGGTAGAGCTCCTGCTAGATTAATGGGAACACATATCACATTAGTGTCTGCTTTTAGAAAATACGTTGAAGCTTGTGGAGAAATGACTGACAGTATCGGTGATGACAAGAAGATCGATCGTCATAAGTTTGACGCTTCAGAAAAAGAACAAGATGCAGCTATGGATAAATTCTCAAAATTGATCCAAAAGCTAACTAATCTGGCTTAAAATGACTGATCAAGAGCTAACAGAACTAGTAAAAAAGGTTTCCCAAGACTATTTTGGGAAACCTTTTATTCATCAAGCGTATTTTAACGGTCGTTTAAAAACTACCGGCGGAAGATTTCATTTGTGTGATCGAAATATTGATATTAATCCTAAAATTTTGCAACAATTTGGTAAAGATACTTTAATCGGTGTGATCAAACACGAATTATGTCACTATCATTTGTACAACGATGGGTTACCAGCCCAGCACAGAGATCATGAATTCAAAGTTTTATTGCAACAGGTTGGAGGTCTGCGTTTTTCACCACTTCCTAGTACTAGAAAACACAAGATTTATCATCTGTATCGCTGTAGCCAATGTCAAACTGAGTACTTACGTATCAAAAGAATTGATACGAAACGTTATGTTTGCGGTAAATGCCATGGAAAATTGAAATACATTAAAGATATCAAATAATCATCTTGATATTTTTTTTAATTATATGTATAATTATTTCTGTTGCATGCGGGTATGGCGGAATTGGCAGACGCGCAAGACTAAGGATCTTGTGGAGAATTATCTCCGTGGAAGTTCGAATCTTCTTACCCGCACTAATGAGAAAAAAAAGGAATGTTGATTAATTTCAGCATTCCTTTTTTTGTTGCTCCAGACTGAATAATGGACCTATGAATTATTTGCTTTTTATTTTTGAAAATCATCTAAAATTTGTCTAACTTCGTTGGAACTGTTGGCGCGGACTAGTTTATTTCTTAGGTCGGTAGCGCCTAATTCATCTCGGGCGTAAATTTTGAAGAAACGTTTTAGAGGAACGAACCTTGGGGTGTCAAAGTGAGTCGAGTAGTCATCGAATAGATCCAATTGTAGGCGGAGTAAGTTTAATAATTCATCTAATGAATGTGTTTTGTTGCCTGGTTCGAAGGCAAATGGGGTTGTGAAGACTCCGCGTCCAATCATGATTCCGTCTAATCCGGGATGCTGTTTAGCTAGCGTGACACCTGCTTGGTAGTTAAGGATATCTCCATTTACTTGAAGTAGGGTTTCTGGAGAAATTTGGTCTCTTAAACGAATCAAGTCATCAATTACTTCGAAGTGGGCGGCGACTTTACTCATCTCCATCTTTGTTCGTAAGTGGACTGTCAAGAGGTCGACGTGTTGGCTTAAAAGTTTAGGAATCCAGTCGTGATATTCGTCAACTTTGCTGTAACCGAGACGAGTCTTGATGCTGACGGCCAATCCAGATTCTTTGCTAGCAGTAACTATATCGTCAACTTTTTCAGGATTGCGGATCAAGTATGTGCCACCATGATTTTTGATGACTGTTTTGTCTGGGCAGCCGGTGTTGATATCAATTGCTTTGAAACCGTGAGTTTTGAGAAAATTTGTACCGGTTTGGTAGTCAATTGGTGAGTCACCCCACAGCTGTACGACGGGTTTCTTAGTTTCTCTAGGGTCAACGTAAAGTCGTCCATCAACTGGAAATTTTGTATTGGGATCGGTAATGCTTTTTGCGTATACAAATTCACTAAAAAAAGTATCCGGTGCATAGGCTTTGGCGATAACTTGACGAAAGACAGTATTACTGACTGCTTCCATAGGTGCCATGGTAAAAAATGGTCGATTCTCGGCTCTTGCCTTTTGCGCAATAGCTGACCAAAAGTTTGATTCTGTCACAATTTATTACCTCTTTGTTAAATAATCACATGTTAATTATCATACTAGTTTTTGGTTGTTGTAGCTAGTATTGTCATCTATTTGAAAATAAATTTGAATAAAAAGCCAATTTTTGTAAAAAAAACTTTTTATTGACAAAATAATGACAAAATCAACATAAAAAAGATAGTTTTTATGCAAAATACTCGAAATATCCATAATTTTGTATTTAAATCTTAATATCGCCATTTATGAAAAATACAGTTTTTTTTATAGAGGGTGGTATAGTAATATATGAAAAATATTATATTAGATAGATAGGAGTGTTGTTCTTGTTTCTTGGGTCGATTATTTATAATAAAAGACGAGAAATGAATTTGACGCAAATCGAACTTGCCAACGATATTTGCACTCAAAACACCATTAGTAAAATAGAAAAACATAATATAGCTCCAACCGTGAATATATTGATTAAAATTTGTTTGAAATTGGATCTGACTTTGAATGACGTTTTCAGCGATTTCGCTGATAAAAAAACTGAGGCAAAAGAAAGTCTCTTAGATACAATTGAGAAAAATATTTTGTTAAATCAATTAACTGGTATAGATGAAAAATTATCCAATTTACAAGGAAATCTTGGCGATGATGATAAGAAACAGTACGAATTGATTATTGGGGCTTTGAATTATTACAATGGGAATAGTGATGAGTCATTATTCACTTTGGATAAAGTCTTGCAATTAACAAAATCAGCCAATGATGATATATACACTTTATTGGCCTACTTGTTCAAAGGACTAAACTATTTGAGTCAAAATCATCTTGATCGTGCACAATATTATTTCCAAATGATTGGAGATACAGTCGAAGAAAATATCGATGTTATCAACGCCAACGATTTGGAAGGATTATTTATTTGTAAAACTTTGTCTGATTCATTCAATGATATGAAATTATTCCAAAACGCATATCAATTTGCTCATTTCGGATTGAATTATGCTAAAGAAAATCATTCGACATATTATCTAGCCGAATTGTATTTCAATGCTGCTTTGGCGGTGAAGAATAACCCAGATAGGGAAGAGCAATATCATGATTATTCACGCTTAGCTTACTATTTGGCTAAGTCAGATCAAAATGAAATTTTGCTAGAAAAAATAAGCCATATGGAATAATTTCATATAGGCTTATGCATAAATTTTGTTAAAGATGTTTAAACAATTTATACTTTAATTAGTCTAAGGAGACTAAGGAAGTATAAATTATGAAAAGAAGTACTTTGGTAACGTTCCTAGTTGTTTTATTAGGATGCTTTTCAACTTTATCTGTCCATAGTGTCAAGGCTGAATCCATCAATACTGGTAAATTTGTGGAGGTTAGCGTAAATTCAGCGAAACTTTATAATTCCACAGGTCGCACCCTAGGGAAAACAGAGCCTAGAGATAGCGATTGGTTTTTGGGAAAAACAATAAATATTAATGGGAAAAAATTTTATCAAATAGCTACTGATGAGTATTTGAGTTCTAGTGATAGTTTTATCTATCAAAATAGACCGGAGGTTATCAAAGTTTCGAATAATGGAGATGTCCCCGTTTATAACCATAATTTTGTTGAAAGTACTAATGTGGCACTCGCACCAGGAACATCCTGGTATAGTGATCGCGTGATTACTACCCCAGAAGGCATGCCGTTTGTCCGTGTTGCGACAAATGAGTATGTTGGAATGTGGTACGTTGTACAACAGAAATTTACACAAAAATACTAATTGTTGGATGGGAACATTCGAAGAATTATTGTAGAATGTTCTTTTTTTTATATTAAAATTTTACTTTTTTATGAACGTTTACATGCCTTTGGAATAGCGGATATATAAAATAATTAATAATATTATATATCATTATAGAGATAAAAATGTTGAAAAATGTGCGGAATGCTTGTACTATTAAGTTGCCTATAAATATGCCGAATAAAAATTATAGGCAACGTGTGAGTTTATATAATTTTATTTGATATGTATAGAATCAATCTTGATGTACGCTATTTTTCTGCCAAAAAATAGCTGGGGAAAAAATTTATTAGATATAGTGAGGAAATAACTATGAAAAAAACAATTGCATTTTTAGTATGCGCTCTATTAGGTGGCAGTATTGCCGCAACTACATCAACAACAAATGTTGATGCACAATCAGTTACAACGGGGAACTATGCTCAAGTTACTGATAATACAACTGTTTATGACCAAAACGGGAATAAAACAGATATCGCTCTTGAAAAAGATAGTACTTGGAAAGTTAACCAATTGGTTAAGATCAACGGAAATGAATACTTCCAAGTTGCACCTAACCAATTCCTAAGTACAAATGATAGTTTTGCATACAAAAAACGCCAGATGACCATTAAAGTTCAATCATCTGACGATAGTCCTATTCGTGTTTACGATCATAATTTGAAACAGAGAACAGACGTATCACTTGCTTCCGGAACTAAATGGTATTCCGATTCTGCAATTTATACGTCTCAAGGTATGCCTTTCTTGCGTGTTGCTACTGATCAATACGTTGCCATGTTTGATGTAACTCAACAACAATTTAAGGCTTCTATTTAATTAATTTACTACTTTAATATGTGTGTGAATTCTTAACTTAAAGATATTCGTGGTATGCCGACCATGGATATCTTTTTTTATTTTCTATATATATCAATCTTAATGTACACTGCCAAATGTACTTAAATATTTATTAGATATATGAGGTGTATCTTTATTACAATTCGTAGTTTACTATCATTTGATTTAAATTTTGATTCAAGTTTTGTAAAGAGCTTTTTCCAAAAGTGAATCAAATTTATTGAATATAAAAAGAAACATTTAAAATTCAAAAAAAGGATAATAAATTACGATTGTGTGACACTTGGCACAAAAACAAATGCCTCCACAAAGCCAATTCTAATTAAACTACTTATTTCTGTCAACTAATTTTAACAATTGATTGTGAGCAATTTATTTAGAAAACAGTACTATAAATTAAATGATAATTATCCTGTTTATATTGTCTAGTTTTCTAAAAAGGATGATTTTATAAAAAATATGATAGTGATTACTTACTCATACAAATGGTATATATATTCCACTTTTGGCTACAAACCCTATACACGTTGAAATTGGGGCATTTAATAACATTTTTTAATCAATCTCTTTGATTGGTATATATAAAAATTGAGACTAAAATCTATTCTAGAAAGTAGAAAAGAGTGATTATTGAAATGTTATTAAATAAGAAATGCGTTTATTTAGGAGTTTCATTATTTTCAGCAATGATATTAGGTTCACTGAATAATCAAAATGTTAAAGCTGCGACAACTAGTCAATCGCCGTCAACACAGGTTAATGATTCAAGCGTTAAGTCTACTAGGGGTCAAACAATAACGAGTACAGCGACTATAACCACTGAACCTACTACTACAACACAAAGTTCTACAAGCTCAACAGCTTCTACCACAGGGACAACAACTGATACAGGAACTATAACACCAAGCACTAGCACTACAAGTTCAACGGGAACTGTTTTAAGTCCAAGTACGGGAACAACGACAAGTGGAACAACCGCTCCAAGTACGAGCACTACAACTGGGACAGCTACTCCAAATACAGGAGCAACTACAACGACCGGGACAACTACTCCAAGTACAGGAGCAACTACAACAACTGGGACAACCGCTTCAAGTACGAGCACTACAACGACTGGAACGACCGCTCCAAGTACGGGAGCAACTACAACAACTGGGACAACTGCTCCAAGTACGAGCACTACAACGACTGGAACGACTACTTCAGGCACAGGAACAGTGACAACGACCGGAACAACTACTTCAAGCACTGGGACAACAACCAGTTCGACAACGACGGCACCTACGACCACATCGACAAACACTAGTACGACAAGCCCTACTACTGTCACAAATCCATATGCCATTCCAAGTGATGTTACTGACAATACGGTTGTAAATATTGAAGATCCATTATTGAATTACATGATTAAACAAGAATTAAAATTGTCTGCGACTCAAAATATTACTGTTGGTGATATCAAGAATTACAGTGGTGTCATGAATTTGGATGATGCTTATTACCTTACATATAAGCCAAGTACAATTGGTTATCAAGTTGAGACTTTCAGTGGGATGCAATATTTGAAATTCTTACCATCAACCAGTCCAATCTCACTTTACGTTAATGTTGCATATGACAAGGATTCTAATCCAGATTTGACACCTTTGGAAGGATTGTCGTTTGCTAATCAAAAAATTGGTTTGATCGGTAACTTTAGTGACCCTAATTATAAGGAAATTGATGTTAGTCAATTACCAAAACTTAATTATTACGGGGCTGGTGCTCTCACACTTGAAGGATCAGGTTCGATTTCGAATAATAATGTTAATAATGCTGGTATTAATCAAACACAATTAGAGGAGTTAGCACCAATGTTGATCAAATTTGGTTCTTATACTTCATCAAGTTTGCCATATGGTCCATCTATTTATTTGAATAATACTAATATTACAGATTTTTCATCATTGAAGGGTATTGCTGACAATTCAGGTGGTTATTTAAGCATTGAGAATAATTTATATGATCCAACGACATTGTATGCCGTCACGAAACAGCCAATGACCTTCGCTACTGAACATGTAACTGGTCTTAATGGTGAAGATTTGGCATCAACTTACACCGTCACACCTGCTGTATCTTTTTCAGATTATCAAAATAACAATATTACTTATTTAGGAAATGATGATTATTCTTTGAGTCAACCGGATAGTGTGGATAATCAATTCACATATGAAAATGTAATGTCTGGTTTTGGTATTGGTAATCCTTATACAGAAAAAATTGGTAATACAACTGTTTCTTATCAAGGTTCAGTAACGCAGCCAATTGATTGGCAATCAGCACCTAGCGTTAAAATCCTTTATACTGACCAAAATAATCAACCAATTCTTTCAAATGGTTCACAATTGACGGAGACGGTTGATGGTACGACGATTGGGTCAACGTATGATTTGACGCCATACACTAAATTAACTGGTTACACATTTGTCAATTCATCTGGTTCACTGACAGGGAAGTATACTCAAAATCCACAAGTAGAGACATTTGAATTCAAAGCTATTCCAGTCACACCACCAGCAACGACTCCAAGTACTGGCACAACTACAACAGGTACAACGACTCCAAATACTGGCACAACCACAACTGGCACGACAACCCCAGGTACAGGAACAACTACTGGCACTGTACCATCAGATACTTATAATGACGAAGGTACTACCACAACTTCATCAACACCAACAACTCCAACCATTACAACGAAACCTGTTGATATTACTGTTTCTGCAGTTTCAAAGAATCCAGTTCAAGTTTATGGTTCAGATGGTTCAGCCATTTCTGGTAAGACGGTTATTCTAGCTGATACTACTATTAAGCAGAGTGCAACGATCAATGGCACTTTGTACTATCAGATTGGCAATGACGAATGGGTACCTGCTAGTGACTTTAATTCTTATCAAGCAAGCACAGGTATTGCTAAGACCGGCACGACCGATGCAGTTTTAGTAAATTCCGAGGGTGTGACACTTGATTACAAGTTAGCTCCAAACACTGCTTGGAAATACGACAGAATTGTTACTATTCAAGGTAAACAATATTATGAAGTCGGTAATAACGAGTACTTGTCAGCCGATGATTCATTAGCTTACACTCCTGTTAAAGCCGATTTGACCATCAAGACACCTGTTGAAGTCTACAATTCCGAAGGTAAGGAAATTACTAGAATTTTGCCAACTCACAGTGATTGGGCAACTGATGGTATTTCAACGATCAATGGCATTAGAATGTATCATGTTGGTACCAACGAGTGGATTTCAGCCGAAAATGTCAATCCATATACTTCTGTCAAAACAATCTTTAATAGTACAACTGATACACCAGTCTTTGATATTACAGGTCAATTGACTAAGAAGACTCTTGATCCAGGCACTGCTTGGAAAGTTGATAGAATTACTGAAATCAATGGCACAAAGTATTATCGTGTAGCTCAAAACGAATTTGTCAAAGTACCAGATACATCAATTACGGTTGCTAATGACGTGATCGATGTGTCAAATATCGTTCCAATTTACGATGAAAAAGGTGATGTGACTGATATGAATTTGGCTGCCGATACAGCTTGGAGATTTGATAAGACTGTAACCATCGGTGGACAAAAGTATTATCGTGTTGCAACTGATGAGTACGTTAAAGCTTAATTAGGACTCGTCAAACAATTTAGAAAATAAAAATAGCATCCGCTCTCAATGTGCCTATGAGAACAGATGCTATTTTATTTTTCTTTAGCTTCAATCAATTTAACTTTTTTCAAAATTTGTTTGTCGAAAGCCTTCATATAATCAGTTTGATTCTTGAATTTCTTATTTTTAAGTTTTCTTTGAGCGTCAGTCCAGTCGTAATAATTAATTGGAACCATATTACGATCCTTGTGGGTGACGTACAATTCAGAAAAATTATTGTCTGTTTGAATAGGACCGGTCATCCAAATGTACTTGTCATTACGATATTGCAAGAAGTACTGTGTGTCACGCGTGATGGTATTTTGATATTGCGAATATCTAATTTGCATATCAAAGGTTTGACCATAGTCATGGGAAAGGTAATCCATTCTAACTCCTAGAACTAGTGTCACCAATCCAAACAACGGTAAGAGGATTTTTCCGTAATTATTGAAGAAAATATCGAAATTGACTGCAAAAATTGTAACTAGGAAAACGTAACTAGCGAACATACATCTGGAACCGAATGGTGAAACGATGATAAATGGTGCGATAACGACATAAGTTGATAGTAATAAAGCAAAGTTAGCAATTTTTTGTTTAATGTTCTTGAGTTTTAAACTGTAAAAAATAGTGAAGATTGAGAAAATCAAGACTGCTGTTCCAACGATGATCAGATGTTTTGGTGTATAAGTGATTCGTAGATAATGGAATAGTGTATCTTTAGAGCCTGACCCAGAAACAGAGCGATAAGCATCGGAACCAAAGAGGATTTTGATATAGGCACCGTTGATGAACATCAAGATTGCCCCAAGGAAATTTCCACCTAAAATGAGGTTGAGAATCTTTTTGAATTCATCACCAAAGTGTTTTCTAAGGAAAATCCAAACTAAAACGACATTGAAACAGTTCAATAAAGTAACGTGTTCGGCAAAGAACTGGGCTGCAACGGCAGCTAAGAAAATCAATACCATTTGTGTACGATAATAATGTACATGTTTGTTTTCGTAGTTCTTTAAGACCAGGTAGAGCATGAATAATGGAAAAATAGCGGAAGGTAAGTAATTAGCAAAACCGGCGTGCCAACCTAAAATTTGTTTAAAAATCATCACTGGACTTAAAAGAATTGCAGTAGCAGCAATGGCACTGGAAACTAATCCAATATTTTTTGTAGGAGAAATCTCTTCACGAATCTTTTGAATTAAATAAACAATTGTTGTGGGAAAGATTCCGTAAGCTAAAAAGGCAACGGTTTTGATTTTGGTCATCAAAATGACTAAAAGATCACCAAGATAGCGCCCATCGTAATAGGTAAAGATACCATTAGGGAAATAATTACTCCCAAAGTAAGTTCCCCAGTGTAAGTCATCACCAAGAAGCGGCATCCACATCCCAATCAGACCGAAAATAACGAATAAAACGAAATAAAAGCTGAGTTTGGCTGTTCTTTTCATAAACTTATCCTTTGAATTTTTATTAACTAAAAATATATTTTATCATTATTTGAAAAAATATGAGCGTGAACTTGTGGTAAATAACCTACTATTGATAATATAATTAATTGATATTAGAGAAAATTCTTAAATGTTAATAAAAAGGTGGACTATTTAATATGAAGAAGATTGTTGTATTAGGATCAACCAACGTTGATACGATATTGAACATCAAGCGTTTGCCATTGCCTGGAGAAACGATGGCGATGGATGGTCAATCAAGCGCTGGTGGCGGTAAAGGTGCCAATCAAGCTTTAGCTGCTACTAGAGCAGGAGCAAATACTTCCTTTGTTAGTAAAATTGGTGATGACCATGCGGCAGATTTTATGCTCGACACTTTTAAAAAGGATGGTTTAAATATTGATCATGTCACGAAGACGTCTGAAGCTGGTACTGGAAAGGCCTATATTCTTTT
Organism: Companilactobacillus miaonis; assembly: GCF_036913615.1. Taxonomy (NCBI): domain Bacteria; kingdom Bacillati; phylum Bacillota; class Bacilli; order Lactobacillales; family Lactobacillaceae; genus Companilactobacillus; species Companilactobacillus miaonis. The sequence goes on along the minus strand of NZ_JAYKTX010000005.1, from coordinate 116,150 downwards.
AGATGAGAAGGGTCAAAACAGTATTTTGATTTACGGTGGGGCCAATCAGACAATCGGTATAGACGATATTAACGCCGCAAAAGAAACAATTAAAAAAAGTGACTGTTTAATTTCAGAATTTGAAACTCCAATCTCTGTAACGATTGAAGCTTTTAAAATTGCCAAGGAAAACGGTGTCATCACGATACTAAACCCCGCCCCAGCAAAGGATGATATTCCACTAGAATTATTAAAATTGACGGACATTATCGTTCCAAATGAAACTGAAGCGAGCGCTATAACGGGTGTAAAAGTTGAAGACAAAAAATCTATTATAAATTCTGCCGAGAAATTGAATAAAATGGGCATAAACCGTGTTATAATAACTATTGGTAGCAGGGGATCACTTTATTACTCTGAAGGTAAAGAAGAATTTGTTGACGCTTACAAAGTGTCGGCGATTGACACAACCGCAGCTGGTGATACTTTTATTGGTTATCTGGCAGCTAAGTTAGATTCTGACTTAGGCAATGTCGTTGAAGCAATGAAGTTTGCTAGTAAGGCTTCATCAATTGCTGTTCAAACTAAGGGAGCACAGAATTCAATTCCTTACGTTGAAGATGTTAAAATTTAGGCATTTATCGGGGAAAACTTTATTTAACTTAGATTGTAATAAGTTGTTAATCATGTTACTATAAGAGTTGTATTTTTGAATGGTGAATGGTTCGGATGGTTTGAATGTTTCGTACTTTAGACTTTCTTCCATAATGTACCACGAAATAAATGCACAACTAATATATTATTTATCAGGAGGAATAGTCTGATGGAACACGGAACAGTTAAATGGTTTAACGCAGAAAAAGGCTATGGTTTTATTACACGCGAAGATGGTAGTGACGTATTTGTTCACTTCTCAGCAATCCAAGGTGACGGTTACAAGACACTTGAAGAAGGTCAATCTGTAACATTCGATATCGAAGATAGCGATCGCGGACCACAAGCTTCAAACGTTGTTAAGGACTAATTATAAACTTTAATAAACTTTGAATTTTAAGCCAATCCAACGGATTGGCTTTTTTGGTGTCTTCAAAAAGGTTCTCTGAAATCTTTACAGAAAATTTACATTAACTAAACATTAGTGTTTTATGATTAAAACCTGATGTGTAGAGGGTGGTGAATATGGAAGACACATGGAGAAAGAATTTTAAAGTTCTTTGGTTCGGCAGCTTTATTACCGATATGGGAAATGCGATGACGTTACCATTTATTGTCTTGTTCATCGACACCTTAGGTAATTTTTCGAGTACCCAATTAAATTTTTTAGGGGCAGCAGCTTTTTCTTTGACTTATCTAATGAAGGCTCTTGTCTCCCCACTTTGGGGAAGGCTAGCTGATTTAAAAGGTCGAAAGTTGATGTGTTTACGAGCTTCCGGAGTGATGACCATAACTATCTTGATGGTTGGATTGTCACCTAATGTTTGGTGGCTACTATTTTTTCGAGCTTTACAAGGAGCCTTTTCTGGCTACATCAATAATGCCAATGCTCTGATGTCTGTCTCAGTACCTAAAGGTATTCAGGGTAAAGTTTTGAGTAAATTAGTCACTGGAAGTATCACTGGAACTTTAATTGGACCGTTGTTAGGAGGTTTTTTGGCAACTTGGTTAGGATATCGAGGAGCTTTTTTCCTAACGAGTTTTTTAATGGGGATGGTTTTTCTTTTAACCTTATTATTTGTTAAGGAAACTTTTACATTGATCAAAAAGCAGAATCTACAGCCGGTTTTACCAATAATGAGAAAGATCGGTGGCAGTTTCTTTTTAGCACTATTTGGCTCCCTCTTAGCTATTCAAGCGACGACCAATGCAATTACACCAATGATCAGTTTATTCGTCAAAGAGCTCAATTCTAATAGCAATAACTTAGTTATAGTGACTGGAATCGTTTCTTCTGCTCCAGGATTGGCAACAATTTTGACGGCAGGGTTGATTGGCGGTTTTATTGATCGAATCGGTGCAATTAGAAGTCTGATAATTTTTTTAAGTTTAGCCATCGTCAGTTTAGTGTTGACTAGTTGCGTGACAGGCGTTTGGCAGTTAACAGTTTTAAGATTTGTTCTCGGGGTATCTGATGCGGCTTTGATTCCTTCGATTCAAATTTTAACTGTACGAAATGTACCGTCGACTATTTTTGGTCGGATTTTTAGTTATAATCAATCAGCGCAGGCATTTGGAAATGTTTTGGGTCCGATGTTTGCGGCAGTGATTGCGACTGGATTTGGGTACAAGAGTATCTTCTTATTCTCCGCTATTTTAGAAGTTTTAGCTTTGTCTTTTTGGGTGAATTATTTAAAGCAGAAACATTATTAAAATTCTGTTTCAAATCACAAATTTTTCAAAGTTATCGGCTATAATTAGAATTAATAAACTTAAAAGGGATAGATCAATTGCCACAAAAGAGAAGATATACAAAAAGGCGGCACAAAAGTCGGAAATACAATAATACAACTGTAATTTTATTAGCAATCGTGGCTGTATTTGTTATCAGCTTCTTTGGTTACAGGAGATATGTCCAGCATCAAAACGAGACGCAAGTTGAAACGGTTCAACAAAAGCACGCCGCTTTTATTAAAAAAGTTTCACCATACGCTGTGGAATTAGGGCAAACTTATGGTGTGTTACCAAGTATCACGATTGCTCAAGCTATTTTGGAGAGTGACTGGGGAACTAGTACTTTAGCTAGCCAGTACAATAATTACTTTGGTATCAAGGGGTCGGACCCCAATAATACGAAAGTTTTGCAGACGAAGGAATATACTGACGGTCAGTGGGTAACAATCAACGGGCGTTTTCGGGTTTATTCGGATTTTCGTGAGTCGATGAAGGATCATACACAATTGTTAGTCAATGGTACAACGTGGAATTCGCAGCAATACAAGCAAGTTCTGCAATCGAAGGATTATATTGATGCCGCAGTCGCATTGCAAACTGATGGATATGCGACCGATCCAGGCTATACAAGTAAAATTATTCGGATTATACAAAAATATAATCTTAAAAAGTATGATGAAGGTATCAAGTGAAAAACATGTATGATAGACTCTAATTATTCTATTAAATAGGGGAGAACTTGTAATGAAGGAACTAGAAGAAAGAATCAAAAAGGATGGTCGCGTTTTAGGTAAAGACGTATTAAAGGTTGATAGTTTTTTAAACCATCAAATTGACCCAATGTTAATGGAAAAAATGGGCGAAGAATTTTACGAACATTTTAAAAATGAAGGAATCAACAAAATCTTAACGGTTGAATCTTCCGGAATCGCCCCAGCAGTGATGACTGGCTTGAAATTCCAAGTACCAGTTGTTTTTGCTAGAAAACACAAATCCGTAACATTGAGTGATGATCTTTATTCATCAGAAGTTTATTCATTCACTAAGAAAACTTCTAATCACATCAGTATCGCTAAAAAGTATCTTTCAAGTAGTGATAAAGTGTTGATCATTGATGATTTCTTGGCTAATGGTCAAGCAGTTAATGGCTTGAATACGATTATTGATGCTGCTGGAGCCCAACTGGCTGGTATCGGGATCGTGATCGAAAAGTCATTCCAAAAGGGAAGACAAATGATCGACAAATCAGGTATTCCAATCTATTCACTAGCTAGAATTACAGCTTTTGAGAACGGACAAGTTGTCTTTGGAAAAGAAGACGAGTAGTAATTAAGAAGGTGGAGTTATGACTTTTATTGCGCCCGGTAAAACTTTAGGCATAATTGGTGGCGGCAGTGAAACTTATATTTTTGAATTAGAAGCTAAGAGAATGGGTTTTCGGACGATGCTCTTAACAGATGAAGAGAATGATATTGCGATTCAAGCTGCTGACAGTTATTTAGTCGGTACCTTAGAGGAAATAAAGAATCTAAGCGAATTGGGCCATAGAAGTGATCTTCTCTTGTATATGGATGAAAATTTCGACAGTGCTTTGTTAAAAGAGTTGTCGAAAACCTTTAACGTTGCTCAAGGGGCTGATCTCTTGGCAATTGTTCAAGATCGATACATCGAAAGAACCTTCTTAAACGACTTGAAATTAAATGTTCCACCATTTTTTTCTATTGTGACTGTTGATGATATTAAAAAAGCTATTGATGAAATTGGATTCCCTTGTATCTTGAAACCAATCACGCGAAATCAAAAAGTTTTAAAACGTCATATCCTTTACAACGAAGAAGATGTGGAACACGTTTATCAATTACTAAAAGATGGAACATACATTTTGGAAGCTTGGATCGAAACCAAGTCGGAATATTCTATCATGGTAAGTAAAAGTAAAGATGGGAAGATTCATACATTTCCAATGATCCAGGAGATTTATGATGGCGAACATTTGATGAGTTCTTTTATTTATAAAAAGAATGATCCAGATGTTGAAGCTGAAATGCAGCGAGTTGCTTTGTTGGTAGCTGAAAATGTTAATTACGTAGGAATCTTTGGCATTGGATTTATTTTGTCAGAGTCGGGTGTCTTGTACGTTAAGGGAATTTTTCCTGGAACTAATTATTCAGCTAATGTTTACCAAGAAGCAACTGGAGTTTCACAATTTGAATTACATATCAGAGCGATTTGTGATTGGCCAATTCCTGAAATTTTCCCAAGAACTAATGCCGCTACTTTAAAAATTATCGAAGGTAATTTGGCACAGAGTTTGGATCTACTTCAGGAAAAAGCTCAATGGAAATTTAACTATTACACAGGTTTTAAGGCTAAGAATCAAGCCGACAGGGATGTCGGATATATCTCGATTTTTTCAGATGATTTAGAAGAATTAAAGAATGATATCTTAACAACTAATATTTGGAGAGTAGAATAATTCATGATTGATAGATATGTAACTGAACAGATGAAACCAATTTGGACTGACCAAAATAGATTTCAAGCTTGGTTAGAAGTAGAAATTGCGGCCGTTGAAGGTTGGAGCAAACTAGGTGAAATTCCGGCTGAAGATGCTAAATTGATTGCTCAAAATGCCAAATTTAACGTCGCTGAAATTGCGGAAATCGAAAAACAAACTAAACATGATGTCGTAGCTTTTACAAGAGACGTTTCACGTTATTTAGGACCAGAAAGAAAGTGGGTTCACTTCGGACTTACATCAACTGACGTAGTTGATACAGCTTATGGTTACTTGATGAAGCAAGCTAATGACATTATTCGTGAAGATCTCAATGAATTTCTCGAAGTAGTTAAAGAAAAAGCTTTGAAGTACAAAGATACACCAATGATCGGTAGAACCCATGGAGTGCACGCTGAACCAACTACTTTTGGTTTAGTTTTGGCCAACTGGTATTCTGAAATTAAACGTGATATCGAACGTTTCGACCACGCTGCTAAAGGTGTCGAAGCCGGTAAGATCAGCGGTGCCGTTGGTAGTTATGCTAATGTCCCAACTAGTGTTGAAAAATTTGTTTGTGATAAATTAGGAATTCGTGCTCAAGAGATCTCAACACAAGTTCTCCCAAGAGACCTCCATGCTGAATACATTCAAACGATGGCTTTGATTGCCACATCGATCGAACGATTTGCTCTAGAAGTTCGTCACTTACAAAGAACTGAAGTTAGAGAAGCTGAAGAGTTCTTTGCCGCTGGACAAAAAGGATCAAGTGCCATGCCGCACAAGCGTAACCCAATCGGTTCAGAGAACGTAACAGGTTTAGCACGTGTTATTCGTGGACATGCTTTTACAGCCTTAGAAGATGTGCCATTGTGGCATGAACGTGATATTTCACATTCTTCAGCTGAACGTGTCATTATTCCAGATACAACAGAACTATTAGATTACATTTTGAGAAGATTTACTAAGATCACCAAAGATCTAACAGTCTTCCCAGATAAGATGTTAGAAGATATGAATATCACGCATGGTTTGATCTATTCACAACGTGTCTTGTTGAAATTAGTTGAAGCAGGCTACTCACGTGAACAAGCTTATGATATTGTTCAACCGATGACAGCTAAAGCTTGGGATGAGAAGAAAGACTTCCGAACAATGCTCGAAAATGATAACCGAGTAACAGACAAGCTATCAGATGCTGACCTCGATGATGCCTTTGATTATCACTGGCATTTAAGAAATGTCGATGAAATTTTCAAACGAGTAGGTTTGGAATAGAATAGATTCTTTTGGAGCGGGGGTGTAGTATGCCGTCCTCCGCAACAAACTGAATTCCTGTTCTAAATTGAGTAAAATAACGTAAATAATAAAAAAGGGTATTACTAGATGCAGCAATTTACTGTGATCTAAGTAGTATCCTTTTATTTTGGAATAATTTTAGAAAAGCAACTCCGTATCTAAGTTATAAAGTAGTTCAGCATAAAATTTGAATAGAAATTATATCCAGAAAATAGCACCGGCAGCGTTCCAGTACATCACGGGGATTGTGCGGAAGACGGCATATTACACTAACTAAATATAATAGAAACGCAACCATAGTTTTTCGCTCTTAACATAAAAATTTGCTACAATATAAACAGCTATTTTAAGAGCAACTAATTTTTTTACACAAAGATTTGAGGGAGTAGAATTTTGGATAATACATTATTAAAAGGTCTTAATCCAGAGCAACAAGATGCCGTTAAAGCAACACAGGGACCATTGTTGATCATGGCTGGTGCCGGTTCTGGTAAGACACGAGTTTTGACACATCGTGTGGCTTATTTGATTGAAGAAGAAAATGTTATGCCGTGGCATGTTCTAGCAATTACTTTTACAAATAAGGCCGCAAAAGAAATGAAAGAAAGAATCGGCAAATTGTTAGATGAATCAGCTAGCGACGTTTGGGTTTCAACTTTCCACTCTCTTTGTGTAAGAATTTTAAGAAGAGACATCGACAAGATGGGAAAGCCTAAGACGTTTACGATTGCTGATCCTAGTGAACAAAGAACTTTAATGAAACAAATTTTGACGAAGATGAACTTAGATCCGAAGCGTTATGATCCTCGGGCTTTGTTAGGTACGATCAGCAATGCTAAAAATGAATTGCTGACACCAGAACGTTATGCACAAGTAGCTGCCAGCCCTTACGAACAAACGGTAGCCAGTGTTTATGACGCTTATGCTAAAGAAATGGATCGCAACAACTCGCTTGATTTTGATGATTTGATCATGACTACTAGTCAATTATTCGATGAAAATCCCGATGTTTTGGAAAAGTATCAAGAAAAATTCCAATACATTCACGTTGACGAATACCAGGATACTAATGAAGCTCAATATAAATTAGTTAAACAACTTGGTGGTAAGTATCGTAATGTCTGTGTCGTTGGGGATGCTGATCAAAGTATTTACGGGTGGCGTGGCGCTAATATTCAAAATATTATGAACTTTGAAAAGGATTATCCAGAAGCTACGACAATTAAGCTGGAACAAAATTATCGTTCAACTAAGACAATTTTGAAAGCAGCTAATGAAGTTATCAATCACAATTCCAATCGCAAACCTAAAGAGTTATGGACTGATAATGCTGATGGAGAGAAGATCAAATTCTATCGTGGGCAAAATGAATCTGATGAAGCTTTGTTCGTCGTCGACCAAATTAAGAATTTACTTCTACAAGGCTTTAACTATGGAGATTTTGCAGTTCTTTATCGGACAAATGCACAATCACGTACTTTTGAAGAGAAACTTATGCAAGCTAATATGCCATACAAAATTATTGGTGGGCATAAGTTCTATGATCGAAAGGAAATTAAGGATGTTTTGGGTTACTTGCGTTTGATTGCTAATCATGACGATTCAATGAGTTTTCAACGGGTCATCAACAGTCCTAAACGTGGTATTGGACCTGGTACGATTGAAAAACTGCAAAGTTATGCTGACGAACACGGTTGGTCACTATTGGAAGCAGCGGAAAATATTGAATTATCACCCTTGGCAGCAAAACCTAGAAAAACTATTGGCCATTTTGCTAAGGTGATTGATGATTTAACTAAATTGGCAGAAACTGAATCAATGACTGTTTTGATGAATCACTTATTGGAAGATTCGGGTTATGTTGAAGATTTGAAGCAACAGAATAATTTGGAATCTCAAGCTAGAATTGAAAATATTGAAGAACTTTTGACTGTTACGACGCAATTTGACCAAGCTTATGAACCAGATCCGGAAGTTGATGAAACTCGTTTGACGACTTTCTTGACTGAATTATCATTGGTCAGTGATCAAGACGATATTGAAGAAGAACAAACTGAAGTTACCTTGATGACGTTACATGCTGCCAAGGGACTAGAATTTCCAGTTGTCTTTTTAGTAGGTATGGAAGAAGGTATTTTCCCATTAGGTCGTTCACTTCTAAAAGAAGACGATCTAGAAGAGGAACGTCGTCTAGCATATGTTGGTATCACTCGTGCCGAAAAGAGGTTATACTTAACCAATGCCTTCAGTCGTACGCTTTATGGTCGTACGCAAAATAATCCTACTTCTCGTTTTGTTGAAGAAATCAATGATGATGCTCTAGAACCAGTTAATACGAATGCTGGCAATCTTGGTGGTCGCAACGAATCATTCAAGCAACGTCGCCGTCGTGCTGCAACTAGTGCCACCTTTACTTCACCAACTTTGAAAGCCAAGGGTGCCCAAGGCGCTGAAAAACTTCATTGGAACGTTGGCGATAAAGTTGATCACAAGAAGTGGGGTCGTGGAACAGTTGTTAAAGTCAATGGTGATGGTAAGAATGCCGAGTTGGACATTGCCTTTGATAGCCAAGGAATCAAGCGACTATTAGCAGAATATGCACCAATTAAAAAAGTAACTGATTAATTTAGAGGTGAGAGCATGGCTGAAATAACTAAAGCACAAGCTAGTCAAGAACTAGATAAAATTCGTCCCCAATTAAATAGTTGGCGTGAAGCTTATTACACAAAAGATGCTCCCTTAGTTGAAGATAATGTTTATGACCAACTTTACAACCGACTTTTAGATTTGGAAAAAATGTATCCTGAATTAGTTACGCCAGATTCACCATCACAGGAAGTTGGGGATGTGACTTTACCTGATTTTAATAAGGTAACTCATGATATTCCGATGCTTTCGATGGGAGATGTTTTTTCTGAGGCGGAATTAGCTGAATTTAATGATCGAATTGAAAAAAATGTTGGACATAAAGTTGATTATAATGTTGAATTAAAAATTGACGGGTTATCACTTTCATTAATTTATGAAAATGGTATCTTAGTACAAGGTTCAACTCGTGGTAACGGAACAATTGGTGAAAATGTTACTGAAAATGTAAAAACTATCCAAGATATTCCACAAAAATTGAGTCGACCACTGACGTTTGAAGTCCGTGGCGAATGTTTTATGTCAAAAAAGGAATTCTTACGTTTGAATCAAGAACGCGAGAGTCAAGGACAACAAGTCTTTGCTAATCCTAGAAATGCGGCTGCCGGAAGTTTACGACAATTAGATCCTAAAATCACCGCTTCAAGAAAACTCGACACGTTCATGTACACGATCGTCACTTTTGATGACTTAAATGTGACCACGCAACATGAGGCACTTGAGACGCTTAAAGAATTAGGTTTCAATGTTAATCCAACTGCACAAGTTACAACTGGACTTGACGGTGTGAAAGATTTTATTGAGCATTACGGTGAAGTTCGGGATGATCTTGATTATGGAATCGATGGAGTCGTTTTAAAGGTCAACGATTTAGCTACACAACAAAGTTTAGGTAATACAGTCAAAGTGCCACGTTGGGAAATTGCTTATAAGTTTCCACCTGAACAAGCCGAATCAGTTGTTCATGATATCAGTTGGACGATTGGTCGGACTGGCGTTCTAACACCAACAGCGGTAATGGATCCGGTCAGTTTAGCAGGAACGACGGTTTCCAGAGCTACTTTGCATAATGTCGATATGATCAAACAAAAGGACATCCGAATCGGCGACACGGTTTTATTACATAAAGCGGGAGATATTATTCCGGAAGTATCGCAAGTGGTTTTGAGTAAACGTCCTAAGGATTCACAGCCAGCTGAGATTCCAACTCACTGTCCATATTGTGATTCAGAATTGATTCACTTGGAAGATGAAGTAGCGCTACGTTGTATCAACCCCAAGTGTCCTGCTCAAGTTAAAGAGCAATTGACACATTTTGCTTCTAGAAATGCGATGAACATTGATGGATTAGGACCTAAAATTGTTGAACAGCTTTACAGTAAAGAATTGATTCAAGATGTAGCGGATCTCTATAAGTTAACTGCAGACGATTTAGCTACTTTGGACGGATTCAAGGAAAAATCTATCAACAATTTATTAACAGCGATTGATAACTCGAAGAGTAATTCAGTGGAACGATTGTTGTTTGGTTTAGGGATTCGTCACGTCGGTGCAAAAGCTGCGAGAATCTTAGCTGAGCATTTTGGTGATTTAGATAGTATAATGAATGCTTCGGCTGATGAAATCCTTGCAGTTAATACAATGGGTGAAATCATTGCTGACAGTATTGCTACATATTTTGCAAATAGTGATGTTAAAAAGTTAATAAATGAATTAAAATCAGTTAATGTCAATATGAATTTTTTGGGTAGTTCTAATTCTAATGAAACAAATGACCATTTTACTGATAAAATAATTGTTATAACCGGAACACTAAAAAGTTATAAACGTTCTCAATTGACTGAATTACTGGAAAATCTTGGTGCAAAAGTAACTAGTTCGGTTACTAAGAAGACTGATATTTTGATTGCTGGTGAAAAGGCCGGAAGCAAATTAACGAAGGCTCAGCAATTGGGAACTCAGATTATTGATGAAGCAACATTGTCGGATTATTTGGACAATGAAGAGTAGGAGATCAGTTTTGAAAAAATTCTTAAAAACTACATCGTTATTACTAATGTGTTCGTTGTTGTTAACTGCCTGTGGAAACTTGCAAAACTCTAGTTTGTCATCAGGTGGTGGCGATACGAACAAAACAAATGTCCAAACGACTAGTTCGTCGGATTCAAGTAGTTATGATGTTTTATTAAGTGGCGGTAAGTACAAAACGAGTCCAATTTCTGGAATCACGGCTGCTGACAATACCAATCAATTCAATAGTAGAAGTTTTGAAAGTGGTTTAATGAGTTTGTCGAAGAAACAATTTTCAACGAACAATTATGTTTTCCAAGAAGGACAAGTTTTAACTGCAAGTAAGGTGTCAAATTGGCTAGGTAGAAAATCTAAATCCAATCCAACCGGTTTAAATCCTAAGGACAATGGTTCTAAGGCTGAAGATAAGCGTGCACCGATGTATTTCCAACAAATGCTAGAAGAGGATTACTTGACTAAGCAAGATGGAAAATACAAGTTGGCGGGGATGTCGATCGGTATTGCGATGAATAAAATCGACTACTACCAAAAGAAGCAGTATGGTGCTACTTATAAGACCTCTATCAGTACTGAACAACAAAAAGAACAAGGTGAAAGAATTGCTAAAGAAGTAGTTAAAAGACTTCGGGCAGATAAAGAAGTTGGTGATATTCCAATTGTCGTCGCCTTGTATTCAGTTGCTCCACAAGATACTTTAGTTGGTGGAACTTATTTCCAATATTCCATCAGCAAGAGTGGTAGCCTAGGTAGCTGGAAAGATTTGGACTACAAGAATCAAATGTTACCAACTGTTAATGGTGAAAATGCAATTAACAGTAGTGATGCTGATGCCTTTTCTAACTTCAAAGACCACATCCAAGATTACTTCCCTAATTTATCTGGGGTAACGGCTCAAGCTAAGTACGATGGTGATACTTTGAAGTCATTGGATATTACGATCAATACGCAATTCGATGGTTTGGCACAGATTACTAGTTTTACGCAATTCGTACAACAAAGTGCCTCGAAGTACTTGCCTTCAGGGGCAGATTTGGATATCAGTATTCAAACTGTTGATGAGCAACAGTCATTTGTGACACGTACGAATGGTAAATTCACTTCACACGTTTATGATGCAGATTAAAAAGGAGAAACTAAATGATTTCAAAAGATGAAATTTTACACGTTGCTAAATTAGCTAACTTAAAACTTCAAGATGATGAAGTAGACGATTTTGTCAGTCAATTAGGTAAAATCGTTAACATGGAAGATAATTTAGCAAGTGTTGACACAACAGGCGTAGAGCCAACTTACAACATGGGTGACACTAACACTGTCTTTCGTGAAGATAAGGGAATTCATACTCAAACTAGAGAACAAATGTTAGAGAATGTTCCTGAAACTGACAACAATCTTATTAAGGTACCAACAATTGTTGACAAGGAGGACGATGAATAGTGGATTACATGAAGGAAACAATCGATTCATTGCATAAGAAATTATCCGACAAAGAATTGACTGCAGAAGAATTAACTAAGCAAACTTTGACTGAGATCAATGCCAAAGAAGACAAACTTAATACTTTTATCACTGTTAACGACAAGGCTGTTGATGATGCTAAAAAGATTGACGCCGATGGTATTAAAGGCTTATTGTCTGGTATTCCAATCGCTATCAAAGATAATATCGTGACAAATGGTATCAAGACTACTGCTGCAAGTAAGATCTTGTACAATTTCATGCCTGTATACAACGCTACAGTTATGGATAAATTGGATAAAGCCGGTGCAATCGATATCGGTAAAACAAACCTTGATGAATTTGCTATGGGTTCATCCACTGAAACTTCTCACTTTGGAACATCTGTTAATCCTTGGGACTTCAGTCGTGTTCCTGGTGGCTCATCTGGTGGTTCTGCTGCTGCTGTTGCCAGTGGTCAAGTAGTTGCTGCTCTAGGTACTGATACTGGTGGTTCAATCAGACAACCAGCTGCTTTTAATGGTATTTTTGGAATCAAGCCAACTTACGGTCGTGTTTCTCGTTGGGGCGTTATTGCCTTTGCTTCAAGTCTTGATCAAGTTGGAGTTATGACAAAACGTGTTGAAGACTCAGCTTCTGTTTTATCAGTTATCGCTGGTCATGATGATCATGATGCAACTAGTTCAGAAAAAGAAGTTCCTGATTATCGTGCCAATTTGAACAAGGATATGACCGGAGTAAAGATTGCCGTTCCTAAGGAATTCTGGCAAGAAGGTACTCATCAAGATGTCTTAGACAATATCAATAAGGCACTAGATTCATATAAGAAGATGGGCGCAACTGTTGAAGAAGTTAGTCTACCAACTTTGAAACATGCGGTTGAAGTTTACTATGTCTTGGCATCTAGTGAAGCTTCATCTAACTTGCAAAGATACGATGGTGTTCGTTATGGATACCGTGCTAAGGACGTTAAGAACATTAACGATTTGTTTGTTAACTCACGTTCAGAAGGTTTTGGTCCAGAAGTAAAGCGTCGTATCATGTTAGGTACTTTTGCTTTGTCTGCTGGTGCTTACGATGCTTACTTCAAGAAAGCTGCCGAAGTTAGAACTATCTTTATTAATGAAATGACTAATGTTTTAAAAGACTATGATTTGATTATGGGACCATCAACGACAACACCTGCTTTCAAGATTGGTGAAAAAGTTGACGATCCATTGGCAATGTACATGAACGATATTTTGACAATTCCTGCTAACTTAGCTGGTCTTCCAGCTGCATCAGTTCCTGCTGGACTTGCTGAGGGCTTGCCAGTTGGATTACAAATTATCGGTAAACCATTTGCTGAACAAGAGGTCTTGAATGCGGCCTTTGCCTTACAAGAAGAAAATAAATTTTATGAACAAATACCAACTGCACTAAAGGGGGAAGACTAATGAATTTTGAAACAACTATCGGACTGGAAGTCCACGTTGAATTAAAGACTAATTCAAAGATGTATAGTCCATCACCCGTTGCTTATGGTGCTGAATCTAATATCAATACCAACGTAATTGATTTTGGTTTTCCAGGAACATTACCAACTGTTAACAAAAATGCTTATCGTTTAGGTATCATGGTTGGTTTGGCCTTGAATGCTAATATTGAAAATCACACTCACTTTGATCGTAAGAACTACTTCTATCCAGATAATCCTAAGGCTTACCAAATTACTCAACAAGATAAGCCATTGGGTCATGATGGTTTTATTGAAATTGAAGTTGATGGTAAAAAGAAGAAGATCGGTATCGAAGAACTTCACGTTGAAGAAGATGCTGGTAAGAATACTCACGGTAATAATGGCTATTCATACGTCGATTTGAACCGTCAGGGTACACCTTTGATTGAAATTGTTTCAAAGCCTGACATGCACTCACCAGAAGAGGCTTATCAATATCTTGAAAATCTTCGTAAGATTATTCAGTTTACTGGTGCTTCTGATGTTAAGATGGAAGAAGGATCAATGCGTGTCGATACTAATATTTCAATTCGTCCCGTTGGTTCAGATACTTATGGTACAAAAGTTGAGTTAAAGAACTTGAACTCTTTCAACCACGTTAGATTAGGTCTTGCTTATGAGGAACAAAGACAAGCTGCTATCTTAAAGAGTGGTGGCACGATTGGTCAAGAAACAAGACGTTTTGATGAAAAGACTGGTGAAACATTCTTAATGCGTGTTAAGTCCGGTGCCGATGATTATCGTTACTTCCCAGAACCAGACCTACCAGATTATGATATTACTCCAGAATGGATTGAAGAAATCAAAGCTAGTTTGCCTGAATCAGCTGCTAAAAGACGTGATCACTACATCAATGAATTGGGGATTCCTGAATATGATGCTGGTGTCTTGACTGATACTAAGGAAATGTCGGACTTCTTTGATGAAGCTGTCTCCTATAAAGCTAATCCAAAACTAGTTTCTAACTGGTTGATGGGTGAAGTTAACGGATACTTGAATGAAAAGAAGATTGGTCTATTAGATACTAAGTTGACACCAGAGCACTTGGCTAAAATGATCAATTTGATTTCTAACGGAACAATTTCTTCAAAGATTGCTAAGAAAGTCTTTAAAGAAACAATCACCAATGGTACTGAACCAGAAAAATGGGTCAAGGATAAAGGACTTGTGCAAGAATCTGATCCAGCAGTATTGAAACCAATGATTTTAGAAATTCTCGATAATAATCAACAATCAATTGATGACTTCAAGAATGGTAAAGACCGTGCGGTTGGTTTCTTGGTTGGACAAATCATGAAACAAACACACGGACAAGCTAATCCAAAGGTTGTTAATAAGATTTTGATGGAAGAGTTAAAGAGTCGTTAGTGAGGGAAAGATATGCGTGCTAGACTTATTTATAATCCAACTTCAGGTCACGAGACCATGAACAGTAATGTTGGAGACATTTTGAATATTATTGAAAAAGCTGGTTATGAGGCTAGTGCTTACCGAACTACACCGAAAAAGAACTCAGCCAAAAATGAAGCCAGACGAGTAGCTAAAGAGGGCTTTGATTTAATCGTTGCTGCTGGTGGGGATGGTACGATCAATGAGGTCGTCAATGGTATTGCTGACCTTGAGAATCGACCAGAGATGGCAATTATTCCTGCTGGTACGACTAATGATTACGCTCGTGCTTTGAAAATTCCACGAGATGACGTTGTCGAAGCAGCTAAAGTTATTTTAAAAGGCCAAAAATTGCCAGTCGATATTGGACAAGCCGGTTCCAAATACTTTATTAATATCGCTGGTGGTGGATCAATGACTGAATTGACCTATGAAGTTCCTTCAGCTTATAAATCAATTTTGGGATATTTAGCTTACCTTGTTAAAGGTGCCGAAATGTTGCCTCGAGTTAGTCCGATCGATATGCACATTGAGTATGACGATGGCGTTTTTGATGGCAAAGCTACGATGTTTTTAATTGGTTTAACAAATTCAATTGGCGGAATGGAACAAATTGCTCCTGATTCTGTTATCGGTGATGGAACATTTTCATTGATTATCGTTAAAGAGACAAACTTAAGAGATCTCGTTCATTTGATTGCCTTAGTTTTAAATGGTGGACGCCATGTCAATAATCCAAAAGTTATTTACACGAAAACTAAGAGAATATCCGTTCACGCTAACGATGAGAACCGTTTGATGGTTAATCTCGATGGTGAATACGGTGGGGATGCTCCAATGGAATTTATCAATTTGCATAAACATTTGAATATCTATGCAAACGTTGATTCAATTCCGCTCAAAGCTATCAGTAGTTCAACTCTCAGCGAAAAAGATGCTGGAGAAAAAATTATCGAAGAAGAACGCAATCTAGATAATAAGAATAAAGATAAGAAATAAAAAAAGAAATTGGAAGTGGATCAGTTTTGGACACTTCTTTTTTCTGTGTAAAGAGGAAAAATGCAAAAACCTAATTTAAAGAAGAACCAAAAAATTGAACTGACAATCGAAGATTTGTCTTATGAAGGTAAGGGTGTCGCTAAAGTTGATGACTTTACTTTGTTTGTCGATAACGCTTTGCCTGGTGAAGTAGTTAATGCGGTTATTACTCGTATCAACAAAGACTTTGGCTTTGCTAGAACTTTAGACGTTATTAAAGAATCTCCTGACCGTGTTCATGATATCGATGCCATCTATGCTCAAACCGGCATTGCACCTTTGAGTCACTTGAAATATGACAAGCAACTTGAATTTAAACGTAATCAAGTAAAAGTTGATTTTGATAAGATTGGCCTAAAAGATGTAGTTGTTAACAAGACTCTAGGGATGGAATCACCATTCAATTACCGTAACAAAGCTCAAGTTCCAGTTAGACAAATTAATGGCAAGTTAACTACAGGCTTTTATCGTCGCCGTTCACATGACCTTGTACCGATGGAGAATTTCTTGATCCAAGATCCTAAGATTGATGAAGAAATCATCAAAGTTCGTGATATCTTGAGAAAATACAAAGTTCGTGGTTTTGACGAAGAGAATCAAAAAGGTCAAATTAGAACGATTATGGTT
Organism: Companilactobacillus miaonis; assembly: GCF_036913615.1. NCBI lineage: Bacteria > Bacillati > Bacillota > Bacilli > Lactobacillales > Lactobacillaceae > Companilactobacillus > Companilactobacillus miaonis. The sequence goes on along the minus strand of NZ_JAYKTX010000005.1, from coordinate 99,300 downwards.
CGTCGTGCCTACTTTACTGGCGAGATGATGGTTGTCTTAGTTTCCAGAACGCGTGATATTTCTCACTACAAAGATATCACTAATGAAATCATGGACAATTCTGAAGTGAAATCACTTTATTTGAACGTTAACTCCAAGAATACTAACGTGATTTTTGGACAAGAAATGACTTTATTGGCCGGTAAGAAATATATTGATGATAAGATCTTGGGACATACTTATCGAATTTCTCCAAGATCTTTCTATCAAGTTAACCCAGTTCAAACTCAAAACTTGTACAAGATGGCCATTGATAAAGCTGAATTGACGGGTAAGGAAGAAGTAGTTGATGCTTATTCTGGTATCGGTACGATCGGTTTGTCACTAGCTGATAAAGCTAAACACGTTACTGGTATTGAAGTTATCGAAGATGCCGTTAAAGATGCTGACCAAAATGCCAAACTGAATGGTATTGAAAATGCTGACTTTGTTGTAGGAAAGACAGAAGATGTTCTAGATGAATGGGCTAAGAACAATATGTCGGTTGACGTCTTGATGGTCGATCCTCCACGTAAAGGCTTGGCTAATTCATTGATTGATTCACTAAAGAATATCCAACCAAAGAAAATTGTCTACATCAGTTGTAACCCAGCAACCTTGGCACGTGATTTGTCACTGTTAAGTGATACATACGAAATTGGTGATGTAACACCAGTTGATATGTTCCCGATGACTAACCATATTGAAAGTGTTGTTGCTTTAACATTGAAATAAAATAAAAAAACTCTGAAATCTATTCAAGATTTCAGAGCTTTTTATTTTATTTCCACTTTTGTAGCACTTACAAATTCGTTAGTTCCAACACGATAATAATCTTGGTTATTGATCTTGATTATTTTATCGGATTTCCAATTTGAATTTGCAGAAAGAGCACGGTTTTGAATTGTACGCCCATGTTCGTCAACAACGCGAATATATTTGTGGCCATTTTTCAATTTTAAAATTTTTGAAATGTTTTGATACGAATATACATCACTAGCTTGAATCCACTTATTAGAGGCAACGCGATAAAGAACTTTGCCTTGTGGGTTAGTTTTTACAGCATCACTGATCCAGTTGGAATTGGCCGGTAATGTTGAACCATCAATTTTATTGCCGTTATTGTCAAATAATTGGGCGTAATTGATATTTGAATAAACCGTGATATTTTGTTTAAATGATTTTTGATCATTATTAGAATTATCGGCTGTCGAAAGTAAAGCAGCATCAATCCAACCGTTAGATTGACCACTTTCATTAGTTGAAGTTTCTGCTCTCGACAGGGTTTGAGCAGCCTGTTTTATGTTTGAAACAGAATTAGGATTACCATTAGTTTGATTTAAGTAATGATTCATCAGTATTTCAAAAGCAGGTGTTCCATCATTAGCTTTACCACGTGACTTGTCTGAAACAAAAGTTTCAGATTTAACTGATTGACCAAGATTATATCTAGCAACATAATCGACGCCTTTTAATAGACGATTGTTATAAGCTGAAAACAAATCTAAACCTTGATTCCAAGATATTTGGGCTTGAAGTGCTAGACCATTGATACCTAGTTGTACGTGGGCTTGGTCACGGGAGGTTTCTTGACTTTCGCCAGTAGGATAAATGTAATTAGGAAGAGCTCCCATAGATAATTGATCAGTTGCAGCATTGCCGATGTAAAAATTCTTTAAGGCAGCATTATAAAGGTCAACGTCATTTAAGTAAATTGCTGCTGTCATATTGAAGGCACCAGTTAAGGCGTCCCAATTTCCATTTGCTTGTGGATAAAAATCAGTCGTCGTGGAATAAGTTCCACCTCTGGCAATCATCATACTTCGAATGAATTTATCGAAGTTGTTGATATCTTTTTGTTGCCACTTATCTGATGCTTTAATATTGGGCTGTTTGTTGTAAACATTTTTCAAAATTTCAGCAGTGTTAATCATTTCAGGAAAATTTAGTGAAAATCTTAATTTAGCATCAGTTGCATGTCCTACTGTCTTTAAAGTGCTAGTCCAGTCATTCAAAATTTGAATGGCTTTTTTTGCATGCGCTTGATCACCGTCAAAGTACCACATAAAAATATTAGAACTAGCCGCAAAACTATCTTTAGTTAAGTGGTTTCCACCAATATTAGGATTATTGTAAGGTCCAATATCAGTTATTGCCTGAGCATCATCTTGATAGTTGGCACTAGCCAAATCCGAGTTCTTTAATTGTTGATAAGCTTTTCCATCGATTGTATCTAAGTTATTCTTATTCTCTTTGATACGGTCTAAGTTCTTATAAGTATAAAGAATTCCGTCATGCTTGAATTTAAAATTAGTTGGTAAATAAGGAATTTCACTTTCGTTGACATAATCATTAGTTATATCAGTTACGTCAATGTAATCTAAGTTTGGACCATCATAAACTGCTTGCCCTGGAGGAGCTTGAATAGTCAAAGTTAAGGTGTTTTCACCTTTATTCAAATGAACATTCATGTAGTTATTATTCCATTTTGTATTACCTTTGATAGCTGAGTAATCATTGTTGGCCTGGGTGACATTTTGATTATCGCCATTATTATAACCAGAAATGTTAAAGACCATCCATCCGGCCCAACCTTTGTCACTCAACGGATCAGCTGAATTATTGATTGAAATGCGAAAATTTCTTTCATCACGGACGTTACGGTGACCATTTGTTTCTGTACCCGGATTGTTGTAAACGAAGTGCAATTCATAAAACCCATCTTTAGGAACATTTATCTTCCAAGTAGCTGAATCTTTGCCCTCGGGAATAGTATTTTTATATGTACTGATATCAGAAACGGGGTCGCTGAAATCAACAAACTTTGAACCGGAAGCATTGTTTAGCTGGATACTCTCGTTTGGATTAGATGTTGGTATTGAATCACCGTTGTTTCTAACATAAACACTACCATTTTTGTTGGTATAATCCTCAGCCTCAATTTTTTCATTGAAGGAAGCTGATACAGAATTTGTCGGCACTAGTAAAAATGTTAAAGCACTTAAACCAATTGGTAATCCTACCTTCAGAAAAGAAAGTGGTCGATACTTCATATTGGAACCCCCTATATTGAAAAATGAAATATATTTCTAGTTTCGTTATAGGAAATTATGTTTCTTGCCAAGACAAATGATATAGTAAGCGTTTACAAAAATCAAGTCACTTATTTATTTTCTTGAAAGATTTGACGGTGCCAATTGGTCAGTCCAATGAATGAAAAACGTTGTCCTTGAGTCGTTTGAATGACTGTTTCTTGAGCAAAAAATGTATTAAAAATATTTATTTCAACTTGATCATCAATTAACAATAGTGGTTGTGTTTTTGAGTTTTCAAAATGACAATTATTGAGATTTAAAATAGTTTTATGATTATTTCCAAAACAAGTTGAAGTTTTTTGAAGGTTTTTAAAATTTATGTTCTCAAAACTTATTTCTTTAAGCGGAGTTCCATCTTGAAGTAGCTCCAAATTGTTATTTTGGTAGACAATGAAGCGGTCTGAATTTGAAACTAGGAGATTGCTGAACTTTAAGTCTGACTCGGGATGAAAGTTGTTATCAATTTTTAAAGAATAGTATTTCAAAAGTGAATGCGTGTAATTGGTATCAGTAGATAGATGTGGAAAATTACCTGGGCCAATTAATGTACAGTCTTTGATTAGAATATTTTTACCGCTCAAGCGGGTGGCATTGCAGGCGGTATTGAAATGACAATTCTCGACTAAAAGATTATTTATGTCGTATCCTGCCAAACAGTCGTCTCCAGTTTCAAAATGACAATTCTTAATTTTAATATCGGTCGAATGATGAAGATTAAAGCCATCATGTCCACCAAGAATAGTAATATCAGACAAATAAACGTTCTGACAATTGATGATAGCGTGTGACCAATTAGCACTGTTGATAAAATTGTACCCGGATAGGGTTAGATTTTTGACGTTGGCAAAAACGATTCCCATTGGTCCACGGAATCCTTCCTCACCATTTGGATCAGTCAAGTTTTGACCATTTAGTACTGCTCCTGGTTCAGCCTTGATAGTAATATTTTGACAATCATAAGCTGAGATCAAAGCGTGAAAATAGTATTTGGGTAAATTCCACAAAGAGGCGAAGTACTCATTCTTCAAGAATTTTACAGGAATATCTTTCTTGTAATCAATGTAATCAGCTAGATTTGTACTAGCTTTAATTACCGCACCACTTTGAAAATTTAAAGTTAGATTATCACAGAGAAGGATACTTCCAATTTGATATGTACCTTGTGGGATGATGATAGTTCCACCATTTTGTTTTTGGCAATCGTTAATAGCTTGTTGAAATTGTTGAGTTTGTTTCTGTACAGGATCGTTTTGATTCAAGTAATCTAGAAGATTGATTTTCATTTTATTACCTCACTTAAATTTTTGGATGAGTTCATAAATAGTAATTTAAGCTTTTGTAAATAAAAATCAAGATTTACTATGATTGTTTTGTGCGTTTATGATGTCAACAATCATGGCATGAAGTGCCTTGGTACCATACTGAGTTGGGAGTTTTGGTTTAGGATCAACCACATCACTATTTAAGTAAGTATTTGAGATATTTTTTCTAAACTTACTAGGTGTTGTACCAGTTTTCTTTTTAAAAGTATGGAGAAATTGCTTGTCATCTGAAAAGTAGGATTTTTCTGCTATTTCTGATATCTGAAGAGATGTTGAAACTAATAAATATTTGGCAAATTCAATTTTCATATTTATGATGTATGACTTTATGGAAGTTCCAGTTTCTCTTTTAAATAATCGGCTTAGGTAGCTGGGATTTAGTTCAAACGTATCGGCGACTTGTTGGACTGTTAAGTTATTAGAAATATTGATGCGGATCCATTCAGCAACTTTGGTTGAAGTCAAAGGATTTTTTGAATATTTCAAAGATAATGTTTTTAGATAGTCGGTACTGATTTTACATAATAAAAAAGAAGTGAAGAAATCATTTTGTCGTTGAGAACTAGGAGATTCATTGATTGACTGCAATAATTGATTAAAAAGAGTAAACAATTCATCAGGATTATGCATTTTATATATTTGGGGAATTAGTGCGTAATTATTTAGTTTTGGTATTTCATTTTTGTTTCGTTGTTGAACGATTGCGTCGTGAATTAACCGATCGTTATCATTTATTTTTTGTGAATCGACTAAAAAATGGACCCAGTACGATGATATTTCTCCCGTTGTTGCAGAAATCCCCTTGATTTCTGCATGTTGTGGAGCATACAAAATATCTCCAGCGTGTAATTCTACTTTTTCACCATTTATTTCTAGATGCATGATTCCTTTTTCTAACATCATGATTTGTGAATCGGCATCGTGATGAGTTTTTCTTCGTGTCCAGGGAGCATTATCGTTTTTTAAAAAATGGCCTGCCCATAGGAAAATGATAGGTTTATTAAGAGAAATTAAATAATTCATATGTCAAAAATCTCCTTAATATTGTTGATTTTTTTAAATGTCTATAGTCAAATTTTAACACTTTTTATATATTTAAAACGGTTTCATTATCCATCACTATGAGATATTCTACTTGTAGATGCTAATTAATAAACGTTTTTAGCTAAATAATAATTATTTATATTTCTAGTCGGGTGTTTAAATTAACCGGGTTTTCTTGCCATTTTTTCATTATTTGGTAAGCGTATTAATTAGTTATTTATTAAATTTAGAGAGATAGGTGAGTACAAGATGATTAAAATGCTAAGAATTGACGATCGTCTAATTCATGGACAAGTTGCAGTTGTCTGGTCAAAGAATTTAGGGATTTCTCGAATTGTCGTTGTCAGTGATTCAATCAGCAAAAATGAGATTCAAAAAGCTGCTTTAAAGATGGCAGCTCCAGATAATATTAAAGCTTTTATTTTACCAGTTGATGAAGCATTGAAGCTTTTGAATGATCCACGTGCCGCAAAGTTATCAATTATGGTCGTTATGAATAATCCGGTCGAGGTCAAAGAAGTTCTTGAAGGACTCAAACCTGAAGCTAAGCCAGAAAATATGGATTTAGCAAATTATGGACGTATCGTTGGCGACATTGAAAATAAGAATAAGATTTCGGATACGGTTTACTTAACTGATGATGAAAAGAATATTTTCAAAGATTTGAGCAAAGAAAACTTTAAGTTTATTCATCAACCATTACCAAGCGATTCAGTTAAGCAACTAGATGATTTGTTATAGGGGGAAATAATAATGCTAGTAAATGCGTTAATGGTAGGTATCGCTCTGACCATTCAAAAATGGGGAGATTGGTACGGAAGTCTTGGATTTAATCGTCCAATGATTGCCTGTACTGTAACAGGAATCCTTCTGGGTCATATGAAAGAAGGTATCATGATTGGTGCCGCTCTTGAATTGGTTTACTTAGGAAGTATTTCTTTAGGTGGTGTTATGCCACAAGATTTCGGACTAGGTTCAGTTTTCGGTGCTGCCTTTGGTATCTTACTTTCATCAAAGACATCAGTTGCCGTCGCACTTTCTTTACCAATTAGTATGTTAGGTACTTTGGTTTATCAATTGTTTAAGATTTGGGCAACAGCTTTGGTTCCAAGATTTGAAAAGCATTTGAGGGATAAAAATATTAATGCTTTCAATAGATTATGGCAAGTACAACGTGGTGTTTATCTTCTAATGTGGTTTGCTTTAGGTTTCATCGGTATCGCAGCCGGTACAGATGCTATTAAAGCTTTAGTTAATGCTATTCCTGATCAAATCATGAATGGTTTAACAGTTGCTGCTGGTATGCTTCCTGCAGTTGGTATTGCTTTATTGATGATCACTTTGTGGGATAAGACATTGGCACCTTGGTTCTTCCTTGGATTCGGTGTTGTTTCATTCTTTAAAGGAACAATGATTGAAGTTGCTTTTATCGGAATTTGTATTGCTGTTCTTGTAGCTGTTAGCGATTTGAAGAAGAATCGTGAAGCCAAAGTTCAGACAACTAACAAAGAAAATGTTGAGGAGGATTTCTTCAATGACTAATGAAGTAAGTACAACAGATAGTTTTTTGACAGATAAAAAAACTGAAAAGAAATTTTATAGAAAATTATTTTGGCGTCAAAATTGGTTAATGTTTTGTACATCTTATACGAAACAACAGGCCGTAACTTATTCTTGGGTCCTTGAACCATTCTTAGCCAAAATTTATGGAAAAGATACACCAGAGTTTTATAGCGCAATGTTGCGTCATCAAACATTCTTCAATACAACACCTATGATGGCTCCGTTCGTTATGAGTTTGAACTTATCAATGGAACGTGAAAATCACGACAGTAAAGGTAAGTTCGATAGTAGTTCAATCACAGCTATCAAATCAGCTTTAATGGGACCATTTGCTGGTTTAGGTGATTCTGTTCAACAAGGTGCTTTGAGAATTATCGCCACTGGTGTGGCAATTGGATTGTGTAAGAAAGGTATGTGGCTTGGACCTTTACTATTCTTGCTTATCTATAACATTCCTAATATGTTGATCCGTTGGTATGGAGCAAAATTAGGTTATCGTTTAGGACAAGATTTTGTTACAAAGGCGATGGAAAACGGAATTTTCAAGATTATCACAAAAGCCGTTTCTGTTCTTGGTTTAATGATGATCGGTGCCATGAGTGCTCAGTATGTTTCATTCACAACAACCTTCCAAACCAAGGCTGCCGGACAAGTCTTCAAGCTACAATCAGTGCTTGATCAAATTTTACCTGGCTTATTGCCACTAGCACTTGTCCTTTGCTGTTTCTGGTACTTACGTAAAAAGAATCGTCCAGCTCGTTTATTAGTTGTTATTGTTGTTCTTGCATTAGTTCTTACATTCCTTGGAATTACTGGTGGTGCAGCTTAATAAGAAAAGCGTGTTGATGAAAAATTCAATACGTTTTTTTATCAGAAAGATTTAGGAGTAGTTATTAATGAAGAAAAGGATTAAAGTCATCTGTTCTGATCTTGACGGGACACTGTTAAATTCCAAAAAAATGGTTTCTAAAAATAATTTGGAAGCAATAAAAAAATGGCAAAGAAAAGGTAATTTATTTGGAATCACAACTGGTCGCTCAGAACCTGGAGTCGATATGGTAGTAGATGAAGAAATGCAGCCGGATTTTGTGATTTGCGTCAATGGTGCACGAGTTCATCAATTATCTGGTATGACAAAAATCCATACATTGAGTAACGAAAGCGTGAATACTATTTTGAAAGTTATGGATCAATTTTCTCAAAATGAGTATTCACTAACTATTGCTGGTAAAAGTATTTGGCAAAAAGAAACTCCTTTTATTAATTCCAAAAAGAATGAATTAGTTGAAAAAGTGTCCGCTAAGGTGGCACAGGCTGATAATTTAAAAAAAATATTAGCTGATTTGAAGTTGTTACCTTTTAACACTACTTGGTCAGATTCGGATTATGTTGAAGTTGTAGCTAATGGGGTGTCGAAATTCTCCGGTTTGAATGAAGCGCTGGAAGAAAAAGTTTCAATCGACGAAGTGGCAGCAATTGGAGACTACGAAAATGATTTGGAGATAATAAAAAATGTAGGTTTAGGTGTAGCTGTGGGGAATGCGATACCTAAATTAAAAGAACAGGCGGACCTGGTAGTAGCAGATCATGATAAAGATGCTATTGCTGATTTAATAGATAAATTAATAAATGACTAGGAGAGAACAGAAATGAAATTGCAGTTACTCAACCAAGACAAGGTGTTGGATGAAGAGGAAGATGATGGGTTTGTCAGTTTATCGTACACTTCACAATATGCCCAAGGAAATTACTATCGTTTGACCCTAGATCATTATCCAGCATTTGTGTGGATTCAATTGGAAGCATGCATTGCTCCTTCATTAATATATATTACGAAGAAAAATTGGGATTATACAATTCCGTTTAATTTGCAACGTGAATGGCCTTATCCAGATGGAGCATTTTTAGGGAAAAATCATTATAGCTGGGCAAGATTAGCAACAGCTGAAGAATTGAAAAATCGTGTTAACTTAGCAATCAATACTTATGACCAACATGATGAGAATGGAGCCTTTCCACACGCTTCGGCCAATGCGGAGACTAGAAATGAGACGGTTTTCTTCGCTAAAAATGCAATTGACGGTATTTGTGCAAATAAGAAGCATGGTAGTTATCCATTCCAATCATGGGGAGTTGATCGTAGGGAAGATGCAGAATTCACTTTAGACTTTGGTCGATTAGTTGAGATTGATCAAATCAATTTCGTATTACGGGCGGATTACCCACATGATGTGAATTGGTCAAGCATAGAGGTGCGTTTTTCTGACGGTAGTAGTGAACGGTTGGCATTAATTAGAACTAGAAAGTGCCAAGAATTTCCAATTGCTAAAAGACAAGTTAAATGGTTGAAATTAACTAAGCTGAAAAGAATCGATAATACTGATGCTTTTCCAGCTTTGAGCCAATTAGAAGTTTATGGAAGAAATGTTGATAAAAAATTATGAGTAAATTTAAAACTTTAAATAAGTTTATTTTAGGGGACATAGTTGCACATTATTTCATAGACGAAAACAAGCAAATAGAATGGACGATTTATCCTAAGAGTAAAATTGAGAAGTTTTGTTTTCCTAATTATCAACGTACGACGGTGAGTCTCGTTCAAGCAAAAATTTTTCAAGATTCATATGATAAAAATTTCGGTAATGGGATGACAATGCTAAATAGTCAAACTTCGCGTAGCATGACTTTTGTTGATCAAAAATGTATCAAGCTTAGTCAAAAAATTCAAATTCAGACAATCTTAAAAGATGAACATGGGAATATTTATCATCATTATGTGAATTACGATCGAGATTCTCAAAGGATCAAAGTTTGGTCCAGCATGACTAATATGACTTCTGAAACAGAAAAATTGGAATTTCTTTCTTCCTTTGTTCTTAACAGTCTTAGTCCCTTTCATCCGAAACAACTTGCAGGTAATCTTGATTTGATTCGATTACGGTCTAAATGGTCAATGGAAGGTCGAATTGAACAATTACCAGTTGAAAAGTATGATCTGGAAAAAAGTTGGAAAGCATCTGGAATAGCTTTAGAAAGATTTAGTCAATATGGAACTATGCCAGTCAGAAGATTCTTTCCGTTTCTGGGATTGAAAGATCATCGAGAAAATGTCACTTGGTTAGCAGAATTCGATGCTTTAGCTTCATGGCAAATGAATGCAGCTCGTGTTGATGATCGGTTGATTTTCTTTGGCGGGTTACCTGATGCTGACAATGGTAATTGGTATAAGTTGATACAACCCAATGAAAGTTATCAAACGCCAAAGACTACTTTGACTGTTGGTCAAGGAAAACTATTGCAAGTTTCACGGCGACTACAAGTAAGAAATAGTCAACCAATGTCAATTATTTATAACGAATGGGGAACTAGTTGGGGACATCCTAATGAAAAATTAGTGGAAGAATCAGTTGATCTGTTAAAACAACACCAAGTTGATTATTACGTAATTGACGCTGGTTGGTATCGTAGTAAAACTGAAGATTTCAATGATAGTATCGGTGATTGGAATGTCGATCAAAATGAATTTCCTCAAGGGTTGGCAAAGGTTGTGAATCAAATACATAGTCAAGGTATGAAGGCTGGGATTTGGTTCGAATTTGAAGGCTTAGGTAAGGATAGTCAAAAATATCAAGATACTGATTCTCAAGTCAAAAGAGATAATTGGCCGGTTACTACTTTAAAGCGAAGATTTTTGAATATGACTTTGCCAGAAGTTCAAAATTACTTGAAAGAAAAAGTAATTACTTTACTGAAGACAGCCAATTTTGATTATTTAAAAATTGATTATAACGATAGTGTTGGAATTGGTGCTGACGGTGCAGATTCATTAGCAGAAGGTTTGCAGCAGCAAATTCAATCGACTTTGCAGATGATAAGTGAAATCTATCAAGCAATTCCTAATATTAAGATTGAAAATTGCTCTTCTGGTGGACATCGTCTGACGCTGCCTTTTATTGAGAATACTGACTTGTCATCATTCTCTGATGCACATGAAACTGATAGTATTCCTTTAATAGCATGTAATGAATTAAATATTATACCTGCTTCAAAAAATTTGATTTGGTGCACGATACATCCAGATGATTCAATTAGATATTTGCAATATCATTTGATAGCAACCTTTTTAGGAAGGATTTGTATGTCAGGCGATATTCGCAAAATGTCGAACGAACAGTGGAATGTGATTGATAAAGCATTTTCATTTTACAAACAAAATTCTCAATTGATATCACAAGGAATTCCGTTTAGAAAAGGGCCTGAGGTATTGAGTTATCAAAATCCTAACGGGTATCTAATTTCTGGTTTTATAAATGATTCGAATAATGAAATTTTGTTATTAGTTTATCAATTTAGAGATGTTGAAGAAAAAAGTATTAAATTATCACTTGATGAAGACTGGCAAGTGGTCGATCAATTTGGTGATGAAAAGATTCAATTGAATTGTGGTAAAGAATGTAAGGTTAAGTTCTCTAGTGAAGCGTTTAGTGCGCATGCCTTTGTATTAAAAAGATAATTAAGAAACAGTAATGGAGTGTTATATATGTCAGATAAGTATCAAGTAATTTTAATTTCACATAATAAGTTGGCTGAAGGAATTTTGAGTGCCGCTAAAATGATTGCTGGAGATCAGATTGAGGCTAAAGCATACGGATTAATGCCTGGGGAGAATCCACAAGATAAGGTTAAGCAAATTGAAAAGGAACTTGACCCTGAAGCACATACATTGATTTTGGCTGATTTATTTGGAGGAAGCATGGCTAATGCCGCAATTCCGTTGTCAGTGAAGGACAATGTTCGTTTGATTACCGGTTTGAATTTAGCTTTGGCGTTACAAGTTATTTTGGAGCATCCTTGGAGTGATGCCGAGATTGAAAAGACTATCGGTCGCGCCCAAGAGAATATCCAAGAAGTTAAAGTCGATATTAAAGCCGATGAAGATGAGAGTTTCTTTTAAAGGAGGATTTGTTAATGGTAGTTAATCCAATACTTAGAGGGATGAATCCTGATCCAAGTATTTGTACGGATGGTAAAAAGTATTACATTGCAACTTCGACCTTTGAGTGGTTTCCCGGTTTAAAAATTTATGAATCGGAAGATTTAGCCAACTGGTCAATAGTTGCTCGCCCTTTGAAAAAACAAATTAATCTTCTGGGAGTTCCCGATAGTGCAGGTGTTTGGGCACCAGGATTAAATTATTTCAATCATAAATTTTGGTTAACATATTCTGTCATGCATCAAATTGATGGTAATTATAAGGATTTACGAAATTATCTAGTTTCAGCTGATGAAGTATCGGGGGAATGGTCAAAGCCAATTTATATTGGTTCCCAAGGTTTTGATCCATCGATTTTTCAAGATGATGATGGCAAAACCTACATTTTGTCACAAAATTGGGATTATCGAAGGACCTATACCCATCAAGCTTTCAATGGAATTATAATTCAAGAATTTGACATTAAAACGCAAACTATAAAAGGTTTCACTAGACAAATCTTTAAAGGCAGTGCTCAAGGCGGAAGCGAAGGTCCTACATTGTATAAGAGAAATGGCTATTATTACTTGTTAATGGCTGAAGGTGGTTCGGGTAGACATCATTCAATTACAGTTGCTCGATCAAAATCCTTAAACGATGAATTTGAGCTTTCTCCAGAGGTAACTTTAATTACAGCTTACAATGCAGAGAATCAGCCGTTACAAAAAGCTGGTCATGGAAATTTAGTTGAAACATCTGATGGGAAGACTTACTTGGTTCACTTGGTCAGTCGTTATTTACCAGGAACGCAAAAAAGTGTTCTAGGAAGAGAGACCGCAATTGAACCAATAATTTGGAAAGATGATTGGCCGATGATTAAAAATGGCAATCACCCATCTGAAAATATTGAGCAATTGCCTAAAAACCAGTCGTCAATCGCTTATCGGACTAATTTTGAAAATGGCTTAGATTTGAACTGGAGTACCTTACGTCACCAAGTTGATTTTGAATTCAATAAAGGAATCGTTATACCCGGGGATGAATCTTTATCTTCAACTTTCCAACAATCATTGGTTGCTCGAAGTTGGCCAGATTTTTCCTTTAATGTGAGAACTAAGTTACAGTTCAACCCAAGAAGTTTTCGTAATCAAGCTGGTGTGACACTTTATTACAATACCCACAATTGGATTTTCTTATACGAAAGTTTTGATGAAATGTCACAAAGAAGAATTCTAAATTTACAAATGTCAAAGGCAGGTAAGGTCAGCGAACCAGCTAATGGTTTGTATATTTATTTGCCGGATGGTGATGTGGAATTAGGATTTGACATCGAAGCAGCACAGGTTAAGGCGCTTTATAAGAATGAAGTTGGTGTCTGGCAAGAATATGGTCGGACGATTGATGCTAGTTTCATGTCGGATGAAGGTGTCGATGGCTGGGGATTTACAGGTTCCACAGTTGGATTAACGTGTATCGATACAGATCTGAAAAATACTAAAGCAACCTTTTCGTATTTTTCAATAGGAGGAAATGAGAATGGATCAGAAAAAATGGGCTAATGATTCCCTCGAAAAAATTTATCAAAAAACACTCAATTCACTTAAAAAACATGGGACAGAAATGATTCCTTACCAAGCTGTTAACGGAAACTACGAAGATGATATGGCAACTAAAGATATCGTCTGGTGGACGAATGGATTCTGGGGTGGCTGGAATTGGCAGTTGAACAATTTCCATAAAGATTCACTGTTAGTTCAAGCCGCTGAGAAAAATGAAGTTGAACTCGATCAAGCATTTCTCAAGTATCAAGGTTTGCATCACGATGTCGGTTTCATGTGGTTACCTACGGCTGTGACTCATTTTCAAATTGATAAAGATCACGATGCTTATTGGCGCGCTCGTCATGCGGCTGACTTATTAGCTGGTCGTTATAATCCAGTCGGTAAATACCTTCGTTCTTGGAATAAAGACCGAGCTGGTTGGGTAATCATCGATTCGATGTTAAATATTCAATTGCTCTATTGGGCAAGTAAGGATACCAACGATCCTAGGTTTAAGATGATGGCTGATAATCATGCTCATACGGTGATGAACAACCACGTTCGTCCAGATGGCAGTGTTTCTCACATTGTTGTCTTTGATCCAAACACTGGCGAAAAAGTTAGAACGGATACTGGTCAAGGTTATGATGAAAACAGTAGTTGGAGTCGTGGTCAAGCTTGGGCCATATACGGATTTGCGGCCGCATATCAAAATACTAATAATGAAGAATATTTGAATACGGCTAAAAAAGTTGCTAATTACTTTTTAGCAAATGTTTCACAAACAGATTTTATTCCGGCAATTGATTTCCGTGGACCAATCGATAAATTAGGTTATGATAGTTCAGCTGCCAGTACTGCTGCCAGTGGAATGTTGACGATTGCCAAGTATTGTTCGAATGAAGAAAAAGCCATTTATTACAATGGTGCATTAAAGATTTTGCATGCGATCGAAGATAAATTTGCCGATTATGATGTTGAAAAAGATGGAATCTTAATGGGTGCGACGACAGCTTATCATGATGATAAGGGTTGGAATGTCAATCTAAATTATGGCGATTATTTCTTTATCGAAGCGTTATTGAAGATTATCAATAAGAATTTGGAGATTTTTTAAAAAGAATGATAGGAAAAAATGAATTAAGAAATTGGATGTATTCAATGATACCGATCGACGATTCGTTTTTGTCACAAAGCAGTGCAGCTTATTTGCCTGATATTCAAAATTTAGAAGCCACTTTACGACCGCTTTGGGGCATCTTTCCTGATTTCATTACGAATAGTGATTCTGATGAGGTAGCTAGAAGATATGTTAGACAGTTAAAACAAATTGTTGATAATGATCAATTACCAAAAATCACTACTAAGAATCGTCAAATTGCGGTTGAACTCGGTGTGGTTGCTTACATGTTAGGTAACTTTCAAAATAAGTTTTTGACACTATTTTCAAAGAATAGTCAAAAAAGATTAGTTGATTGGCTAAATGAAATTAATACAATTGATTTTCCCGAAGGTAATTGGTATTTCTTCTTGATTCTAGTTAACTCAGCTTTGAAGAGAAATCATTTAGATTATTCACAGGAAAAATTGAAGCTTGGTTTAGCAAAAATTAATTCCTATTATATTGGAAATGGTTGGTATACCGACGGTCCTGGTAAACAAATGGATTATTATGTAGCATTTGCCTTTCATTTCTATGGAATCATGTATTCGCGTTGGTTTGATGATAGAGATGCACAAGAGTTTCAACGTCGAGCAGTAGTTTTTGCAGATCAATTTCAGTATTGGTTTGATGAAAGCAGTCGTTCATTACCATTTGGTCGAAGTTTAACGTATCGTTTTGCTCATGTAAGTTTTTGGAGTGCGTTGGTTGTTTCAGGATTGTATAAGCGAACTTCTCTGTCATTGGGACAAATTAAGGGAATCATTGAACGTAATTTTAAGTTTTGGCAAAAACAAGCAATCACTTTGCCACATGAAAATAATTTATCGATTGGTTATGGATATGGACAACAGTTGATGTCGGAAGACTATAATGCTCCGGGATCGCCAATGTGGGCCTTTAAAAGTTTTATTTTATTCGAATTACCAGTTGATGATGAATTTTGGAAAATTGAAATTGAGCCATTAAATAAGCAACGACAGGTCGTTCAAAAAGAAGCAGGCTTTTTAATTAATTCTTCGAATGAACAAACGACGGCTTTGTCAGTCAGTCAATTTCCCAAGAATCCTAATTTATATTGTGGTTCTGAGAAATATTGTAAATTTGCTTATTCAACGGCATTTGGATTTAACGTTTCACGGCAACAGAGTGGTTTAAATAATTTAGCTTTGGATTCAACGTTAATGTTTTCAGTTCCTGGGCATGAACAATTCGTGCCACGTAAAAAAATTGATGAATCGTTTGTCAATGGAACTTATGGTATCAGCGTTTGGCATCTATGGGACGACGTGTTTGTTAGGACATATTTAATTCCAATTGATGCTCAAAGCCATATTAGAATTCATGAAATTAAGAACAATCTTCCATTAGATGTGGTGGAAGGAAGTTTTCCGTTGGCTGATTGGAACCATAAGTACAACCTTTCGGAGATCAAAGATAATTCAGTTGAAGTATTTAGTCTTCGGGGGATGTCAGGAATTCAAGATTTAACGGGTGATCGAGATGGCGTGATTTCTCAACAAGGTCCTAACACCAATATTTATTCACCAAATCCAAATGCAATTCCAATTTTAAGAACTACTTTAGATTCTGGAGAGCATGTTTTGGCAACGTTGGCGTATGGCTTTACAAATTCTGATGAGCAGAGTCCACATGTTAAATTTGATTTTGATGATGAAAATTTCAAATTAAAAATAGAAGGAAAAAATCTTCAAATTCCAAGGATGTAGCAGATGCCAAATCAAAAAGTAAGGGTAATTATTTGTAGTGATGTTGGAAATGAAGCGGATGATCAATTTGCCATTGTTCAAGCGCTATTAACGAAAAGGATCGTCGTGAAAGGAATGGTAGCGGGATTCTTTAATGAAGCAAATAGCGTTGAAAAAGCTTTTAAAAAGATGGTTGCGATTTCTAAACTTACTAATATGGATTTTCCAATAAAAAAGGGTGCTTCAAGTCCCGGGTGGAAATTAACCAAAGGAGCTCAGCTGCTGATTGAAGAATCTTTGAAAAGAAGCACATTTCCTTTATATATCGTGTGTTTAGGTGGATTGACAGATTTAGCTACCGCAATTGCTGAAAATCCTAAAATTGTTCAAATGATTCATGTCATTTGGGTTGGCGGCGGTCGTTATCCAAGTGGCAGCCATGAAGCAAATGTTGCAAGAGACATTGAAGCCGCAAACTTTGTCATGAAAAGTGGCTGTGATATCTGGCAGATTCCCAGTAATGCATATAAAGAAATGAGAGTCAGTACTTCCTTTTTAAAACTTGAATTGAGTAACAGTGGAGAGGTTAGTAAATTTCTTTACAATGAGATTTTGGAATTTGAAAAAAATCATTATCAAGACAAACCTTGGATAAATGACGAGAGCTGGGTTCTAGGAGATTCGGCAGCGATTGGAGTACTTTTGGATGAGCAAAAAGGTAATTATTCAATGGTTGATACACCGTTTTTTGGAGATGATTTTAAATATAGATTTGAAAAAGGGTCAAAAAAAATTAGAGTGTATCACCACATTGATCGAGATTTGATTCTAATGGATTTAATTTCTAAATTGAAATTATTCGAACATCGTTGAAAAAATTAAATAAAAGCGAAAGGGTACATGATTATGGTCGAGAAGAAAGCTTATGGCACCGTGTTAATTAAAGCAAAATATATTTTGGATTATATGATGGATTCAAATGCTGGTATGTCGTTAAAAGATATCAGTAACGGAATCAATGTATCTAAGCCAACGGTTTTAAAGATTTTGGAGACAATGTGCAATCAAAATTTGATTCGTAAGGATGTTTACGATAAAAAATATTATTTTGGTTCGGATTTAATTGGATATGGTCAACGTGCGATGAATGATTTTGATATTAGTCGCCAAGTTTTACCGTTTCTTTCAAAATTGCGGGATGAAACTAGAGAAACGGTTCATTTAGGAATTGAACAAGATGATAAGGTGGTCTTTTTACAAAAATTAGAAAGTCCGCAAAGTGTTAATTTGAAATCAAAAATTGGTGGAAAATTGAATCTCTATTGTTCTGCGATGGGAAAAGCTCTTTTGGCTACTAAAACTGACGATGAACTGGATCAGTATTTTTCTCAAGTTACTTTAAAACAAATTACACCTTACACTGTTACGAGTATTGCAGAATTGGAAAAGCAAATCAGTTTGACCAAGATGCGTGGTTACTCGCTAGATGATAAAGAGAATCAAGATGAGGTCGTCTGTGTTGGCGCCTCGATTAAAAAGAGAAACAAAGTATACGGTGCTTTTAGTGTAAGCACCCCAGAGTATCGAATTAATGATCAAAAAATAACCGAAATTATTACGGCTGTTATTAATACTAAAGAACTAATTGAAGAAACGTTATAAAATTTTTTACTTAAAAATAAAAGAAACTTAGTTCCTAAAAAAGAAACTAAGTATGGAGGAAATTATGTCACTATCAATGAATATTAATTATGCACACAGTCCTGAGGATATTAAACACTATTCTACAGATAAATTAAGAGAACAATTTTTAGTTGAAGACTTATTTTCAGCTGGTAACATTTCACTAACTTATACCTACAATGACAGAATGATTCTTGGTGGCGTGACACCAACTGACAAGCCATTGGAAATCGTTTTGGACAAAGACTTAGGGGTTGACTTCTTCTTACAACGTCGTGAATTAGGAATGATCAATATCGGTGGATCCGGTTCTATTACTATCGATGGTAAGAAAGAAACAATGGTTCAACATGATGGATATTATGTTGGTATGGGCACAAAACATGTTGTCTTTGAATCTGATGATTCTAAGAATCCTGCTAAATTCTACGTTGTTTCAACTCCTGCTCACAAGACTTATCCAAATAAGAAATTGCCATTTGCTAATGCATTAGCTAAGCCACTTGGTGATCAAGAGCATATGAATAAGAGAACTATTTACAAGTATATTGATGCTTCACAAATGGATACTTGCCAACTTCAAATGGGTTATACAGTTCTTGAAAAGGGTTCTTCATGGAATACTATGCCAGCACATACTCATGCAAGACGTATGGAAGCATACATGTACTTTGAATTTGGTTCTCCTGACACAAAGGTATTCCACTTCTTAGGTAAACCTGATGAAACAAAGCATATCGTTATGTCACCTGAACAAGCCGTTATTAACCCAAGTTGGTCACTTCACTGTGGTGTCGGAACTACTAACTACTCATTTATTTGGGCTATGTGTGGTGAGAACCAAACTTATGATGATATGGATCAAGTAAAGATGGAAGACTTGAAGTAAAAAATTAAGGAATGGTGAAAAATAATGGAACAATCTCCTGAAGAAATTAAACAAAACGAAGCAGCTTTAGATAAATTTAAAATGAAGTTCTTTGATTTAACTGGCAAAGTTGCTGTTATTACTGGTGGAAACACTGGTTTAGGACAAGGTTATGCGGTAGCTTTGGCTGAAGCTGGTGCTGACATCTTTATTCCAACATTTGGTAAAGCAGAGTGGGATGAAACTCGTGCCATGATTGAAAAACGTGGCCGCAAAGTTGAATTTATGGACTGTGATTTAACTAAAAAAGGTGTGCCAGCGGAAGTTGTTCAAAAAGCTCTAGATACTTTTGGTCATATTGATATTTTGATCAACAATGCTGGGATGATTCGTCGTAATCCACTTCTTGAATCAAAGGATGAAGATTGGGACAAAGTTATCAACATTAATTTGAATGCTGTTTATCATATGTCAATTGAAACAGCTAAAGTTATGGCTAAGCAAAAATCTGGTAAGATCATCAATATCGGATCAATGCTTTCATTCCAAGGTGGTAAATTTATTCCATCTTACACAGCTTCAAAGCACGGTGTTGCCGGTTTAACAAAGTCATTTGCTAGTGAATTAGGTGCTTACAATATACAAGTTAATGCGATTGCACCAGGTTACATTAAGACTGCTAATACAGCTCCAATCAGAGCTCAAAAGGATCGTAATAAAGAAATTCTTGATCGTATTCCTGCTGGACATTGGGCAGAACCATCAGAATTGATGGGTGTTGCTGTCTTCTTAGCTAGTCAAGCTTCTGATTATGTTAATGGACATATCTTAGCTGTCGATGGTGGTTATCTAGTTCGTTAAAATGTGTCAAATACCCTACAGAAAATTGTTTGTTGGTGAACATTTTCTACCTCTAAAATTATTTAAACTAAAATAAAGCCAAAAAAGCCCTCTAAGTTGCGGAAAAAACTTGGAAGGCTTTTTGTATGCTAAAATAGTGGAAAATACGTAATTAAGGTGAATCAAATGAATCTAATCATGGGTTTGGGTGCTTTAGCTTTAGGAATTTGGCAAGTATTTGTTTCGAAGCAATACTTTGATAACATGCGTCACCAGTCAGCTCCAATGGTTTTTTCAATTATTGCGGTTGTTTTTAGTATGCTTTTTGCTGCCTTTTTAATAGTCTTTGGTTTCCTAAAAATTTTTGGTTAACGTTAATCGGTAAATTTGTTACGTTCATAGAAGTTTATGTTTCGTTTAATAATTCTGAAATATAATGTTTCCATAACTAGGAATTGAGGGATCTTATGAGAGAAACATTGAATCGTGAGAAGACTATTTTAGGTAATAATTTACGTGAATGCCGCAAACAATGTAAGTTGTCAGAACGTGAAGTTTCGAAGATGCTCCACGTTGATATTACAACGATATCTAAATATGAGCACAGTACTCGTACTCCCGATATTTATACAATTATTCGTTTTGCCGATGTTTATGGAGTAAGTTTAGATGCACTTGTGGGTCGTGGCTAAACAAAAAGTGGAACAAGAGTGTTCAGTTTTCGAGCATTAAAACAAATAGCACCGGGTAATCAAAGAACCAAGAACGATTACCCGGTGCTATTTGTTTTTACGATTGAATTTTTTGATCAATTCTTTGTTCTTTCTAAAAGAAACTTCACAATTTGAACCATCAACAAATGTTAATTGCCTCGTCTTACTGTCGAAACTAGTTGCGTTATCAAGATTGACGAGGAAACTACGATTGCAACGAAATAGATTAGGATAGTCTTGATCAAAGGTATTGAGGGAACCGTTGAATTCCGCCAGTTGATTTTTAGTGATAATAAAAATCCTGCCGGGGATTTCTTTTTTAGTATAGAGCATGATTAAATCATCCATTAAAACAGAAAAGTAACGACTACCAATTTTATAATCAAGCAAATTTTTAGAACAATGGGTATAAGAGAGCAGTTTTTCTTGGACGTTTTCGATATCGTCAGTGATACGTTGTTTGATGCTTTCCAAACCTTTGTCTTTTAGAATATAATCTGCCGGAGCAATTTTTCTCTCTAGAGTTGTGAGTGATAACTCATCATGAGTGGTGATAAAAATGATTTGAGCTAGAGGCACATCTTGACGAATTTTTTCAGCTAGATTCAAGCCTGCTAACTTGTCCTCTTTTATTTCCATATCCAAAAAATATAAGCCTAATTTGGCCTGATAATGTTGTAAAAATTCTTCAGTGTCGGCTGCAGCACAAGTCAATGTCATATTAGCGTCATTGATAACGATGCCGTTTTGGATGTATTTTATGAATTTTTGGCGTTGTATTGGATTGTCTTCTAACAAGTAGACTGGATACATTTATTCACCTCCAACGATAATTAGAGTCATCATCAGATGTCCCTTGACTATTTTGCTGTCTAAAAAGAGATTGTCAGTTTGGCTGATCAATTTGCGAACGTTGCTGAGGCCAAAGCCAGTGTGATCCTTTTTAGTTGTGTAACCACTTTGAAAAATCTTATTGAGATTCAGTTTTTTTGCCAATGGATTGTCAATCGTGATTTCGGTTGTTTGAGCAGTTTGGTTGATAGCACAAGTGACGGTACAATTTTTAGTGACGTGTTCTAGGGCGTTGTCGATTAGGATTCCTAAAATTCTCACTACCACGATGTCGACATTGAAATGCAGATGGGGTTGAGTTAGTTCCAAATGAAAGTCGATTTGTTTACTTTTAGCAATGAAAAATTTTTGAATGAGCAAACCCCGAATTAAATCATCATCGATGGCGCTGACTTGGGCAATATTGCCGTTGTTAATGAAAGACATTTCATCTTCTGGAACGATGTCCTTATAATAATCTTTCAATTCTTGCGAATCACTTTGGTCAACCAATGGTTTGATAGCAAGCATAATATTTTGAAAATCATGCTTGAATTTACGTAGTTCAGTGTATTGTTGCTGCACACTAGTCAAATATTCGTTTAATTGCTTGTTATAAGCTAGTTTTTCTTGAGCCTCATTTTGAATGGCAATCGTGTGGACAAAGAAAATCAATTGATAGTAAGCCACAATCAAGAGTATTGAGAAAATCAGAATAATGCTGGCTTGAATAGTAGCTGTCACGGCTTGGAGATCACTGATCATCAAAATAACCAAAAATGACACTAAAACACTGAGGGTTAAAGCAAGCACTCGTTTGCCTAAATGATATTTTTCGATTTGCAGCCAAAGTTCAACTGTCGACTGACGAAAATGATGCATGACCAAAATAAGTATAGCTAGATAGAGTAAATTGATTACTAGCGAAGTCGTGATGAAATATTCTTGATAAATTTCTAATAGCCGCAATTGCCAACGATTATTTACAATAAAGAAAATGATCCTAGCAGTGTATGTGGCTAAACAAAAGAGAACTAATTCAATATTAGAGGCCATTATCAAAGCAATGGATTTTTGCATATCTTTACGATAGATCAAAAGAATCAAACCGATGAAAAAGAGAATGAAAATATCGTCCAAAAATAAACCGATATAACCGAAGACTAAAGCTAGGGCTATACCGATTAATGTTTTTAAAAGATTGAATTCTTTAATGAAATAATTTTTTAGTTGTAAAATTGCGAACAGCAAGCAAAAATTTGCAATTAAGTTTAGATGCCAGTCTATATATACCATAAGCCAATTGTATTTAAATTTTTGCTCTAATACAAGGTGTTTTTGCTTTATGTTTATTTTGATATATACAATAAGGAAGACGTCAGCAATCAGTTATTTGCTATCGCACTCTGTTTGCTGTCTGGAGAATCTGGATTAGTTACGCCGTTACCAATGATGTATTGGTGAAAAATGTTGATGAATTGGTTGCTAGCAATCATATCGGAGTGTTGAGCTTTGCTACCAGTTAAGGTAATTAAGGTATAGTGCTTAATGTGACCTTCATAAATATACTTACCAGCATCAACGCTGCCTAAAGGAACGATTCCATCATCGGTATAAAGTTTTGTTCCGGCGATGGAATAATAAGTTAGATTGCTAGGAATTTTGTCTTTATCTTTAATTAAATCATTGAGCATTTGAGTACGGTTAGAACTATTCTTTTCTTCAAAATTATATGGTGTACCGACGGTCAACATTTGATTGAGCGTCATCGTTGAATCATCAAAATACTTTTCTAAGAAAATGGTCCAGATCAAGCCACCATTTGAATGTCCAAAGGCATTAAAGGTATTGAAGCGGTATCGTTTTTTAATTGCGTTAAAGGCGATATTGAACCATTGAACTTGTTTTTGAATATTGGAATAACCGTCTTTATTGTTGTCAAAACCAACGACGATAAACGGTTGCGTGTCGTTAGCCCGAATCTTACCGGTATACGAAATAGAGTCGTCTAAGTGTACGGTCATTTTAAGTAAGCTGTGGTGTTCGCCATATTTACTATTGATAGTTTTAACTAGATCATCGAATCTATTAGCTGAGGCACTTGAACCGGGAATCATGATGATTGGTGACATTGGCGAATTATATCTTCCTGCTAAAGTAGTGACATTTTTCTTAGTCCAAATGTAAGAAGGGATACCAAGCAGGATGAAAAATAAAGCAATCGCTACTAAATATTTAAAATTTTTATTTTTTCTTAGCGTTCTGAAATGCATTAATGTTCACCTTCTTCAGAGGTTAAGTTGTCTAATTCTTTAACTTTGATAGCCATCTTCACAAAAGGAATGTAAATCAGAGTTGAAATGACGATAGCCAAAATAGAGAAGCCTAACGCTTGCCAGCTGCCGTTTGTACCGATGAATGCAGTTAATGGTCCAGGCGTTCCGACGGGCACAGGATAGACGCTAGGTGGCATTAAATGGAATTGAATCGCTAGAGCCGCCATTAACATATTAGCTAGTGGTGCCAAGATGAATGGAATAAGAAAAATTACGTTAAATAAAATTGGGATTCCGGTCATCAGACCGCTACTAATATTAAAAAGACTAGGAATGATCGACCAGCGAGCAACGGTTTGGTAGTCTTTATCTTGTGAAATGATCAAAATAGCGATTATCAAACCCAAGACAGCTCCAGTTCCACCAAACGTGGCAAAAGCGTGGTACAAAGACGAACTAGTGAAAGGATTGGGAGCATTCCAAGCGGTGTGATGATCCAAAGCGTAATTGAGATTGATAGTTGACAGTTTATCCATTTTTTCCACACCGAGGGATGAATAAGTACCTGACCATCCAAAAAACGACATTACCAACGTGTAGACGGAGAAAATCAAAGTTTTAATGATTTGACCGAAATTACTCTTGGATGAATATTCTGAGGCGACGGCATTGATGAAATTACCAGGGGCTTCAGCGTAGTAAGTGATATTGATCAAGGTACTCAAAACGATTGCTACAAGCAGCGAAATGATGATGGGACGAACAGAGATGAAAGAACGCTCCCAAATATTTTGCTCGATGTCACTAGTTGGAATAGGACGACTTGCTTTTTTGAAGATCCAGCCGATGAGAATACCCGATATCATCGCAAATAGAAGTCCACGTAAGCCTAGAATTTGGGGATGGAAGGAAAATGGCTGTAATTTGGAATAACTGTAATTAACTATTAGGTAAAAACTGATACCGGTGATACCTGCTAATTGGTCATCACGCTTGAAATATTTGGCAGTATATTTAGCAGCTCCAAAAATCGCTACAACCGAAATGAATCCGAGTGACAAATTGTAAAGACCCGCACAAATATTTTCAATTTGCCGATTTAAAAAGTCGTTATTGATTGTTGGGAAAACATCAGTTAAGAATCCCTCTTTACCAATGACGACTGTCTGAATTATGCGAATGAAACTGCCGAAGAGTGCGAACGGAAAAACCAAAAGTAAGGTCTTTTGAATGATACGATAAATCAAATGTTTTTGAATTTTCAGTGTTAAATGAATTAAATTTTTTTCAAATTTATTTTGAAAATCAACTTTCATAAAAATTCACCTTTTTAGTTAATTGGACTCTACCAAAAGTATAACCTCAAATAAAAAAAGCCGCCATTATAGCGACTTCTTTTTGTGTAAATAATGAATATAGTAGACAGGTAAACCAAGTAACGTAATTCCAATCCCCATGAAAGCTAATCCTGGTTGACGGAAAATTGTGGAAATGATGATATAAGCACCACCAGCTAGAGCAATGATTGGTGGAATTGGATAGAAATTGATCTTGTAAGGACGAGTCAGTTCGGGTTCTTTCTTTCGTAAAATGAAAACCCCAACGAACATCATCATCGAGAAAATCCACATGACGAAAACTAACATATCAGTCAAGTAATCAAAACTACCCATGAAAATCATGACGATAGCAATGACAGTTTGTACTAGACCAGCATTTGCAGGAACACGAGTGTTTTTCGTTAATTTAGAGAAGAATTTAGAAAAGACAATATCATCGTCAGATCCTAAAACGTAAGTGACACGAGCACCAGTCATCGTATAACCGTTGACGGAACCGAAAACGGAAATAAGAATACCAATTGTCACAATTTTTCCACCGATCTCGCCAAAAATCCTGATGGCAGATTCGGAGGCGGCATTTTGATTTCCAGGAATCAAGTGAAATGGTAATTCTTTGATGAAGACAAAGCTGATCAAGACATAAATCAAAGTGATAGCGAATAGTCCGATAATGATTGATTTTGACAAGTCTTTCTCGGGACGCTTCATTTCACCAGCTAAACTACCAACATTCATCCAACCATCAAAGGCAAACATCGTTGCTAATAGACCGCCACCAAGTGATGACCAAAAACTGGCATGATTTCCAGCAGTAACAGGGAAAAGTGATACAGGATTACTAGATTTAGTAAAAAGTCCTACGATAATAATCAAAGCAATAGGAATTAACTTGGCAATCAACGAAATATTTTGAATGCCGCCACCAACCTTGGCTCCGAGCAGATTTACTAAGTATAGAAAAACCGCTAAAGAGATTGCAATTGGAATTTGCCAAACTTTATCGATATTACAAAGGTTCATTACTTGTGTAGCAAAAATGATTGATAATGCTGAGATTCCTGCTGGGTAGTAAATAACCGATTGTGCCCAAGCAAGAAGAAAAGCAGGTATTTTACCGTAGATATATTCAATATATTTATAAATACCACCGGCCACTGGAATTGCTGAAGCAAGTTCTGCAATTGTCAGACCGGCATTGATCGTAATAAAACCAGCTAATAGCCAGACTAAAATAGTTAAACTGGCACTACCAGTTGCGGCAGTAACACTGGAAATCTTGAAGAAGACTCCGCCACCAATAACTAGTCCCATCACGGTCGATAGAGCTGAAAAGAACCCAAGGTCTCGTTTCAGACTAAATTTTTCTGTTTCTGAATCCATAAGGCAAAATTACCCCTCTCAAAAAGGTTCTTTCTTTTGCTTTTTGGGTGTAATATGCCGTCCTCCATAGCAAAGCCGATTTTGGCTGGAACGATGTGGGCACGACTTGAAGCCTTTTTCAAAACCGGAAAAAGTCTCCAAGCTCGGCCTTATTCTAAGCAATAAATTGCTAAGAATAATTTCACATCTGAGCCAAATCGGCTTTGCTATTCCGGATTAGATAACGTTTCTATGTATTATTTGTCTTCTATTCAAGTAGAAATTTGTGCTCTATTTTGAAATAGAATTTAGTAGTTTTATTATTTAAAATTAAATTATCTTATTCCATCCTCTAAAATACTAAATGTATTCAGAATAGTAAGATACTATCTAATTTCGAATTAATTTGGATAAACAATAAAAGACGTTATCTAGTCGGGAGTGACAGCTTTGTGGATGCTCAGCCGTGAAATTCTTGTTAGTGCTTTAGCACTTACAAGAAGGCCAAGCTTGGAGACAATTCCCGCTTTTGGAATCGGCTTCAAGTTGTGCCCACAGCGTTCCAGCGTCCACAAAGCCGAACGGACGACGGAAATTTACCACTAACTAAGCTAAGAAATAAACAATTCCATTAAAAGAAAGACCTTTAAAATAGCCTAAGTTTCGATTATATAACATATTGATAGATTCTTGGGAGTTTTTTTGTAGTAATTACGCTTACATAAAAGTAAAATTAAAGTGAGGTGATTTTATGATTAGATTAGGAATAATTGGAACGAATTGGATCACAGAACAGTTTGTCAATGCTTGCGACATTACAAAATCTTTTGAATTGACGCATGTTTACTCAAGAACGACACAAAAAGCTCAACAATTTATTGATGATTTAAAGAAAACTGAAATTAGAGTTAGTACTGATTTGAACGAATTCTTCAAGAGTGACGACTTTGATACGGTTTATATTGCTTCTCCAAATGGTCTGCACTTTGGTCAAGCTGAATTGGCTTTGGAAAATGGTAAGAATGTTATTGTTGAAAAGCCTAGTACATCAACGGTCAGAGAATTTACAATTTTGGATGACTTAGCACATGAGAAAAATCTTTTCTTATTCGAAGCTGCTAGACACATTCACGAACCTATTTTTAAGAAGATTCAAGAATATGTTGACGACAATCGCTCGGAGTTGAGTGGAGCTACTATTTCTTATATGAAGTACTCCAGTCGCTATGATGCTTTTAAGGCAGGGAAGTTGCCAAATATCTTCAATCCGAAGTTTTCTGGTGGGGCCTTGTACGATTTGGGGGTCTATACGATTTATGATGCGGTTGTTTTGTTTGGACAACCTGATAAGGTCGATTATTCTCCTGAAATATTGTCTTCTGGTATCGATGGTTCAGGTAGTTTGACTTTGAAGTATCCTGACTTCGACGTCAATATGTTGATCGGTAAGACGAAGAATTCGTATCTCCAGTCAGAAATTTACTTTAATAAGAAAACTTTATTGATGGATAGCGGCGGTGATATCACGCACATTAAGTTGGCGGATGAAAATAAGAATATCACTACGATCCCAACCCAAAAGGCTGATAATCCGATGGACTCTGAAGCTAGTGAATTTGCCAGAATAATTAATGAAAATGATCAAGAAACTTATGAAAAACTCTTGAAGTACGCTAGAATTGTAAATAGAATTCTAGAACAGGCCAGAACGAGTGCAGGACTTGTTTTTGGCGCAGATGAGGAAAAATAAAGTGGAAATACCAAAATTATATCAAGCTTACTTTAAGCAAAATCAATTTACAGCTCTAACAAAGATTCAAGAGGCTGTTTACTTACCATTTAAAGAGGGACGTGACTTTGTCGCCATGGCCCCAACTGGCTCAGGTAAGACACTCGGCTTTGTTATGCCAATGTTAGAAACTTTAGTTCCTAATGATGGACTTCAAGTTTTGATCTTAGAACCTTCACAGGAGTTAGCAATGCAAGTCCGTGATGTGATTCAGCCACTGGCTAAATTAGTTGACTGTAAAGTTCAAGCTATCACTGGTGGAGCTAATCCCCAACGGCAATTAAAGAAGCTAAAGGAAAAGCCAGAGATTATTGTGGCAACTTTAGGCCGTTTGAATGAATTGACTCAATCACGCAAGATCAAACTTGGCAATCTCAATTCAGTAATTGTTGATGAAGCAGATGAAATGTTGAATGAGACTAAACTTGAACCGGTTCGTCAAACGATTGCTCAAATGCCGGCTGATGTTCAAATGACATTCTTCTCAGCTACAGGTGTTGAAACATTTAAGGATATGCACAAGTGGTTCGGCCAAGACTTTGAAATCATTGACCAGAGAAATGATACGACTTACACAGCTGGAATTAAGCACTATTTTATTGACGCCAATAGTGATTTCGTTAAAAACGCTTTAGTGCGTGAGTTGGCACATAATAAGAAGTTTCTGGGAATCGTCTTTTTCAATAATTCAAGATCACTGCATAAGACTATCAGTGACTTGAATCACGATAAGACTAATTTTACGGCTTTGGATAGTAAGATGTCTTCACAACAACGTAAGAATGCCATCAGTTTGTTTGCCAGTAAAAAAGTTAATTTGTTATTGACGACTGATGTGGCTGCGCGTGGAATGGACATCAATAATATTACGACTATTGTTAACTACATGATTCCTCGTGATGACAGTGAATACGTTCATCGTGCTGGTCGGACTGGCAGAATGGGTAAGAGCGGCAAGGTGATTACTTTCGGTAACGGCCATGATTTGAAGAATTTACGTGAATTCACTGGGATAGAAATTAATAAGGTTTACTTGAAGACTGATGGAACTCTTTCGAAGAAACCAGTTAAAAAAATCGTTCCAGCTGCTAAAAAGGATAAACCTAAAGCCAAGAAACGTTTGCGTGACCAGAAGAATAAGGGTAAACACGTTAAGAAAAATTAATAGTTCGAATTAAAAAATCTCTATAAAATTAGACTAAGTCTGATTTATAGGGATTTTTTGTCTTTTCAGTTAATAAGTTAATGTTATAATTCTTATATAGTGTTTTTGGTCCCTTGGCCCAGTTGGATAGAGCAACTGCCTCCTAAGCAGTAGGTCCCCGGTTCGATCCCGGGAGGGATCAGTTGAATAATTATTAAAGTCATTAATGCCTATGCATTGTGGCTTATTTTTTTACATACGAGGTAAAAATTATGACAACTGTAAAATGTAGTTCCACTTTATCGATTAGTAACCATCGAGTTTTCTCTTCTGACTTGAATGAACATGAGACGGTTTTTGGTGGCAAAACTTTGATGACGATCGATGATAATTCTTCGATTGCGGCAGCTCGAATTGCTCGAAATCAGACAGTGACTGCTTCCGTGGATCAAGTTAACTTTATTTTGCCATTTACATTGCAAGATTCGATGTGCACGGAGTCTTATGTCTCGGGTGTCGGAAAGCGTTCGATCGAAGTTTTTACGAAAATTATTGGTGAGCATTTGAAGACGGGTGAGAGATTTTTGGGTTTGACATGTTTTTCAACTTTTGTGGTGACTGACAAGAGTATTGTTTTGCCAAAAATTGAACCGGATTCAGAAGAGGCTCAGTTTGTCTGCAATGGGTACGAATCTCGTCAGCGTGAACGTTTGCAAAAATTATTAGCCCAAGAAAAATTTAACCGGAATATTAATTTAGAATTTCCCTGGCAATAAAGTGTCACAGGTATCATTGATAGCCCTTACATAAACATGATATAAATTATGTATACCAAAAAGAGGGGGTTAAGAGATGAAAAGTTTTATTGCTTTTATGGAGAAACACTTTTTACCAGTTGCTTCAAAGATTGGTAATCAACGTCATTTAATTGCAATTCGTGATGCTTTCGCTTACACAATGCCATTAATGATTGTTGGTGCCTTCGCCGTATTGATCAACAATCTACCTATTCCTGGGTTCATAGACTTTATGAATGGGGTCTTCAGTCAAAAGATGGGGGATTCATATGTTTGGACTCTATTAGGTGGAAATATCTGGAATGGATCATTTGCCATTCTATCTATCTTTATTTCTTTCCTAGTTGCTCACAACTTGGCTAAGTCTTATGGTGTTGACGGAATTTCTGCCGGTATCGTATCATTAGGTTCTTTCTTCGCCGTTGGTGGTGCACAAGGAATGGATTCAGCTGGATTGTTCGTGGCCTTGTTAGTCGGTTTACTTTCTACTGAACTATTTAGACGTTTATCTGATGTAGATAAATTTACTATCAAAATGCCTGACGGGGTTCCACCAGCAGTTGCTAAGTCATTTGCTGCCTTACTTCCAGCCATTATCACAGTTACGGTATTTGGTTTCATTACGATGCTTCTAAATGCAATGGGTATCGAAAATGTTGTTACAGCTTTCTACAAGGCTGTTCAAGAGCCATTCATGGGTATGGCCAACTCATATCCAACTGCACTATTGATTGCCTTTATCACACCATTCTTATGGTTCTTTGGTCTTCATGGTGCCAACATGATCGAACCATTTATGCAAACTATCAATGCTCCAGCTATTCAAGCTAATGCCGCAGCATTGAAAGCCGGTAAGGAAATTCCTTACATCGTTAACAAACCATTTATGGATTCATTCGTTAACATCGGTGGTACTGGTGTAACAATTGGATTGATCATCGCTATCTTTATCGTTGGTCGAAAGAATAAACCTTATATGTCAGTTGCATCCCTAGCAACAGCTCCAGGTTTATTCAACATCAATGAACCATTGGCATTCGGACTTCCATTAGTCTTGAATCCAATCTTATTCGTACCATATATTTTAGCTCCAATGGTCTGTGTAAGTATTGCTTACTTCGCTACAGCTAGTGGTTTCATGCCGGCAGCAACAAGTATGCCGCCTTGGGTAACACCACCAATTATCGGTGGAATTATCGCCACTGCTAGTTGGCAAGGAGGAGTTATTGCCGCAATCAATATCGCAGTAGCCGCCTTGATTTATGCACCATTTGTTTATATGAGTACTGCTATTGAAATGAATAAAGCTAATAAAGCACTTGACGCAGCATAGAGCAGAGCGTGAAGCAGGCCTGCGTAACGCGTTTTAGCTATATTGCCAAGCACTTTCCAAAGAGAACCAAATCTATAAACAAAAAGAAACTACAGAAGAAATCAAAAAAACAAACAATCAAGAGTTAAATGGTCGACAAAAGTGTCGACCCCATAACTCTCCCTAAGTCATAAAAACCATGACAAAGGGAAAGTAAGAAGGATGACCCCCGATCATCCTTTTTTCTTTCTCTAAAAATGATACAACTAGTGACAAAAATGTCATATTTATCACAAATGCACTGAAATGCTCTTGCTAAGGCAATTCCAAGTAATGTAAGATTGAGTTAATAAATCGTTTACAAAGTAGGTAATGGAATGCTCTTTCTAGATCATACGCCAGAGTTGACGGAAACAGATATGATAATTTACCGTGTGATAGTCAAGAATATGAATACGGTCGTATACATGCGAATCCGTGATTTGGCAAAAATTACATATTGTAGCACAGCCAGCATTCAACGCTTTTGTCAAAAATTTGATTGTGCCGGTTGGTCAGAATTCAAAACACGCTTGAAATTATATGTTGCTAACAAACATTTGAATCAGGAATATCCAACTGATTTGGATAGTGGGGAAATCGTTCGTTCAATCATGGAGACTGATACAGCAGATGGACGCAAAAAAATAGATGAGGTCGCCAAAATGCTTTTGACCCGCAAACAAGTACTGTGGATAGGTGAGGGAACTTCCAAAATACTAGCTGAATTTGGTGCAGTCAACTATTCGAGCTTTGTCAATTTGTCACTACTAATTCAAAATCCCATCGATAATCCAATTGTGGATTTTGATGATAATGTAGGCGATGAATTATGTTTAGTCGTCTGTTCAGTATCGGGTGAAAACCACATCATCATCAAATACATTGATAATTTTATTAAACATAAAATACCAGTCGTGGCTATCACCAATAATGTTACGTCGACAATTGCAAAAATGAGTCAATACACGCTGACTTATTTTGCCACGCAACAGATGATTGAGAGTGATAATGTGACGACGCAAACACCAGCAATGTTCTTGATTGAGAAATTAATTCGTCGAGTATCATCGCTGAAACAAGCTAAAAAAATTGAAGAAACAAAAAAGAAGCCGTACTAATGAAAATGAAATTCATTAATACAGCTTCTTTTTAATAAAATAGTTTTTTGGTTACTTAATGTCAGATGCTTTAACCCATTCGTTAGTAGCAACACGATACATTGTTTGACCGTTGATTGAGGCAGTTTTATCACTTCTCCAAGCAGTGTTCTTAGCTAATCCACGATTAGTGATCAAATCACCTTTAGCATTGTAAAGATGAGCATCATTTAGGGTGTTAACAACGGTATTATTTAAGTTAACTTCTAGTCCGTCAGTTAACTTAACCCATTCGTTTGTTGCGACACGTAGATAAACTTCGTTATTAAGTGTCATCTTTTTGTCGGCTTTCCAATCAGTGTTACCACTAAGTCCACGATTAGTGATTAGTTCGCCGTTTTCATTGTAAAGATGAACATTCTTGTTAGGAAGGGCATAGAAGACAGATGAGTAATTTGAAATAGCTTTCTTATTTGTGTCTGTTGTTGTGTTTGATGATGAATTGTTGTCATCAGTTGATGGAGTAACGATTGGTGTTTCAGGTTCGTTTGTGCCGATTTCGTTGTCGGTTGTTACTTTTTGATCGGATAGGTCAGTCGTAATATTAACGTTTTCGGAAACTTTAATGGGATTGCCATCTTTGTCAGTAAATTCAGCACTAGTTAGATTTGAGCCATCTTTATCGAATGCTAATTTGAGGTAATTCCCACCAGGTTCAGTTTGGAAGGAAACAGAAGCACCTTTAACAACGGGAACACCTGCCATTCCGCGATTACCATATTGAACGAAAGTGGAGTATTTAGAGATGGTGTTCTGAATCTCTTCTTTGACTTTACTTAAATCGGTGTAGCTAGCTTCAGCGGGAATTTCAATAGTGTTTAAGTCCTTAGACATCTCAGCAATAACTGATTTTAAAGCTTCAGGATCAGAAGATGTAAAGTGAGTTGACATTGTGTCTTCTGCTTGTTTAATTTCTTCAGTCAATGAATCTTTTGATAAATTAGACTTCAATAAAATATTGCCGTCTTTGTCTAGATAATTTGGATCGATTGTAAATTTGCCATCTTTATCTAGTGTTAGGTTGATTGATCTTGCGGTTTTATCATCAGTATTGTTAGCAAATTCTACATCATTATTTCCAATGTAAAGTGGGTAAGTTCCTGGTTTTGTAAATTGTTTTTGAATGTTTGGTAGTGCCACTTTTTCATCAGTTCCTTTGATAATTCCACTTGGAACATCAAAGGTATAGTTGATAGTTGATTTTGAATCTAAGTAATAAGCAATAAAAGAAATAATTTCGTTACGTTCAGCGTCAGTTGTAGCTTTTTGCGCTTCATTAGAGTATTTAGTATAGGCGTTTTCTAATGTTTTGATTTGAGTGTCAGCTAAATCGTTTACGGAAATTTTAGCTTTAAGTTGTGCTAGTGAAGTCTCTAGGTCTGTTTGAGCTTTGCTTTTATCTGCTTGTTCCCCACTAGGCGTTGCAACATCCCCATTTTCGTCTGCCAAAACAGTTGTTGCGTTTACTGCAGGAGCAGTTAAAGTCATGGCAATAATCCCTAAAACAATTGGTCCAAAATGTTTTTTCATTTTAAATATCCCCTTTGATCGTTTACTTACAATTCAAATTCTAGCAAAGAGGGGCGACAATATTTGTCGTTTTAGGTGACACCATGAAGAAAGTTTATAAATTTATATATAATTATTTTTTAGCTTCTGTTGTAATAATGTTATTTAATTTTAGATTTATTAATAAAGCTCCTAATGTAAAAATTGCCCCACCAAAACCAACAAAATTGAGTCCGAAGTTACCAACGATCATTGAACCGGCTGCTGAACTTAAAGAAATTCCCAAGCTTGAAGCAATGGGATTGAACGATGAAGCCAGATAATTGGTTGCTGGCTAAGGAAGCTAAACCAAAAACTACCAAGAATAAACTTAAACTGCCACTGGAGAAAGTCATGGACAAAGAAAAAGAACCCCATGACGGGATTCTAATTAATAGAATTTATAATATCACGTAAATTTTTGAAATCTAGACTGGAAAATAATTCATTTAGTGACCCATCGACAACTTTGGCAGCTTCCTTGAAGTGTGCGATACCTGAGGTCGTAATTTGCAGACAGATTTCTTTTTGATTTT
Source organism: Companilactobacillus miaonis (assembly GCF_036913615.1). Classification (NCBI taxonomy): domain Bacteria; kingdom Bacillati; phylum Bacillota; class Bacilli; order Lactobacillales; family Lactobacillaceae; genus Companilactobacillus; species Companilactobacillus miaonis. Next base: position 64,636 of record NZ_JAYKTX010000005.1, on the reverse strand, counting down.
CGTCGCTATGATAACGTATCAAAGGTTTGCAGTCCTTTTCTTCCAGACGGACAGCCATTCGTGAAACAGCTGCGGAACTGAGTTTGAGGGAATCTTTGATTTCAAGCAAACTAGCTTTGGAATCGTACTGATCATACAAGTAATGTAAGAAACTGAATTCGACTGGTGAAAGGTCAAATTTATTGAGAACTTTTTCCAATCGTGTTTGAATGTCGTTTTCAAAGTGCTTCATTTCCAACCACGTACATAGATTTGAAGGTTGACTCATTTTTATTCACCACCTAATGCCATTAACTTCTAAGTATTATGCAGCAGTTTGAATACTTGCGCAAGCAAATTAAATTGGAGGCGCTTTAAACAGGGTAAAACATGATTTTTTGCTATACTAATCGTAAATAAAAAAATAGTTGAGGGGATATAAATGAGTTTTTATTCGTATGATTACTTAATTGCCCACAATAATGAGCCTAATTTCTTATTCATCATTGGAATTTTAGTCTTAGCGGTGGCCATTTTTGTTACTAGCTATTTGTATTTTAAAAATCGCTCTGACAACAAATATCGTGATTTGTTGATAATTTTTGGATTGGGTATCTTCCTATTTATAGGGATTAATTACAATAATTATGAACAAAAATTGGATATTAATAATAAAACTAGCCAAACGTTGGAATTAATGAAGTCAGTGGCTAAAGAGAAGAAAGTTTCTACTAAAAAATTATATTCGAATAGTTCTAGTTTGACTGAAGGGATGTTGATCAAAGCTGGCGATAACATTTATCGAGTCAGTTTTGATAGTAACCAATCCAGTTACACGTTGACGAAAGCTAGCATTATTAGCTCACAAAAAATTCAATTGATTAAAAAATAGGTGGAGATATGGTTTTGTTATATGGAGATTTAACTTTAAAATTTATCATCGGTTTCTTATTCATGGTTTTGCAAATCAATCTATTCGGTCGTGGTAACATTGCCCCAACTAGTGCGATCGATCAACTACAAAACTATGTACTTGGTGGAATTGTAGGTGGGATGATCTATAATTCCAGCATCACGATTTTACAATTTACTTTGGTCTTGTTGATTTGGACCTTGGTGGTTTTTGTAGCTAAGTTTTTGACAAATCACAATAATTTCTTCAAGAAAATAATTGAAGGTACACCACAAGTGATCGTTAGAAATGGCAAAATTGATGTCGATTTAGCTTTGCGTAATGGCTTGTCCGCTAATGACTTGTCATTCAAATTACGCCAAGCAGGAGTTCTAGATGTAAGAAAAGTCAGCCGGGCGGTTTTTGAACGTAACGGTCAACTCACGATTTTGCTGAAAAATGAAGATAGCTACAAGTATCCGATTATTTTGGATGGCAAAATCGATATGGAAGAGCTGTCAACTTCTGGTCACGACGAAGAATGGATCAACGAACAATTGGAAAAGCGGCATATCGACGTGTCAGAAGTCTACATGGCTAATTTTATCAACGGAGAGTTAGTAGTTTACAAATACTAAAATCTTTATGCCATCATCCAACAAAAAAGAATAACCTCTAAATTTCTTAGGATAGCCAAAAATTATTTTTATTTACGTATAACTGTATTAAAATAGAAATGTAATAAATTTTGGTGGTGATAATATGGCAGGTGGTTCTAAGGCTTTCTCATTATTCATGCTAATTTTTTATGCAATTTTATTGTATTTCGTGTTTGCTAATAAGAACATGATTGCGATGTATATGATGGGTATCGGTATGTTTATCGAAGCTTTAGTAAATTGCGTATGTACGTTTCGATCAAAAACTAAATAGGGTGGCGATTATAAATGGCAGAAACAAAAGTTTACAATGATTATTTCTTTGATGAACCAGTATTTGATTTACATGACGGTGGATATATTCCACTAGAAAAAGTTGATATTCCAGATCAACCATTGAATATCCCTACTGCTTTAAAACCAGATAAAGTAGACGGTAACGATGTTTATTACACAATTACAGCCCAAGCTGGTGAAACACAAATTTTACCAGGTAAAAAGACTAAGACTTGGGGCTACAATGCTTTTTTGTTGGGACAAACAATTGTCTTGAAACAAGGAGTACATTATCATGTTCACCTAGTTAACGAACTACCAGAAGTTACTACATTCCATTGGCATGGTTTAAATGTCACTGGACCAATCGTCGATGGTGGTCCACATGCTCCAGTTTATCCTGGTGGCAGTCGTGACATTGATTTCACTTTGGATCAACCAGCACAAACAGATTGGCTTCATCCACATCCATGTCCAAATACAGCTCGTCAAGTCTGGAATGGCTTAGCAGCTGCGGTCGTCGTTACAGATGCTGAAGAAGCAAAACTTCCATTCCCAAGAAATTATGGAGTCGATGATATTCCTGTAATTTTACAAGATAGAAGTTATCACGACAATCAGCTCGACTATAAGAAAGATTATGATGTTGATGGTACCCTTGGAAAGTATGCGCTGGTCAACGGTACGATCAATGGTGTTTTCGACGTAACGACTCAACGAGTTCGTTTAAGAATCTTGAATGGATCAGATCGTCGTGAATGGCGTTTGCACTTTGATGATGAGCATGAATTTACTCAAATTGCTTCTGATGGTGGGACTTTGCCTGAACCAGTCAGATTTACTAAATTGATGTTAACTTGTGCCGAAAGAGCTGAAGTTATCGTTGACTTTGGTGACAAGAAACCAGGAGATGTCGTAACTTTGATGAGTGATAATACACCTATCATGAAGTTCAAGATTGGTAATTACACTCGTGAAGATGTAAAACTTCCTGAACATCTCACAACGATCGACGCACCAAAAGTAACACCAGGTCTTCCTGTAACCAAGACTGTTATGTCAGGAATGGATGATCAAGTTCGACTCGATGGCAAACTCTTTGATATGCAAAGAATCGACCGTCGTCAAAAAATTGGAGACACTGTGCTTTGGGATGTTGTCAATACCAACGATATGGATGGCGGTATGATTCATCCGTTCCACATGCATGGCTGCCAATTCTTAGTAATCAGCCGTAATGGCAAAGATGTTTATCCAAATGAACATGGTTGGAAAGACACCGTAGGAGTTAACGCTGGTGAAACCGTTAGAATCGCAGTTCAATTTACTAAATTTGGTGTTTACATGTATCACTGTCATATCCTTGAACACGAAGATACAGGTATGATGGCTCAAATTGAAGCTTATGATCCAAATCATGAACATAAGTATCATTTATTGAGTATGGACGAAATGAATCATCCTAAAAAATAAATTGAATTGACATCGTTTTCAAGCTAATCTAAACTTAAATCTAGTAGTTAGGCAATACCAATTACGTTTGGTATTGTCTTTTTTTATTAGGGGGAAGGTTTGTAATGGATAGTAAATTTAAAAAGCGCTTGGGTTATTTAATTTTTGCTATTATTTTGGACGCATTTGCTAATGCATTAATGATCGACAGTAATATGGGTAGTGCTGTTTGGACGGCTTCGGCAGTTAATATTTCAACTTTACTGCACGCTAGTTACGGTACGACTTTGTTCGTGTATGCAGTGATCGTGACGATTGTTAATCAATTGTTGTTAGGAAAATTTGATATGCATATCTTTATTTCTAACTTATTATTCTCACTACCATTCAGTTATTTAGTAGGATTTTTCAGTGATTTGTTAAATCCGTTTCATTTTCCTGATTTACCGATTTATTTAAGAATCATCATTGATATCTTAGGCTTGATCCTAATTTCAGTCGGAACTTCGATTTATCAACGGTGTAACTTGATTCAACATCCTAATGATGAAATGGCATATTTGTTGAGATTTAAGTATTTACATGGTTCGGCTGGCTGGGGACAGTTAGTTAGCTACACACCACCAATAATCATTATGATCACTTGTTTTGCTTTGACCGATCGAATTATTTCGGTCGGAATTGGGACAGTTTTGGCGATGTTTTGTCAAGGAATAATCATTGGGATGGCTGACAAAATTGTTGTACCATCATTGAAACACCACTATTCTTTTTAAAATAAAAAAAAGAGTAAAATTATTAGTTTATTCTATTGCCCTCAAGCGTGACATGGTTTACTATGACATATAGGGACTACCAGATTTAAAAACAACTGATTCCTTCCCGACGGTGAGATTAATTTCTCACTATTTTTTTGTTCTCAGAAGGAATATCAAAATAAAAAACTCTACTAACTGATTTAATTTTTCAGCTAGTAGAGTTTTTTTATTTTGGATCATCGAATTTAGTTGTTTTACCTTCTATTGTCATACTGTTGCGACCGGAATTCTTTGATTGATATAAGTAACTGTCAACTCGCTCGAAAAGGTCTTTGAAACTCTTATCGGTGTCTCTTAGTTGCGCAACGCCGAAGGAAATATTGACGTTAAGTTGATTACCATTTAAAAATAATGGTGAATTTAATAAGGCGTTTCTTAGATCAACAATGATTGGAGAACATTCTTGGGCAGTTTTGCCTCGAAAAATGATGATGAATTCTTCACCACCAAAGCGAAAAATCTGACCTTGAGTCTTTCTCAAAAATAGTTCGCGTTCTAGCGTATTAGCAACGTGTCTTAAAACACTGTCACCTGTTGAATGTCCGAAAGTATCATTAAATTTTTTAAAGCGATCGATATCAAACATTGCAATGGTGAGTGGAACACTGGAATTTTCAGTATATTTTTGGTAAATAGCCTTGGTACTTTTATCGAAGCTGGCACGATTTCTGATTCCAGTCAATTCATCATAGTTAATAGCGACTTTTAAGTGGTCGTAGCCATTGAGGGTTTCCTGCATTTTTCGTTCGCAGTAACGAATAATAGCCATGTAAATCAAGAAGACTAAGACCATATTGAGAATACGATAAAATTGGAAACTGTGGTCGACCCAAAGCATTAACCACCAGGAAACACCGTAAATGGTTTGGCAGATTATAAATTGGCGGGCGTTATTTAATAATTTATCTTGATTTAAGTAAATATAAATTGTGATAGCCATCAAACAAAGGTAAGCAATCACAAAGTATGGGAACTTGTAACTGTCTAAACGCTGAAAATTTGAGGCTTCATGGTAGACAAATGGCATGACTATATTGATCATCAAAATGATACGGTTTCGCATCAAATATAGTGCATAGAGCATGATTGTCATCTGAGCATTGGCGTAGAGCCAACCATTGTTGATTGAACCGTTATTGATAATATGGAAAGTCTTTTGCAAGATTGTCATAGCCAAAGCTAGTCCAGAGCCTTCGAGTAAGTGAAAGAAGACTTTGAGATAAGTGGACGGATGACTGCTAACCAAATAACGTTCTAAGCTGTAAGCCAAAATTGTGATCAAGGTGATTAAGCCTATTGTGACTAGGGTGATGATCGTAGAATCAATTTTCAGGTAATCATCGATGGTATTTTGTATGAAATTCAAGTTTGCTTCCTTAATTTTTATTTAAATATCAAATTTAAAGATACCATTTTTGAGAATTATTAGAAAGTAGGGTTAGGAGATCGAGTTAAGGCAAAATTGAAGCTAAATTAGAATAATTATAGCTTTGCAATATAAAAGATGTTACTGTGGTGTCGAAAAATCCTAGTTATTAAGCAAAAGAAATGAAAGATTCAAAAATGTATAATTTTTTTCTTTTAATTAGTGTCCATTTCAACTAAATAATTTTATAGACTATTTTTTGGTAAAGTTCTATGGATGGGAATAGGTCTTGGTGATTTTTGGTAAATTTTGAATTTTTTCGTATTATTTATCAGAAATGAGTTTATAATAAATTTATTATAAAGGAAATTATCAAAAATATATTCTATTTATCGGAATTTAGTATAAAATATTTATGATATTTGAGAGGGGAAAATAAAGGATGAAAGTAGTAGTAGTAGGCTGTACGCATGCGGGAACAGCTGCAGTAGAGCAAATTCTTCAGGAACACCCAGATACTGAAATAACAGTATACGAGCGTGATGATAATATTTCGTTCTTATCTTGTGGAATCGCTCTATATTTGGGCGGTAAAGTGAAACATTTGGAAGATATGTTTTATGCAAGCCCTAAAGATTTACAAAAACTAGGTGCCAATATCAAAATGAAACATGATGTTTTGAAAATTGATGCTAAAAATAAAACACTCATGTGTGAAAATATGAAAACGCATGAGATTATCAATGACACTTACGACAAATTGATCATGACAACTGGCTCAACAGTTGTTGTACCACCGATTATGGGGATTTCCGATTCCAGAATCTTGATGTGTAAAAACTACGCTCAAGCTCAGGCAATTTATGAAACAGCTAAAAATCATAAAAAGATTACGATTGTTGGTGGTGGATATATTAGTGTTGAACTGGCAGAAAGTTATGCTAATACAGATCACGAAGTAACTTTGATTCAATCACATGACCAAATTCTTAACCATTATATTGATAAAGATATGTCGGATAAGGTGGTCGATCTTCTTCACAAGCATGGCGTGACAGTTTATTTGAATCAAAGAGTAACTGGTTTTGACCGTGATGATAAGAAAGACAAAGTTTTGATTGAAACTAACAAAGAGGACCACGAGGCAGATCTTGTGATCGTCTGCACGGGATTTGTTGCTAATACTGATCTTTTGCGTGGTCAAGTTAAGATGGATAAGCACGGTGCCATTATTATTAATGAGTATACCCAAACTTCTAATCCTGATATTTATGCAGCTGGGGATGCTTGTACCGTTTACTTTAATCCTTCTCACGAACACGCTTATATGCCATTGGCTACTAATGCCATCAGACAAGGTGCCTTGGCCGGAAAAAAACGTTTTTGGTAATATTCAAAAATACATGGGTACTCAGGCTACATCGGCGATGGAATTGTTTGGTTACACGGTTGCTTCGACTGGTTTGACTTTACAGCATGCTTTGGAACACGGTATGAATGCAGACGTGGTTGAATTCCATGACAATTATCGTCCAGCTTACATGCCTACGACTGCTATGTTGACGATTCGTCTAGTTTACGATAAAGACAGTCGTTTGATTCTTGGTGGTCAATTGTTTAGCAAGCATGAAGTAGCTCAATCTGCTAATACTTTGTCAGTATGTATTCAAAATAAGAATACGATTGATGAATTGGCTTTTATGGATATGTTGTTCCAACCAAATTATGATAATCCGTTTAATTATTTGAACTTGGTTGCACAAATGGCCGTAGCTAAGGAACGTAAAGAAGCTAATAAATAAAAATTTTAAATAGAAAAACACCCTATTTGGATTCTTAGAACAATCTGAATAGGGTGTTTTTGTGTCATTAATATCTTTTTTGAATAACCATGGTTCTATGCAGTATAGCTAAAACCCGTTGCCTTCCACGCTCTAAAATTCGTCGTCATCAGCTTTCAACTTTAACAGTCTCGGTTTGCCGTAATAATAGCCTTGTCTTAGATTTATTCCTAATTTATTGGCTAATTGATCGTCTTTTTCATCTTCAATTCCTTCTAGAATGAAGCGTATATTTTCTTTTTCACAGATGTCTCTCCAGAAAATTACTTTACTTTCGATATCTGGGTCGCGTAATTTCTCGCCAAAGTTTTGAATCGCAAATTTTATTTCTGAGGCTAGGGGAATCATGTCTTTGATTTGATCTAGTTGATTGACGCCGGTTCCGCAGTCGTCGAGGCTGAAGTCCATACCATAATCAATAAATTCCTTTATTAAGGAAATATATTCTTCATTAGACCAATTTTGCATGGGTTTATCTTCAGTCAATTCAACAACTAATCTTAATGGACGAAGAATCTTTTGTGCTTCCAAAATGGCAGCACGTACTTCTTTGTCCATCAACTGATTGCGGTTGATATTAACGGAAACAGAACCAATTTTTAAGGATAAGATTTTGGTTGTGGCAATTAAAACTTTTGCCATAGTGTGAGAAGGAACTTCTGAGAAGTTTAGCGGAGGACGCCAGCCCTCTGGTTTCTTTTCTTTCATCAACAGCTCGTAACCAATTAATGAATTATTTACTGTGTCAAGCTGCGGTTGAATAAAATATCTGTACATATTTTGCTCCTTTGTAAAATCCAATAATCCCTCAATTGAAAATACAATCCATTTAAATAGTACTACAAGCTCAGCCTCATGTCATGATGGAGTATTCCAGCTTCACGATATTGGTCACCGACTACTTTAAAGCCTAATTGTTGGTAAAACTTTTGAGCGTGATCTTGTGCACCCAAAATGACGTAATCGAAATGTCTATTTTTTGCAAATTTAAAAATAAAGTCTAAGAGCTCTGATCCAAGGCGTTGGTGGCGAAACTCTTTTAAAACTGCGACACGTTGTATGTGAATACCATTGTCGTCAGTTACTTGAAAACGTGCAGTTGCGGCAGGTTTATCGTTTGAATATAGTGTGAAATAGGTACATTTAGCTTCATCATCATCGATTTCAATATTTTTATCGACATGTTGTTCATTGACAAAGACAGTTTCACGAATGTTTAAACTATCTTTATAAATGTCAGAATTTATATCATCAGAATATTTTATTTTGTTCATAAATTTTTCACCAAATTAAAAAAGTCAATACACTTATTATTATATTACAAATTGCGCTTACATTACGTTCGATAATTGAAATTTAAAAATTCCATTTATAGGATATTATAAAATAAATTCATTGATATAATATAACTAAGTGTTTTTTTAAGCATAATACCAAAATATTTTACTGGGTACTGTAGAGGAGGAACCGACTTGAAAGTTATAGTTGTCGGATGTACACACGCTGGAACAGCTGCGGTGGAACAAATATTAAAAAAGCATCCAGATACAGAAGTTACTGTATATGAACGTGATGATAATATTGCTTTTCTATCTTGTGGGATTGCACTTTATCTAGGGAGAATTGTAAATCGACTTGAGGATATGTTCTACGCTGATCCAACCACGCTAGAAGGATATGGAGCAAAGGTTTTCATGAAGCACAATGTTATGAAAATCGACTCTAAAAATAAAAAAATTCGAGTTCAAGATTTAACTACACAAGAAATTTTTGAGGATAGTTACGATAAGCTCATTATGACGACTGGTTCGGAAGTTGGGGTTCCACCAATCGGCGGTATGGACAATCCAAGAGTTTTATTGTGTAAAAGTTACGCACAAGCCAAAAAAATCTATGAATCTGCACTTGATTATCCAAGTATTGCTATCGTTGGTGCTGGCTATGTCGGGGTGGAATTAGCAGAAAGTTATGCTAATACGGTTCATGAAGTAACTTTAATTCAATCACGAGACACGATTTTGAATAATTATGTCGACGCACCGTTATCAGAGACAATCATTCAAAAATTAAAAGAACATGATGTCAAAGTTCAATTAGGTGAACGAGTTTCTGAAATCGATGATGGCGAACAGTTAACAATTAAGACTAAAGCTGGTCATGAGTTCAAGGCTGACTTAGTTATCGTCTGCACAGGATTCTTTGCCAATACTGATTTGCTCAGAGGACAGGTTCAAATGGATGGTTACGGAGCAATTTTGGTCAATGACTATATGCAAACGTCTGATCCTGATATTTATGCTGCTGGAGATTCTACTGCTGTTAAATTTAATCCAACCGGCGAAATGAAGTATATTCCTTTAGCCTCAAGTGCAGTTCGTCAAGGTACTCTGGCCGGAATGAATGTCTTTGGCAAAGTTCGTAAGTATATGGGTACACAGGCTACTACAGCAATGGGTATCTTTGGTTATACTTTAGCCGAAACGGGCTTGACTTTGAAAAAAGCTTTGGCCAATGGTTTAAATGCCGATTGTGTCACATACCACGATTACTATCGCCCAGAGTATATGCCAACGACTGATATGTTGACGATTTATTTGATATACGATAAGGATACAAGAAAAGTTTTAGGGGCTCAGCTCTTCAGTAAACATGAAGTAGCCCAATCAGCCAATGCCATTTCAATCTGTATTCAAAATGAGAATACGATTGACGATTTGGCATATGTTGATATGTTGTTCCAACCAAATTATGATAATCCATTTAATTATTTGAATTTGGTTGCTCAGATGGCAATTGATAAAGAAGATAATGAGAAATAAAATATAGAATTTGTTCTATTGGGTGGATGGTAAAGTATGCCGTCCTCCACAAAAAACTCGATTTTGGGCTGGAACGTGGTGGGCCGACTTGGAGCCAATTTCAAAAATCGGAAATTGTCTTCAAGCTCGACCTTATTCTAAGCAATAAATTGCTAAGAATAATTTCACCACTGAGCCCAAATCGAGTTTTTTGTTCCGGACTAAATTGTGGTTCTATGAGTTATTTTCTTCTAATGCTACGGAAATAATTGTCACGCATTTTGATTTTCGTATGATAATTTAAAGAATAAAATAGTAATGAAATTAAAAAAAATGTGCTAATAGAAATTCTACCAGTACAACTTTTTTGACCTGAAATAAGGAATAAAACTTCATTATTTATCTTCTATAGAGTTAACTAAGTAAGAAAAGAATCTATCCAGACCATAAAGAAATTACGCACAAACTTAAAATAGAAGGGGCACCCACCTTAGAATTCACAGGAAAAACTGCAAAAATGTGAAATTTAGTCTGGAGCAACAGCGTTTTCCAGAGCTTTTGCGGAAGACGGCATCTTAATCCCCCCGAAAACTAAAGAAAAACAACTATCAAAAATAACTCCTATTCAAAACAATTATATTTACTAAACGAATATTTAATAGTACTTCTAACAATGCTAAACTAAACTTAGGAATTTAATAAGTAAGTGGAGATGGATTCTTGGGTAATTTAGCAGAAATAATCCGAATTTGCTTCAGCACAAATGCGCTTATGACAGGTTTTGTTACGATAGGTTTAATTACAATCATAACTTATATAGCGTTTATGTTAGAACGAAAAATCAGTGAATCATCACCATTTTGGCAGAAAGTTTCAATTAACATTGCTGAAATAATGTTACTATTGATAGCTGTTTTAATCATCAACCTAGTTTTCCGAAGTCTAAGTAATGGAACGACAGTAGAATTAGGTGGATTATTAGCGAATGCTGAATTGACGATTCTTTTTTATGGTTTGTTTATTTTTAACAATCGTTTAATTGTTTTAATAAATATCTTGTTGCCATTTATTTATCATCCGTCGTTTGATATTGCCCGAATGATGGGGCCGAATTGGTGGTTGTTCATCATTGCTTATTTGGCCTTAGTGATCGTAATTGATTATCTGTATGGTCATAAAGATGAGCTGATCGTTTACAATTATCGGTATTTATCCTCTCAACTATTGTTTGGAATTTGCTGGTGGACGATTCTGTGGATTGATTATCGTTTTCCAGTTGCTGATATTATTGGAATGTTGATTTTATTTGAAATTTATATGTTGGTCGTACGAATTATTGAACAAAAAATGAGCCAGTATATGCATGCTTATACTGATTTAGAAGTCAAAGTTAACTATGATGCTTTGACCGGAGTTAGGAATCGCGCCAATTTCAATAAAATGTCTAAAGATGAGTTTGAAAAATTTGTTGATAATCCTAAACCAATGTCGATTTTGATGTTTGATATTGATCACTTCAAGGAATTCAATGACCATTACGGCCATGAGATCGGTGATGAAGTTTTGCGTCACGTTTCCCATATTGTTGAACGTGAATTACACGTTGGTAAGACTAACGGTTTACTTTTCCGGTACGGTGGGGAAGAGTTCATAATTTTATTGCCAAATAAGGATGTTGACCAAGCGAGTCAGATAATTAATCGAATCGACCGAACGTTGAAAGATATGCCACTCTTTATTCAAGGAAATCGACTAGATGTCACACTTTGTTTTGGTGTCACGCAACAGAAAAAAGATGATCATTCGTTTGATGATATTTTTAAACGAGTTGACGAATATTTGTATGAATCAAAAAGAAATGGTAGAAATAAAATGACTATCGAAGGTGAGACCTTGAATTATGGTCAAGTCATCAAAAAAAGCAGTTAGGCGGGGAACCTAACTGCTTTTTTTATGTACAGTTGATTGTCGATAGGAGTTGAAATTAATAAGAGTCATCGGATGATGGGTATCTGACAACTGGGGAGATCAATTTGGTCTGGGAGTTAAATTCTTGGGCAAATTTAAGAAATGAGTGCTCCTATCTAGTAATTGGGAGTTACAACAATCAACTAAGTATCTAGAATAAGCATCTAGTCATAGATTGGTATATTTGTTTTTTCTATACGGGAGGCGATCGGTAGACTTAAAACCTATTCCAGATTTTAAAGTTACTATATCAAAGCCCCTCCTTTCTATGTTAGCGCTTTCTTTATTTGGTACAAACACAGTGTAGCAGAAACTTGTGAATACTACAATATATAAGTCTGTCTATATTCATTTGGAATACGGTTGAGTGATTGGTAGACAAGGAGTATAGCACTATTTTATTTTTAAATTTGTCATTTATTATTAAAATATAAATTTCACAAGTGAAAAAGAGCACAAAAAAAACGGGGACTATTGTCCTCGTTTTTTGAATTTAATTTTTCAATTAAATTAAGCGTTGATTGATGGAGTACCAAACCACTTGATACGTTCGATTGTTGTATCAGTGATAGCCTTTGCACCAGGTGCAAGCAATTTACGTGGGTCATAACCCTTTTCATCAACATCCAAGTCTTTCTTAGCTTCGATGTATTCACGTGTTGCTTTAGCGAATGCAAGTTGTAATTCAGTATTAACGTTAACCTTTGAGATACCCATTGAAACAGCCTTGATGATTTGTTCCTTAGGAATACCTGAACCACCATGCAATACAAGTGGTGTGTCGATAACATCAGCTAATTCCTTAAGACGGTCAAAGCTTAGACCCTTCCAGTTTGATGGGTAAACACCATGAATGTTACCAATACCAACAGCTAGGTAGTCAACACCAGTAGCAGCAAGTGTCTTAGCTTCTTCAACATCAGCAAGTTCACCTAAACCAACGATACCATCTTCAGTACCACCGATTGAACCAACTTCAGCTTCAACAGACATGTTCTTAGCATGAGCTAACTTAACGATTTCCTTTGTCTTTTCAAGGTTTTCTTCGAAAGGTAGATCATGTCCATCGAACATAACTGAGTTATATCCAACTTCGATACATTCCTTAGCAGCTTCATAGTTACCATGATCCAAGTGCATAACAACTGGAACTGTGATACCCATGTTCTTGATTGTGTCTTGTACTAGGTGTAGACATAGTTCGTATCCACCCATGTACTTAGCAGCACCCATTGATGTTTGAACCAAGATAGGTGTTTGTGTTTCTTGGGCAGCAGCTAAAATTGAGCGTGTCCATTCCAAGTCGTTGATGTTGAATGCACCAACAGCATACTTGCCTTTACGGGCGTTATTGAAAATTTCGTTACCGTTTGTTAAAACCATCGATAAACCTCCATAAAAATTCATTTTCGAATACATTGATAATTCTAACTCAAAACGAGAAAAATTAATACTTTTTTTAACAAACTATTTCTGTAAACCGCCTATCTGAGATGAAAATAGATGTAAAACGCTATCATATAAAGGATTATCAAGCAGAATAAAATAAGCCACCAATATTTTTTACTGCTGGATTTGATAAAAGTATTATAAATTGCAATTACTAGAAAAAAGGCAATCAAAGTTGTTAGAATACTTAAAATTATTAAAATTGGAAAGTTAATCATCATAGTTATATTATACGCAAAAGCTTTCAGAAAATAACGTCTAATTAAGCATTTGCGGCTGCCTATATTAATAAAGGCATTTTTGGTATACTATAGGTAATTTTATTGAGGTGATAATTTTGGACAAAATTAAAGTTATGACAGTATTTGGTACTAGACCAGAAGCTATTAAGATGGCACCTTTAGTACTCAAATTAAAGCAAAATAGTGACCGTTTTGAAACTGTAACTGTAGTTACAGCACAACATCGGGAAATGCTCGATTCAGTTTTGGAAATCTTCAAGATCAAACCAGACTATGATTTAAATATCATGAAAGAACGCCAAACTTTAAGTGGTATCACTGGTTTAGTACTCAAAGAATTGGACAGCATCATTGAAAAAGAAAAACCTGATATCGTACTAGTTCATGGAGATACCACAACAACCTTCAGTGCTGCATTGTCGGCCTTTTACCATCAAACACGTATTGGTCACGTTGAAGCTGGCCTCAGAACATGGAACAAGTATTCACCATGGCCTGAAGAGATGAATCGTCAAATGACCGATGATTTAACAGATCTTTACTTTGCTCCAACCGATGAAAGTAAAGCTAATTTGTTAAAGGAAAATCATCATAGTGAAAATATTTATGTAACAGGTAACACAGCTATTGATGCTTTGAGAAGTACAGTCCATCAAGATTATCATCACGATATTTTAGATGTGATCGACCCAGATAAAAAGATGATTTTGATTACAATGCATCGTCGTGAAAACCAAGGTGAACCGATGAAACAAGTTTTCCATGCGATGAGAAAAGTTGTTGCTAAACACGATGATATTGAACTAGTTTATCCAGTTCATTTGAATCCAGTTGTTCAAGAAACAGCTAAAGAAATTTTAGGTGGAGTTGATCGTATTCACTTGATCGAACCGCTAGACGTAGTTGATTTCCACAACTTAGCTTCTAGAAGTTACTTCATCATGACCGATTCCGGTGGTGTTCAAGAAGAAGCTCCATCATTAGGAAAACCAGTTTTAGTTTTACGTGATACAACTGAACGTCCTGAAGGTGTAGAAGCTGGAACTTTGAAGTTGGTCGGAACAGATGCCGAAGTAGTCGAAAAAGAAATGACACGTTTAATTACAGACAAGGCTGAATACGATCGGATGGCAAATGCTAAGAATCCATACGGTGACGGAAAAGCTTCCGAAAGAATTCTCGATGCAATGAGTTATTATTTCAAACAAACAGACAAGAAACCTGACGAATTCAAATAAAAAATAGATAAATGAAAAATCTTCTCAATTCCAGTGGAATTGGGAAGATTTTTTTGTCCGTTACACTTTATAATGAATCTATAAGCAAAAAGCGCTTTCAAGGGGGAGAATATGGAAAAAGAATTAAACGTTAATGAATTTTTGTATGGCGGAGATTACAGTCCAGAGCAATGGTTGAATGAGCCGGGAATTATCGATAAAGATTTTGCAATTTTTAAGGATGCTGCTATCAATACAGTTACAGTCGGAATTTTTTCATGGGCAAAACTAGAACCAAGTGAAGGACATTTTGATTTTTCATGGTTAGATGATATTTTTGATCGTGTTGAAAAAATGAATGGTCACATTATTTTGGCAACTCCTAGTGGAGCACGTCCAGCCTGGCTTTCTCAGAAATATCCTGAAGTTATTAGAACTGATTCAAATGGAGTTAGAGGTCAATTTGGTGGTCGTCACAATCATTGTTACACTTCACCAATTTATCGACAAAAAGTTCAAGAAATCAATCAAAAATTAGCGGAACATTTTGGAAAAAGAAGCAGTCTAGTTATGTGGCACATTTCCAATGAATACTCAGGAGCTTGCTATTGCAACCTTTGCCAACAAGCCTTTCGTGACTGGTTAAAAGCTAAATATCAGACACTAGACAATTTGAATCACGCCTGGTGGAACACTTTTTGGAGTCACAACTATAGCGACTGGTCTCAAATAGTTGCACCAGGCCCCCACAGTGAGGAAGGCAATAAAGGATTGAATTTAGATTGGAAACGCTTTGAAACTGCCCAAACAATCTCCTTTATCGAAAACGAAATAGCGCCGCTCAGAGAAATCACGCCACAAATTCCAGTTACGACTAATTTGATGTCAGGTAACCCGAAAATGGACGTGTTCAGCGATTTAAACTATCAAGAAATTGCTAAGCATTTGGATTTAGTATCGTGGGATTCATATCCAGCTTGGGGCAATGATACACAGTCGACCCAAAATTTAGGGATGAAAGTCGGCTTTTTGCATGATTTCTTCCGCAGTTTAAAGCACCAAAACTTTTTGATTATGGAGAATACACCTTCACGAGTAAATTGGCATAACGTCAACCGAGCCAAGCGACTGGGTCAAAACGAACTATCCAGTCTACAAGATCTTGCCCACGGAGCTGATTCAGTTTTGTATTTCCAAATGCGAGCTTCAAGAGGGAACTCAGAGATGTTTCACGGAGCAGTGATTGAACATCGTCATCCGACCGAAAATCGAACTTATCAAGAAGTTAAAAAAGTTGGGCAAGATTTAATAACCCTGAAATCACTATTCCCATCACGCTATCAACAAGCCAAAGTAGCTTTTGTTTTTAGTTACGATAACTATTGGGCTTTAAATGATGCCGAAAGTTATGCAAAAGATAAGAAAATTTGGCAAGAATATCAAAAACATTATCAATTCTTCTATGAACGAGATATCCCCGTCGACTTTGTGTCACCAACTGATGATTTTTCACAATATCAATTGTTGATCGACCCGATGCATTTCATGATGAGCCAAAAGTATATGCTGAAATTACGTGATTTCGTCAAAAATGGCGGTCAAGTTGTAGGAACATTCATTAGCGGTGTGGTAGATGAGAATGGACTAGCGTACATGGATGAATGGCCAAAACCATTACAGGAAATCTATGGTATTGATCCACTAGAAACTGACGTTTTGTATCCTACACAAAATTATGAGATTGATTACGACGGTAATAATTATCAAGTGAAGGACTATTGTGAACATCTCAAGTTAGTAGGCGCCAAAGGTGTAGCCGAATATCAAAGTGATATCTTTAAAGAAACTCCAGTAATTACTAGTCACCAACTAGATAAAGGAGTTGGCTATTATTTAGGAGCCCGTGGGAATAAAGAATTGTTAACAGCTTTTTATGAAAAAATTATCAAAAGATTAGGATTAAAACCGATTTTACCAATTGAGAAATTATCAACCAAAATCTCGATACAAGAAAGAGATGACAAGCACAATCGATATCTCTTTGTTCAAAACTTTAGTGGCAAAACGGATCAAATTGTTCTAAAGGAGAAACTATTTGAGTTATTAAGTCAAAAAGAAGAACAAAATTTAATTAATATTTCAGCGTATGGTAGCAAAGTTTATCAGATAGAAAAATAAAATTCAGGGGGAGTGAAGTTTGTTGACCCGAGCTGAATTATGGACCGATGGGTAATTTTAGGATTAACAACTTAAGGTCTTTCTTGGTACTTTAAATTAAAAAAATAGCATCTATTTTTCAGAGTGAAGTAAGTTTCGCAGACTGGAGAATGGGTGTTTTTTTTGTTCTCAATTAGGATGAATGTTCAATTTGAAATTGAAATGGAAGTAGTTACCAAAAAGGTAAATTTTGAACTTTTTTTGCAAAGTGTTAGAAAGATAACATTCTTTTTAGTTAAAAGCTGGTAGATTAAATTGTGAAGAAGATAACAATAATCAAAGATTTATTTCTGAATGAAAAGAGGGAACGGATCAGTGAAAATGACAGAGGATGGTGAAAAGAAATACGAACTAGAATTTTACGGTGGTAGAAAAATGGGCATGATTCCTATCATTGTCTACATTATTATCAGTGCCGGATTAGCAATCTTCTTTCAGGTCTATTCAATGAAAGGCTTAGTTTTCGCTTCATTAATAGGATTATTCTTAGCATTTTTCTTTGTGAAAAAGAAGTCAAAATACTGGAAAACTATTATTGGTGGGTTAGCACAATTTGGTAATTCTAAGTTGATATTTACTTTTATTTTAATTGGAATTTTTACCAAATTACTGACAGTCGGCAATATCGGTAGTGGTTTCGTTTGGCTGAGTACTAAATTAAGTATTACCGGTGGTGCTTTCGTTGTCTTTACCTTTATCGCTTCAACGATTATCTCAATGGGTACTGGAGCTCCAATTGCGGCAGTTTTTGCGGTTGTACCAATTTTTTACCCACCAGGGATCATGTTAGGAGCAAAAGCGTCAGTCTTAGTTGGGGCAATTTTAAGTGGAGTCTTCTTTGGAGATGCAATGTCGCCAAGTTCTCAAGTTATCAACACGACAATTGATACTCAACATGATGCGAAAACTCATCAACCAGCAGTGCTGCGAGAAGTCATGAAAGAAAGAAGTCCATATTTAATTGCAATTGCTTTAGTAAGTGCAGTGATGTTTTACATGTTTGGAGCTAATGGAACTGAA
This sequence comes from Companilactobacillus miaonis, assembly GCF_036913615.1. Classification (NCBI taxonomy): domain Bacteria; kingdom Bacillati; phylum Bacillota; class Bacilli; order Lactobacillales; family Lactobacillaceae; genus Companilactobacillus; species Companilactobacillus miaonis. The sequence goes on along the minus strand of NZ_JAYKTX010000005.1, from coordinate 46,442 downwards.
GTTAGTGAGCAACAATTATTGCAAGTTGCACAAAGTTCTGATGGTAAAGGACTGATCATGTTAGTTCCAGTCGCAATTTTACTGATTATCAGTTTTATTAAACAGGATTTATTTTTAGGGTTATCTTTTGCAACCGTGATTGGATTGATCATGGGAGTTGTTTTTGGAAACTTTCAAGCCAGTGATATTTTTATGATTGGCAAAAATCAAGAATTAACTGGAATTTTAATGGATGGAACTTACAGTATGACCGATATTATTATTTCTTCCATTCTGTTATTTGGAATGATTGCCGTGGCAGTCGATTCTGGTTGTTTAGATTTATTATGTGATTGGATTTTGAGTAAGAAGGCTATTCAGACTAAAGTCGGTGCGGAATTGGTTTTAGTTTTGAGTATCGCCGTGATCAATATTCTCTTATCCGGCTGTGTATTACCAGCGATTCTTTTGTTTGGAGGAGTAGCCGATAAGATTGGTCAAAGTGTTGATATTTCAGCTAATAAACGTTCCTATTTATTAACTGGAATGGCGACAACCTTTACAGCGATTGTTCCAATCAATAGTGCTTTCGTTATGGGTTCGATGACCTTAATTAGTCAGATGAACGTAAGCGGTGCCACAAATATATCGATAAATCCATTTGAAATCTTTGCATCAAGTTACTATTGTCTGTTATTAACGGTTGTTTGTTTCTTCTGGGTTTTCAAACACAACCAAGAGAGTAGTACGAAGAAAGTTAATTTTGAGGAGGTGAGCGCATGACCGAAGAATTATTAGATACCATCATTGTTGGTGGAGGCCCTGGCGGGTTAACAGCAGCAATCTACGCCGGTCGCGCGGAATTGAAAACTTTATTGATTGAAAAAGGTGGTTACGGGGGACGAATTACCGAAACTGCTGAGGTGAAAAATTATCCAGGAGTTAAATTGGATTCCGGACAGCATCTGATGCAAGAATTCAAAGAACACGCTCAGAGTAATGATTCAGTTTCATTGAAGCGGACCACTGTTACTGGCATTAAGCAAGTTGATGATGGTTTTATCGTTTCAACCAAGCGGAGGGGGGATTTTCACAGTAAAACAGTAATTTTAGATTTAGGAACCGTGCCAAGAGAATTGAATATTCCTGGTGAAAAAGAATTTGCTGGTCAAGGAGTTTCTTATTGTGCAACTTGCGATGCCGAATTTTTCAAAAATCAAGAAATTTTCGTTGTTGGTGCAGGTGACCAAGCGATTGAAGAATCGGAATACTTAGCTAAATTTGCTAAGAAAGTCAATATCGTCGTGCTCCACGATCCAGGGGTCCTTGACTGTAATGAAGTTGCCGCCAGAAATATCAAGCGTAATCCCAAGGTCAACTTCATCTGGGATTCAACTTTGAACGCAATTGAGGGTAGTGACAAAGTTGAGAAAGTTCAGGTTAAGAACGTCAATACCGGTGAAATTACTGAGCATCAAACTAGCGGAGTCTTCTTCTTTATCGGCATGTCGCCACAGACGGATATGGTAGCTGATTTGGCTAAACGAGATTCGCGTGGATACATTTGTGTCAATAACAAACAAGAGACTAGTGTTCCTGGACTATATGCCATTGGCGATTGCACTGACAACTTCTTGAAACAAGTTATCACAGCTTGCGGCGATGGAGCTCGAGCCTTAGTGGCAGCACAACGTTTTATTTCTGAGGAAACGCAATTACACAATATTTTGGATGAGCCAGATACTAAAGTGGCATTTGTTTTCTATGATCCATATCAAGATGGTGATATCGATTTAGCCAGTGAATTTGAAAAAGAATTGCCAGACTATAAAGTTTACAAACAAGATATTTCCAGACAATCATTACTCTTTAAGAAAATGGGCTTAAAGAAGACGGTTTGTGCAGCTTTATTTGAAAATGGTTCATCAAAAGTTATCGAAGATATTTCAAAATTAAAATTAGTTAAAAATTAGGAGTGATTATAATGGGTCAACCAACAGTATTTCCACATGGAACAACAATTTATAAACCAGATAAATGTTTTAACGGATATACGATCGTTCCGTTAATTAATGATGGTATTTTACTTTTTGATATGAACGGTAATGAAGTTAGACGCTGGAAGATGCAAGGAATGCCACCAAAACTCTTAAAAGGCGGCTATGTCATGGGTAGTTCTGGTTTCAGACACCCTGACTATGGTATGCAAGATGGTGTTAACTTAACTGAAATTGACTATGACGGTAATATCGTTTGGCAGTTCGATAAATTCGAAAAGATCGACGATCCAGGACGTGACCATCGTTGGATGTCTAGAAGTCACCACGATTTCCAAAGAGAAGGTAATCCAGTAGGTTACTATGTTCCCGGACAAGAAGCAAAACCTCTTGAAGGTAACACCTTGATTTTGGCTCACCAGACGATTCATAATCCAGAAATTTCTGACAAGAAACTTTTGGATGATGTGATGTATGAAGTTGACTGGGAAGGTAATATTGTTTGGAAATGGTCACTAAGTGAACACTTCGACGAATTAGGCTTTGACGAAGCTGCTAAGAATGTTTTGTTTAGAGATCCTAATATGCGTTCGTCTGACGGTGGTGTCGGTGACTACATGCATGTCAATTGCATGAGCTATCTTGGACCTAATAAGTGGTACGATGCTGGGGATGAGAGATTCAAACCAACTAATATTATTTTTGACAGTCGTGAAGCTAATATCTTAGCTATCCTCGATAAGGATACTGGTCATCTAGTTTGGAAGATCGGACCTGACTTTAACGCTACACCAGAACTTAGAAAACTCGGTTGGATCGTTGGTCAACACCACTTCCACATGATTCCAAAAGGCTTACCTGGTGAAGGTAACTTGATGGTCTTTGATAATGGTGGCTGGGCCGGATATGGTACTCCAAATCCATCTTCAAAGATTGGTAGCAAGAATGCAACTCGTGATTACAGTCGTGTTATCGAATTTGATCCAACAACTCTAAAAGTTGTTTGGGAAGTAACACCAAAAGACTTTGGCAATGCTATTCCAGTCGATGCAAGTAAGTTCTACAGTCCATACGTTTCATCGGCTCAACGTTTGCCAAATGGTAATACTTTGATCGATGAAGGTTCCGACGGTCGTTTGATTGAAATCACTAAGGAAAAGGAAATCGTTTGGGAGTGGATTTCACCATACTATACACATTCTGACCCAGGACAACCTAAGAACAACATGATTTATCGTGCCTATCGTTATCCATATGACTATGTTCCACAAGAACCAACACCTAAAGAAGTCGCTATTGAACCAATCGACAATACAACTTATCGTGTTCCTGGCGCTGGTAAATTTGGTGCTAAGAAAGTCATTGATGTTGAAGGTACATTGCCATATTACAAAGATGTTGCTTTGTGTGTTGCTACTGATGATGAAGAAGATGTTGTTAACAAAGAAAAAGTCTTTGATGTTGATAAGGACTTCTTCAAACCTTTGACAATCGATACGTTTGATTCAGCAGTTGAAAAGAGTGACAAACCAAATCTAGTCTTGTTTGGAGCTGAGAGATGCGTTCACTGCAAAGCTTTGCATCCAGTACTAGAAGAAGCTTTGAAGGAAGACTTCAAGGATAAATTCAATATTTATTACGTTGACGTTGATGCCAATACGAAACTAGCTGAAAGAAACAAAATTGCCGGAATTCCAGTAGTTGTCATCTTCGATAAAGGTGAGGAATTACAAAGATTCCATGGTGAAAGAGATTACGATGATGTTTGTGATTTCTTGGACGATGCTTTAAAGTAAAGTTAATTAAGATTGCGTGATGGGAGGAAAAAAGTTTTGGAAAAATCGGATTTTATCAACGGAATTTTGCACCATCCTTTGGTTGAAAACAATTATCGTATTGAAAGTTACAAGAGAAATACGATCATCCGCACACCTGGAACTCTGATCACGCATGTCGGCATCGTTATGGATGGCTATCTGAAGGCTATCAGCTATTCGAAATATGGCAAAGAAATGTGCGGTTCAATCTTTGGTCCCAACAGCATCATCTTGGAATATCTCTATTTATCGGGTGATATGTATTACACGTACAATCTAGCCTCAATCAACAACTGCAAAATTTGCTGGCTGCCAATTGAAACTTTCTCAAAAATTGTTCTCGACGACAAGAAATTCTCCAAAATTTATATTCAACAATTAGCGCAACGAGGTCTGGAAAATCAACGTTTGATTGCTTGTTTAGGTTATAAGACGGTTCGAGAAAGAATTGCCTACTGGATTTTAAGCGACGGTGTCTTATCAACTGAAGAAGGGCCTAATTTAAAAGTTGAATTTCCGGTTTCTCAAGAAGCATTCTCAGAAATTTTGCATGTCACTCGATCCTCCTTGAATCAAGAGTTACACAAGATGAGTAGTGAAGGGTTCTTCCAAATAAGCCGCAATGTTTTGACGCATATTGATAAAGAGAAGTTGGTTTCAGAAATATAAAGAGTGATGGTCTGTGAAGTATGCCGCTCTTCGCAACAAACTCGATTTTGGGCTGGAACGTGGTGGGCCGACTTGGAGCCAATTTCAAAAACCGAAAATTGTCTTCAAACTCGACCTTATTCTAAACAATAAATTGCTAAGAATAATTTCACCACTGAGCCCAAATCGAGTTTGTTGCTCCGGGCTGAATAGTGAATCTATGATTTAATGGATTTCTAATGTTTTAGTAATAACTGTTCTGTTTGTAGTGTTCCTGTAACCATTTGTAGTGTTCCTGTAACCATTTGTAGTGTTCCTGTAACCATTTAATATAAAAAATACAGTATCTATTTTTATGGTGAACGAAGTAAATTTCGTCGACTGGAAATAGATACTGTTTTTTGTTTGTAGGAAATTAAAGAAACTGAATTCACTTGGATATGCAACCAGGGAAATCTTGATGGATAAGGATTTCTTTTAAAATTTGTTAAGTGGTATTGCGCAAATTGTAATTACATTTTGACTTTTGAATTCGAGATTTTGCTTGTATATAACGGCGTTATATAAGAGTCTAAGAGTAGATAACAAATACAAGGGGAAAGACAAGATGAGTGAACTAGCAACGAACTTAAAAAAGTATCGAACAGAAATGAATCTTACTCAAGATGATTTGGCAAAGGAATTGTTCATAACACGTCAATCGGTATCTAAGTATTGGTTGTCAATTGCCATTGTTATAGTTGTTGTGTCAATGTTTTTAGGACAATAAGATTGAATTTGACCAACCTTTTCTATAGAATTTTTTAAGCAAGAAATCCTTACTAGCAATATTTTTCTTAATATCGCAATATAACCTCATTATCTTTGAATTAGAGAACTAAAGAAAATAAAAAATAGAACTAGAATCTATTCTGGAGTACAAGTCCTGTGATGGCTCAGCGTCGGCCGGGTTCCAGTCCATCACGGGACTTGTGCGGAAGACGACATCTAACCACCACCCAAACTACAATGCCAACTCCAACTCTTTTTCCAAAATTAGAACTTTCTTTAATAAGTTGGTTGGGAATATTAATTTTTGCTATAATACTTAAAGATTAAATAATGAGGCGACAATTATGACAAAAGTAAAAATTGTCTATGCCAGTATTACTGGTAATGACGAAGATATCGCTTACGTTTTGACCGAGAAATTTGAGGATTTAGGTTGCGACGTTGATATGAGTGAAGTTTCTCAAACTGATGCATCTGATTTTGAAGATAGTGATATTTGTATCGTTGCAAGTTATACCTATGATGAAGGCGTGGTTCCAGATGAAGCCTTGGACTTTTACGACGATATGCAAGACCTTGATTTAAGCGGCAAGGTGTATGGCGTGTGTGGATCAGGCGATACTTTCTATGAAGATTTCTGTCGAGCAGTTGAAGAATTTGGTAAAGTTTTTGAACAAGTCGATGCTACTCGTGGTGCAGAACCAGTCAAAATCGAACTCGACCCTGATCAAGAAGATATCGACAATCTCGATGAATTCGCTGACCAAATTTACAAAAAGGCACAAGAAATGGATCTATAAAAATGAACTTCTTAAAAAAATATCGTAATTTTGGAGTTTATTGCCTTTTCGGATTCCTAGCATCGCTTTTGAACATCGGAATCTTTGATTTAGCACACAACGATTTCCACATCCCCTTGTGGATTGCCAACACAATTGCTTGGTTCATCTCGAATTTCTTTTCATTTTTCGTAACCAAGTTGTATGTTTTTAAATCAGCAATGGAAAACTTCAAGAAAATGTTGAAAGAGGGAGTATTTTTCCTAGTGTCACGCATATTTTCATTGGTCTTTGATGACATCTTCATGATCGTGGCAGTTTTCATCTTTCCATGGAACAACCTAATCATCAAGGCCATCGACCAATTGATCGTGGGACTGTTTAATTACTTCTCATCCAAATTAATTTTCAATTACCAAAACCGTCATTTAATTGAGCGGTTAAAAAATCTAAAAGCAAAAAGAAAAAGCCGGAATGAAATCTAATTCGTTCTGGCTTTTTGTGTGGTAGGATACCATGTTCTATTTAGAATTCGGTTCCAAATTTGGCTTAGCTTTTTTCCCTTCATAATTTAATTGTAAAGAATAGAAATTTTATTCCAAATCTCCAAGACTGTTTTCTAACATAGTGTGACACCAATTAAAAATCCATTCCTATAAAAATAAGAACATAGGTTAATCACAATAGAACAACTATATCTAAAAGAATGGAAATCAAATAACCCATAGATCCGATATTCAGCACCGGAGCAACAAAGCTGATGGGCTCAGATGTGAAATTATTCTTAGCAATTTATTGCTTAGAATAAGGTCGAGCTTTGAGATTTTTCCGGGCTTGAAAAAGCTCAAAGTCGGCCCACATCGCTCCAGCCCAATCAGCTTTGTTGCGGAGGGCGGCATACTACACCCCCAACAATGTTATAATAAAAATAACTTTATTTTTTGAAGGGACATGTTAAATAGTGATCACATTAAAATCTGCAAGAGAAATCGAAGGAATGCGTAAGTCTGGAGAATTGCTTGCAAATACTCATATTGGTTTGCGAGACATTATCAAACCAGGAATTTCTTCAATGGAAATCGAAAATTTTGCTAACGACTATATCGTATCTCACGGTGGCCGTCCATCAGAAAAAGGCTTTGAAGGCTATAAATACGCAACTTGTGTCTGCGTTAACGATGAAGTTGCTCATGGAATTCCCCGTAAGAACCTAATTTTAAAGAGCGGCGACGTTTTGAAAGTCGATATGACAGTTAATCTCAATGGTTATGAAAGTGATTCTTGCTGGACTTATGCAGTCGGAGATCTTTCAGCCGAGGATAAAAAGTTGATGGAAGTAACTCACAAAGCACTTTATTTAGGTATCGATCAAGCAGTTGTCGGCAATCGCCTTGGTGATATCGGTTATGCCATTCAACATTACGTCGAAGACGAGAATCATATGGGTGACGTTCGTGATTTGATTGGACACGGAATCCAACCAAGTATGCATGAAGCTCCAAACGTACCACATTACGGTGAACCAGGCCAAGGCTTGCGTTTGCGTGAAGGTATGACGATCACAATTGAACCAATGGTCAATTTAGGAACTTGGGAAATCAAAGATAAGTTTGTGAAAGCTGACGGCTGGGAATACTTTGTCTCTGCCGACGGAACTGATTCAGCGCAATATGAACATACCATTGCCATTACCAAAGATGGTCCTAAGATTTTGACTTCACAAGATCCTGAATATGACGCAAAATACTTACTATAAAAAATGGTGTAGAGAATAATGGAAGAAAAACCGCAGGTGCCTTTATTTCGGCAATCAATAACTAATAAACAAAAGTTCGTTGGTTTTGTTAAATATGTCACTCAAGCTATGACTGACTCCAATGTCCCTATGGCTTCTAAGGCAATCACATATTATATTCTGTTGTCGTTATTTCCAGCAGTTATCGTTGTGGGGAATTTAATTCCGTTATTGCATTTGGATAAGCCAACTGTAATTAGCTACATCGAATTTATTTTGCCAGACGATCTTCATCATTACTTTTTACCGACGATAACCAAAGTTTTGTCTAATTCTAACAAAGGTGTCTTGTCAGTTGGTATTGTCGTTGCCTTATGGGCGATTTCGCGTGGATTGAATATTGTTCAGATGACGATGAATGAAGCTTATGGATTAGATGTTAACAACTTATTCGTTAGTCAAACTTTTGTAAACTACATTATTCGTCGAGCCTTTGCCTTCTTAATGACCTTGATGTTATTAGTGATTGGCGTGGCGGCAATCGTAACGTTTACATTTGGACAAATCTTTTTAAATTGGTTAATACCTTTGTTACACATACGTCCAACACTTTTAGATGTCTTCGTGCGTTGGAAATGGCCATTCGCTATTGGTATAATGTTGATGATCGTTTTTGCTTTGTTTTATTTTTTACCCAATATTCATCTAAAAGTTAAATACATAGTTACTGGTTCAATTATCACTAGCATTGGTTTGTTAGGATTATCGCAGTTGTTCTCGTATTATTTGAAATATTTTGGTTCAGCTTGGGACAATTACGGTACGATTGGTGCCATTATAGTATTCTTGTTGTGGGTGAATATGTCAGTGACAATCTTTTTATTTGGGAATGCCGTTAACGTCGGGTTTGCTCAAGCTTATGGCGGTCCATTTTTAAGGAAAAGTACTGGTAAGTTAACTAGTTATCTGAAATCGCACGAAAAGGAGAGTAATTGATTAATGAAAGTAAGAAAAGCAATTATACCAGCAGCAGGTTTAGGAACAAGATTTTTACCAGCAACAAAGGCTTTGGCTAAGGAAATGTTACCAATCGTTGATAAACCAACGATTCAATTCATTGTTGAGGAAGCTAAGGCTTCAGGAATTGAGGATATTCTTATTATTACTGGTAAGAATAAGCGTTCAATTGAAGATCATTTTGATTCTGTTCCTGAATTGGAACAAAATCTTGAAGCCAAGAACAAGACAGCACTTTTAAAGGTTGTTCAAGAAACAACTAACTTGGGTGTTAACTTGTATTACAGTCGTCAAGCTCATCCAAATGGGTTAGGTGACGCTGTAGCTCAAGCACGTTCATTCGTTGGAGAAGAACCTTTCGTCGTAATGTTAGGTGATGATTTGATGAAGGATAAAGTTCCTTTGACAAAACAATTGATCAACGACTACGAAAAAACCCACGCTTCAACACTTGCCGTTATGAAGGTTCCTGAAAAGGATGTTTCAAAATACGGTGTGATCGATCCAGAAGGCGAAAGTGAACCCGGATTGTACAACGTTAAGAAATTCGTTGAAAAGCCTAAGATTGAAGATGCTCCAAGTAATTTGGCAATCATTGGACGTTACTTGTTGACACCAGAAATTTTTGATTTGTTAGCAACTCAAAAACCTGGTGCTGGTAACGAAATCCAATTGACAGATGCCATTGACCGTATGAATAAGACCCAACGTGTCTTCGCTCATGAATTCAAGGGTGAAAGATTCGATGTTGGTAATAAATTTGGTTATGTAAAGACAAATATTGAATATGGACTAACTCACCCCGAAGTTAAGGATGAATTGAAGCCATACATTCTTGAACTTGCTAAAGAACTTGAAGCAAAAGACAAGGCTAGCAAGAAAGCAAATAAATAATTAACCTAATAATAAACAGTCATTAGCAACTCGAAAACCGAATAGTTGCTTCTGGCTGTTTTTGCTTTGGTAAAAAATTGGTAATTCGTAATTTTCCTTTTTATTGAGCAAAACGAGAAATTCCCAATTTTTTAAACCATGCAAATTTGAGGAAGTTTTTAAAAAGATGCCGTCGAGTGTTTTCTCAATGTCAACGACCGGAATCTTTTGATCCCCATCCTCGATAAAAATACGATTATTTTTTTTAAAATCGTTTAACAATAAGATTAAATCAATAGTACGCATAAGAAATCTCCACTAAATAATTGTTTTTAGAGCTTAATTAAATTATTATGAAAGCTTAAAGATATTTTACCAAGTTTGAAGGGAAAAAATTATGGATCCAATTGTAATTATAGACGCGAAAAGAACTGCGATTGGCAAGTTTCGCGGTCAGTACGCAAAACTTAGCGCGGTTGAACTAGGTGTTCAACTAGTCAAAAAGCTTTTAGATATGAACAAGGTTGATCCTAAAAAAGTGGACCAATTTATTTTTGGAAATGTTTACCAAGCTGGACTGGGGCAAAATACAGCTCGCCAAATTGGTTTGAAGTCAGGTGGTCGAATCGATTCAACTGCCATGACAATCAATCAAGTTTGCGGTTCAGGAATGAAGGCTGTTTATGAAGGTTATTCAGCAATTGCCATGGGAAATGCTGAAATTGTCGTGGCTGGAGGTGTAGAAAGCATGTCCAACGCACCATTTTTTGCTAGACGAACAGGTAAGATGGCAGTCAGTCCTAAACTATCCGATACACTGTTTAATGATGGTTTGAATGATGCTTTCAGTAACTTACCAATGGGTATTACCGCTGAAAATGTTGCTAATAAGTATCATGTGACTCGTCAACAGCAGGATGAATTTGCCTACAATTCACATCAAAAAGCCGCTCAAGCTCAGGATAAACTAGCTAAAGAAATTATTCCAATTGAAGTCGATGGACAAAATATCACGACCGATCAATCAATTCGTCCAAGTACGACCCTAGAACAAATGGGCAAACTGCGAACAGTATTTGATAAAAAAGGAACTGTCACGGCTGGAAATTCCTCACCGATCAATGATGGCGCAAGTGCCGTTATTATGATGAAGGAATCGCGGGCTAAAGAACTGGGCTTAAAATATGTCGCTAAAATCACTGGTTATACGGAAGTTGGTATTGACCCTGATTATATGGGTTATGCCCCATATTACGCAGTTAAAAAGTATTTTGACAAGTATCAAGCTGGTTTAAATGATTTTGATTTGTTTGAAGTCAATGAAGCTTTTGCATCTCAAGCAGTCGCCGTTAGTCGTGATTTAGCTTTGCCAGCAGATAAGTTGAACATTTATGGTGGGGCAATTGCTCTAGGACATCCATTAGGGGCTACAGGAGCTCGAATGATTGCTACTTTGATTAATTCCTTACAACAAGAGAAAAAACACACAGGCCTTGCTTCATTGTGTATTGGCGGTGGCATGGGCATGGCTATGGGAATCGAGTTAATTTGATGAAAATTTATCAGATGACTAATGAACAGCGAATCGACTACTTATTAAAAAATGGGATTATCGACTCGCAACAAGCACAAATCTTGAAGGATCGACAACCAATTGGAGTCGACCTGGCAAATAGCTTGAGTGAAAACCAAATTGGGGTCTTTAGTCTGCCATATGGCTTTGCCACAGATTTTTTAATTGATGGCAAGGATTATATTGTACCTATGGCAATTGAAGAGCCTTCTGTAATTGCGGCGGCTTCCAATGCAGCTAAGCGAATCAAGAATAGTGGTGGATTCAAGACTGTTCCTAGTTCGAGAATTGTTTTTGGTCAAATTGTTTTAGAGAATTTTTCAGATGAAGATGTTGAAAAATTAGTAGCAAAGCAATCGGAAATTTTTGAATTTGCCCAAAATGCCCATCCTAGTTTGCTCAAGCGTGGTGGTGGTGTGACTTCTGTGAAATTTAATCACTATGATGCCTTTTTTGAGATTGAACTGGGAATTGATACAGTCGATGCGATGGGGGCCAATATGGTCAACTCGATTTTGGAAAAGACTGCTCAGAAAATTTCGACTTTGATCTCAGGGGATGTCCTCTGCAGTATTTTGTCCAACAGCGGTATTAATCAAGTAATCACTGCCCAAGTCAAAGTTGATTTCGAACAGGTCGCAACTAAGAATATGCCTGGAAATGAAGTCGCCAAAAGGATCGTTAAGTTGTCAAATTTTGCTCAACAATCAACCAAGCGAGCCATCACGCACAACAAAGGTATCATGAATGGAATTGATGCGGTTTACTTGGCTACTGGAAACGATTTTCGAGCTGAAGAAGCAGCTGCTCACAGTTTTGCCATTAAAGCTGGCAAATACCAACCATTTAGCGAGTGGAAAATCAGTCACGATAAGTTAGTTGGAACTTTGAAGATGCCAATCGAATTGGGTAGCGTTGGTGGAGCTATCAGTGCAATGCCAATGGCACAATTAAGTTTGGCAATGATGAAAATTGAAAATAGTAAACAACTGCAGTCAGTCGTTGCAAGTGTTGGATTAGCCAATAACTTATCAGCTATCAGAGCACTTGTGACCACCGGAATTCAAGCTGGACACATGGGATTACAAAGTAAATCACTAGCCGTTTCAGCTGGAGCAGTGGGTCCAGAAATTGAACAAGTTTCTCAAGCTTTGAACCAAACAAAGAATTATACTATCGCAAATGCAAAAGATATTTTAACTAAGTTAAGAGGTAAATAATGGATATAGGTATTGATAAAATAGGATTCTACGTTCCGAAAGATTACATTGATATAGTTGAATTAGCTAAAGCTAGGGATGTTGATCCTAATAAATTTACAATTGGTATTGGTCAAGACAAGCAGGCCGTTCCTAAGCCTTATCAAGACGCTGTAACACTTGCAGCAAGTAGTGCAGACAGTATTTTAAGTGCTGAAGATAAAAAAGACTTAGGCTTATTGATCGTGGGGACTGAAAGCAGTGTCGACGAATCAAAGTCAACTGCTGCTTTTTTGATGGATTTGTTAGATCTTCCCGAAGACATTCGTGCCTTTGAAATCAAGCAAGCATGCTTTGGAGCAACTGCCGGTTTGATGACAGCCTTTGATTACATCAGTCAAAATCCTGATAAGAAAGCTTTAGTAATTGCCACTGACATTGCTCGTTATGGTATTAAGACACCTGGTGAAGTTACTCAAGGTGCGGGCTCAGTAGCGATGATCATCAGCCAAAATCCACGCGTGTTGAAATTAGACCACAAGTCAGTTTCCATGACAAAAAATGTGGGTGATTTCTGGCGTCCTACTTTCTCCAAGACTGCTTTTGCCCGTGGCAAGTACTCTAATGAAATCTACGTCGACTTCTTCCAAACTCTCTGGAACAAGTACCAGGCCAAGTACGACGAAACAATCGACGACTTTGACACATTATTGTTCCACATTCCCTACACGAAGATGGGTACTAAAGCCTTGAGAACTCTCGATGGAAAAATCGCTGCCGATAAGTATGCTGAATTGACATCACGCTATCAAGCAAGCATTCGCTTCAGCAGAGAAGTTGGTAACCTCTATACTGGTTCACTTTACCTAGGCCTATTGTCATATTTGATCAACGGTGCCAAAGCCAATGAGAACTTGTTAATGTTCAGTTATGGTTCTGGTGCTGTCGGTGAGTTGTACAGTGCAAAAATTCAACCAACTTTTGCACAAGGATTTGACCAAGCTGGTATTTTGAAGATGTTAGATGATCGCCAAAAGATGAGTATCGCTGATTACGAAAAGATGTATCAAGTAGAGTACGAAAACGGCACGATCGTAGACCCAGCAACAGTTAGCGAGAAATTCTATTTGAGTGAAATCAAAGACAATGAACGACTTTATCAAAGGAGATAGTTATTTATTGCAAACGCTTACAAGAGATGGTATATTATAGACGTGGTAAAGATGAAATGCTTAGGAACTGTAGCCCTAAAAGATTTTGATTAAGAAAGTTTTATCGTTTCCAGGAGATGGTAGGATTAGTAAAAAACAAAAGAAAATTAGAGTAGTACAGCTCAACAGCATTCTTGGAACTAGCAACAAAATTTAACAAAAGATCGACCTTTTTAAGTAGTCGCGCAAGCTCAAGACATGATTTGCTAGGATCCAAAGTTGAACAAATTAGAAATTTAGTATAGTAAGATATGTACCAAGTAGTAAGATTCATTTATAAGAAAGATTCAGTTAAAAGTTGATGAAACTGCAGTAAATTTCATCTTACCACTTATATCTAACTAGAGGGCCTTCCGTAGTGCGAGGGTCCTTTTTTTGTTGTAGAAATTGGAAAATGGAGTAGTTCTGTTTGGAGGGGGGATTAAGATGCCGTCTTCCGCAAAAACTCTGGGAAATGCTGGAACGCTCTGGGCACAACTTGGAGCTTACGCAAAGTGCGCGCAATCTCCAAGCTTGGCCTTCTTGTAAATGCTAAAGCATTAACAAGAATTTCAGGGCTGAGCATTTCCCAGAGTTTTTGCTCCAGACTGGAAATCGAATCTATGCAGCATTTGGGTGAATTCTGAAGGAAATATTATATCTATTTGGATTGTGTGCTGGACTTATTTATGGTCTGGATACGTTATAGCGTTTAATATTTTTATTGATTTAGTTTTATGTAAAAAGATATAAAAAATAGAAGGTTCTACTAGAGTCGCAGTAAATCGCTGTAGTCTAGTAGGATTTTAAAAAAAAGGAAACTCAATAACCTGTCAAAATATCAAATTCTAAATAAGAATAGAAGTAGTATTCTTAAATGAATGGAAAGCAAATAAAAATTAGAATCGTTATTCAGTCTGGAGCACAAAACCTGTGATGGCTCAGCCGTGAAATTCCACTTAGCGCTTTAGCGCTTACGTGGAAGGCCAATCTTGGAGATTGCGCGTACTTTGCGTAAGCTTCAAGTTGTGCCCACAGCGTTCCAGTCCATCACAGGTTTTGTGCGGAAGACGGCCTACTTCTCAAAAAAAATTTGGATATTGTTTGTAACCGGTTGCGAAATGATTTATATTATAGGTGTGGTACAGATGAAGTGTCAGGAACCGCAACTCGGTAATTTCGAATTATTTGAGTCGTGTGGTTTAACGACATTTTTGGAACTAGTCACAAGAGTATACATAAAATCGACCTAATTAGTTAGTCGCACAACTATTACGTGTGTTGATTAGGATCCATTAGTTGAAATTAATTTAAATATTAAGTAGTAAGATTCAATTTTATTGATGAAACTGCAGTAGATTTCATCTTACCACTTAGATGGGAGTCCTCTGTGTGAGGGCTCTTTTTTTGTGTACGGAAAGTCAAATAACGGCAACGTTTTGACTACGTAAGGCTAGAGATTTTGTCATAAACAAATTATTTGTTTAATAATTTAACGATAATAAAATGGTCGTAAATACAAGAGACAAGGCGAGTTTTATGAGAAGAATTGTTTACGATCTGATATTTATGATCTTTTTGGCAATCGATTTGTACGTCATGGTCACATCCCCGTTGATAATTGCGATTATTGCATTCGTGATAGGGATTACTTTCTTTACACATAAAATTTTTAATTTTGAAGAACACTTGCGTCATAAAAGGGTATAAAAAGAGTTTGGGACATAACTATTTTTTACTACTAAACTTGCAGCATAAACGTGGAACATAACATAGCAATTTCTTCTTAAAACAAATAGTACCGGGTAATCAAAGAACAATTACCCGGTACTATTTGCCTTAATGCTCGAAAGCTGACCATGTTATGTCTCGCTCTCTTTAAATTTGTTTTAATTAACCGATAACTTGAACAGTTACACTTTGACGTCCGAAGCTCAAAGCTTGTGAGTTTGGCATCGCAATGTCTAATTGGTTAGGGTTGTTGTAAGCGAACAAACCAGTATCGTTGACGATACGATCATAAGTTTGACCGTTACTTGCTGTGATTCTCAAATGTGTACCCTTAGGGAATTTTGAAAGGTTAGCGGCAACACCACTGTAACCCATACTTGAACCAAGAACAGCAGGATCATAAGCTGTAGCTGACATTGTTAGAGTTTGCTTAACGTTGTCTTCTGACATGTACTTACCATTGATCCATTGGTTTCTACCAACATCGTACCAAGTAGAACCGTTAGCGACCTTGCTTGCGTAAACGTGAACCATTGTGTGACCAGTAGCAACATTGCCTGTGAAGTTGCCGTTAGGGCCATCATAAAGGTTTACACCACCAGCAACGTTAATGTACATATCTTTGTCCAATGAGATAGCAGGTGCTTCAAATGAAGTGTCACTCAAGGCAATCCATGCGTTAGTACCAACTTCTAGATAAGTTGTTCCATTGATATTGGCTGATTTAATGTACTTCCAACCAGTCTTATTAGCAAGTTTGGCTCCAGTGTTACCAATTCTACCTTGGCTATCTGGTTGACCATAAACAGTAGCACCATTTGCATTAGTTACGTAAACAACTCCTGAATTGTTTACATAACTAACAGTAGCAGCATTAGCTGTTGTAGTAGGAACGTTAACCCCGATTAATGCAAGTGTTGTGACAGTGAATAGTGAAGCCATAAGATGTTTAATTTTCATTATAAATATTTCCCCCGAGTATAACTTGGTTATTTATTAATTAGTATTTTCTCAACGGAAATAATCATATAACGTCTAGACCACGATTTGTTGAATATAACCCAACTGTAAATTAGTTATAACTTAACTGTAAAAGCAATGTAATTGAATTGAAATAATATTTTGTCAAAATATTAAAAATAAATTATAGATATTTTTTAATTTCCTCTAGCATGCTGTCAATATTGTTGACGACGATACCATTCATTTTGATCAATCCGATAGTATAATTATTAATATAAGCAAAAGGATTTTCACCGATTGTTCCTACAGCCTTAAGTTTTTCAGGATTCTCTACACCATGTTGACGAAGGTCAGTATAGACTCCGACGATAGGGATTTCCTTTCCAAAAGCCAAACCAATTTCTGAGGCTACTCCGTCGTCCATTGTGTCACCATCAAGGATTGCGACTACTAAATCGGAAGAGAGTAATTCTTTGTTATCTTCTTGGGCGATTTTGATTGAGTCAGCGTAATTCATTTTGTCATTAATGTCACCATTTTCTTGTGGCAAGTAGACTTCAATTGTGTCGTCCATTTTTCTGATTTTATCGACGACATATTCGTTAAACATCCGATCAGCTAGTGCGAATAAACCATTGGCAAAATAAATTTTCATTAAAAAATCCCTCTTTCTTTATTTGTACAATAATATCCTATCATGCAACTAAAGAGAAAAGGGAATTAATTTTCTTATATTAAATAAGCACTATATCATGCTTCAGTGAACATTTGTAGTCAATAATAGAAAGATGAATTTACAAAATTGTGAATCTGATGAAAACGGATTAGCTGTAAAATATAGTTACATGCTAAGGACGAGGTAATCGTCCTAGTTCTGATTAGTTTGTCACCCTCGGATGAACTAATTGGAGACATGTGTATCATCAAACACTGTTTTCTCGTTATTTTCCAGTAGTGCCAACGAGTGATGAAGAGTCACTCAATTAAGCTGTTAAAGCAGCTACATATAGCAGAGAAAATCATTTCTCTAGCCTCACTCAACAAAAAAGCCACGATCTTTATTGATTGTGGCTTTTTAAATTGAGGTGGTGGTTTAGTATTCCGGACTGAATTTTAGTTTTATGACTATTTGTTTTTAAAATAGTGACAATAGCTCAAAAAGAAAGAGAATCTTACTAGACTGCAGTAATTGCGGTTTTAATAAGATTCTCTATTTTTATATCAGTTTAAATTAGTTAAAAGCTGAAAAAACATAACGTATCCAAACTATAAAGCGTTTCCCAGAGCTGTTGCGGAAGATGGTAAGGCTATTCAACTACTTGAATCCAGCCTTCTGGGGCTTCGACTGTTCCGAATTGAATTCCTGTTAAGGTGTCATATAATTTCTTAGTAATTGGTCCGACTTCGGTTTCACTGTAGAAGACGTGAAGTTTGCCGTTGTGCTCTAAACCTCCGATTGGTGAAATTACAGCAGCTGTTCCACAGGCTCCAGCTTCTTTAAACTTGTCTAATTGATCAACGTAAACATCGCCTTCTTCAGCACCTAATCCAAGACGATTCTTAGCTAACCATAAAAGTGAATACTTAGTGATGCTTGGTAGGATCGATGGTGATTTCGGTGTTAAGAAGACATTATCTTTAGTGATTCCAAAGAAGTTTGCTGATCCAACTTCTTCAATCTTTTTGTGTTCGATTGGATCTAAGTAGACGCAGTCAGCGAAGCCGTGTTTGTGTGCTTCATCACCAGGGTAAAGGCTGGCAGCATAATTTCCACCGACTTTACTTTGGCCAGTTCCTTTGTGGGCGGCACGGTCATATTTAGAAGTTGTGAAATTAACTGGGGTTAATCCACCTTTGAAGTAATTACCAACTGGCATAGCGAAGATAGTAAAAATGTATTCGGGGGCTGCGTGAACACCAATCTGTTCGCCGGCGCCAAACATCAAGGGACGTAGATAAAGTGTGGCACCAGTTCCATAAGGTGGAACAAAGTCGGCATTGGCTTTGACTACTTCTTTGACGGCTTTGACAAATTCATCTTCAGGAAAAACGGGCATCAAGAGGCGCTCACAAGAATTTCTTAAACGTTTAGCGTTTTGATCAGGTCTGAATAATTGAATTTTGTTATCAGGAGTTCGATAGGCTTTCATTCCTTCAAAAGCAGCCTGACCGTAATGGAGGACAGTGGAGGCTTCAGAAATGTGTAAGGTACTGTCGGTCTTCAAACCAACGTCTTGCCATTTACCGTCTTTATAGTGGGCAAAGAAACGATAAGGCAAGTCCATATAGTTGAAACCAAGATTTTTCCAATCAATTTGCGTTGCATCAGCTTTGGTCATAGTGAAATCTCCTTTTATTAAAAAAATATTTGAATAATTAAATTCATCATAATTAAACTTTAGGAAAGTGTCAATTTTGTCGAGGCTTTTGATTAGGTAGACATCACTGAACCGATTACAATTAGGCTGTAGTCTGGAGGAAAACATGAAATCAAAGAAAATTTTATTTCCAATTACAATAGTAATTTTACTGATGACGTTGGGCTTTTTCACCCAAAGTTGCCAAGCTAAAACAATTTCAAAAAAATATGTTCAAGAATCAATTCCAACAATATTTTTCCATGGTTATGGCAGTAGTTATAGGGCAGAGACTCAGATGACAGGAGCTGCTAAAGAAGCTGGAGTGACAAATAAAATTATTCGTGTCAATGTCAGTCCTAATGGCTATGTTAAAGTTATTGGTGCTATCCCTAAAAAAACTAAAAATCCGATTATTGAAGTTAATTACGATAATAATAAAATGACAAATTATCATACCGCTGGTTTGTGGGCCAAAAACGTCATAACCACCCTGCAAAAAGATTATAAATTTAAGAAAGTCAATTTAGTTGGTCACTCAATGGGGAACATGGCAATTAATTACTATATTTTGGACAATTATCCGAATAAGAACTTGCCTAAGATCAACAAAGTAGTTGATATCGCTGGACACTTTAACGGAATCATTGGAGAAGATGACGAACCAAATCAAGTTAAGCTGAACAAAGCTGGTAAGCCGGACAAAATGGATCAGTATTATCAAGAATTATTGAAATTACGCAAGATTTATCCAACTAATACGAAAGTTTTGAACATCTATGGCGACCTTAATGATGGAACTCATTCAGACGGTGCAGTAACAAATTCATCATCTAAATCGTTGAAATACCTAGTTTCAAAGCGGGCTAAGTCGTATACCGAAAAGAAGATTGTCGGTAAAATGGCCCAACACAGCAAGTTACATGAAAATAAACAAGTTGACAGGTTATTAATTGATTTTCTCTGGGGAAAGTAAGACTTAGCGTAATTTGATGAAAAGCAAAAAAGATATCACTAGAACTGTACTGATTGCAGTAAGTTAGTGATATCTTCTTTTTTTGTCCATATGTCTATTTTTAAAGAAACAGAAAGCAAATATACCATAAATGTGAAATTCAATCGGTTTTACTATGGAGGATGGCATACTTCATCCCCCCCTAAATCAATCTAGCTAAGTAAATTTTCTTTTCGTTTCTTATAATCTTCATCGGAAATATTGCCTTTAGCATATTCTGAATCAAGAATTTTTAATGCTTCAGGTTGATTTGTTTGATTCTTGTGACTGATTAAATAAAGTATCACAGCAATTATTAGTAAGAAGATGAATCCATAGAAAAACATTCCTCCGCCCATCATACCGCCAAAAATACCGTGACAACCAGCAAAATTCATCATAATTAGGACTCCCGTCAATGTTTAAGTTAATTATAGAATAGGAAATTGACTACAAGCAATCAAAGAGCTTATTCAAAATACGAAGTTGATTGTCTAAAGATCAATTTAGTTGAGAGTTCTAATCTTTTAGCAACGTGTTGCTTACTTGTTAATAAATTGTGCATTAAATCAACAGCAGAAATTCCCATCTGAGTCGTCGCTACATCAACTGAACTTAATTCAGGATTGACATAACGTGATAGGGCAGTGTTGTCGAAACTAAAAATTTGGACACGTTTTGGAACCTCAACAGCATTTTCCTGAAGTGCCTTTAGAGCTCCAGCAGCCATCAAGTCGTTGGTGATAAAGAAAGCGTGAGGAAAATCTTCCTCGTTTAATGCGTTCATCATTTGGACGTAACCAGAATCTTTCGTGAAATCACCTTTGAAACAATTACTACTTTTGAAAATCTTGTGCTTTTCCATAGCAAACTTGAAGTAATCAAAACGTTGATCGGAGATGGTTCGTAATTTATCAGTCGAAGTTTCTTCACCGTAAATTAAGCCAATATCTTCAATCTCGTGGTCTACGAAGTAATCGACGACTTTTTGAATGCCATATTTAAAGTCGGTTAAAATAGTGTCGAAACCTTGACCAAATTGGTCATCATCAATGAAGACAATATTTGGACAGATCAATTTCATAGTTTTGACTTGTTCATCACTGAATTTACCAACAGCAATGATTCCGTCGGTGTCATTGGGAATTTCTGTCAAATTGTTGTGGAAAATTCTCGTTATTTGAAAACCATATTTAGGAGCTTGTTGTTCAATGCCTTCACGAACAGTCATGTAGTAGAGATCATCTTGCTCTTTGGATTCCGAATACCACTGTACTAAGGCAATGTGTTTTTGATAGCGGCTGTTGGGATGGTTGGCTTTTTTATAATTCAGGTCAGTCGCGATTTTTAGAATGTTACTTCGAGTTTCATCGGCGACTGATAAAGTTAAATCATTGTTGAGAACTCGAGAAACTGTCGCTGGTGAGACGTTAGCAAGTTTAGCAATGTCGCGTAAAGTGGCCATTAATGAATACTCTCAATGAATTTGTCGAAGGCATGTTGTCCAGTAGTGTTCCATTTGAAGACACCAGCATCTTCAAGAACTCTGGCAAAGACTAATCCGGTTTCTTTTTCGACGATTTCGGAGACATTGTCAGAAGTGAAGTCATATTTTTGCTTTAATTGGTCAGCCCAAGTTTTGTGATATTCAGCCATTTGATTAGGCAATCCAAGAACGTAACGTTCAACTTCTTTTAATTCATCTTTCAGACGAGCTGGTAGAATTGCTCGACCCATAACTTCAATCAGACCGATGTTTTCCTTCTTGATATGTTGAACATCTTGGTGGGGATGGAAAATTCCATCAGGGTACTTAGCTGAAGTTTGGTTATCACGCAAGACGATATCCATAACGTACTTGTCGTGTGAGCGGTAAGCGATTGGAGTTACTGTATGATGACGAATTTCTCCGGTACGAGCGATTACATTAACTGACTCGTCAGAATAGTTCATCCAATATTCGTGGATCAGATTGGCAGCTTTGACTAGTTCGTCAGGATATTTGCTAGTTAAACGAATAGTTGACATTGGCCACTTAACGATTCCTGCCTCAACTCCATCGACATCAATTTCAATTGGACGATCGATTGGAGCTTTCATCATTGGAAATACATGCCGGCCACCTTGATAGTGGTCGTGACTGAGCATGGAACCACCAACAATAGGAAGATCAGCATTACTGCCAACGAAATATTGCGGAAAAATTTGCGTGATTTCTATTAAGTTGTTAAAGGTATGCTGATTGATAACCATAGGGACGTGCTTAGTATTTAGAAAGATTGCGTGTTCATTGAAGTAAGCGTATGGAGAATATTGGAAGCCCCAGGTTTGACCGCCTAGTGTAAAGCGGATGACACGGTGATTACTTCTAGCTGGATAGCCGAGACGGCCTAAATAGCCTTCGTTTTCAAGACACAATTGGCATTTAGGATAGCCAGTTTGTTTATTTTTACCCGCAGCGGCAATGGCTTTAGGGTCCTTTTCAGGTTTGGATAAGTTGATAGTGATTTCCAAATCACCATAGTCAGTTTTGGTTTGATAAGAAATATTTTGTGCGATGGCTTTGACTTTGATGTAGTCGTTGTCTTGGCTCATTTGATAGAAGTAATTCGTAGCACTTTCAGGGCTCTTTTGATAAAGATTCCAGAATTTTTGATTAACCCGTGAAGGTAATGGTGTTAAAAAGCTCATCAATTGATCGTTTAAAATTTCTTTAGCAGTTTGACTATCTTCAATTTTTTCGTTTTTAATAGCAGTTTGAATCAAACTTTCTTTTAAGTCAGATCCATTTTGGTGATTGTCGTCACCGACTAAAGCGCAGATTTGATTGTACAAGAAGACACGATCGAGTTCTTGATAGTCGTTATCAGCACTGATGATTTTATCGACAAATTTATCGACACAAGACATTATTTTTCCACCTCATTTAAAGCAATTTCTTTTGGTCCGTCAGCGATTTCTGCAATATAAAAGTCGGCTGCGTAACCAATTTCATTTAAGTAAGTCTTACCAACATTTTCCTTAAAGGAGTCGACTTTATCCTTATTAACGATGGCAATAGCACAGCCACCGAAACCGGCACCAGTCATTCTAGCACCAAGAACACCGTCTTGAGCCCAAGCAGCTTTAACTAAAGTATCGAGCTCTTTACCAGTAACTTCATAATCATAATGTAGTGAAACGTGTGAAGCATTGATTAATTTACCAAACTCAACTAGGTTATTTTCTTTTAAATAGTTGATAGCTTTGAGAGTTCTTTGATTTTCAAAGACTGCATGACGGGCACGACGAATCAAAGTGTCATCATCGATCAAATAAGCGTTACGGTCGAATTCATCGATTGACAATTCGCCAAGTGAATTGATGTCAAGTTTACTTTGGAGCAACTTCAGAGCACTTTCACATTGTGAGCGACGTTCGTTGTATTTAGAATCAGCCAAAGTCCGGTGCTTGTTGGTGTTCATAATGACGATGACGTTGTTACCTAAGGCAACAGGAGCGTAGTGGTATTCCATGGAATTAGTGTCAAGCAAGATAGCTTGATCCTTTTTGCCCATGCCGACAGCAAATTGATCCATGATACCGGAGTTAACACCGATGAAGTCATTTTCATCTTTTTGCCCCATTTTAACGAGGTCAACTTGGTCGATCTTCAAATCGAAGACGTCATTTAAAATCGTTCCCATTAATAATTCGATTGAAGCGGATGAAGAAAGTCCAGCTCCATCAGGTAGATTTCCTTGAATGTAGAGGTTGAATCCATGGTCTAATTTATAGCCAGCTTCTTTAACGAAGTGAATCATCCCTTTAGGGTAGTTGGCCCAGTCGTCAGCCTTATCAAATTTTAAATCATCAAGAGAAAATGAAATGATACCTTTGTCGGGCAAATTTTTTGAGAACATCGCTACGATTTTGTCATCACGCTTGCCGTAAGCGGCGTATGTTCCAAGACTGATTGCACAAGGAAAGACGTTACCACCATTGTAGTCGGTGTGTTCACCAATCAAGTTGATACGACCAGGTGAGAAGAAGAGCTTCTCTGCAGATGCATCAAAAGTTTCTTTATAACCATCTAAAATTTGTTTTTTATCCATGCTTACGCTCCTATTTACTAAATATTTACTTAACAAAATGATAGCGCTTTCTGACAATTAATACAAGCCTGTTGATTTAAAAAATATAATAAAATGTTATTATTATATGCATGGAAACAAAGTAACGGGAAAAAGAGGAAGACTATGAAAACGGCAGTTGTAACAGATACAGCATCTTACTTAACACCGGAACAAATTGAGCAATACAACATTACCGTCTTACCAATTACAGTCATTTTGGGAGATAAGCAATATAAGGAAACAGAGGAGTTAACTGATAAGGAATTTTACGATTATTTGCGTAATGAACCTGAATTACCAACGACTTCACAAGTTTCAATGTTTCAAATTCAAGAAGCTTATGATCGACTAGTTGCTGAAGGATATGACAATATTATCTCGATTCATTTATCATTAGGAATCACTTCATTCATGGATAATTTACGGATGTTTGTCAAAACTTATGACAAAGCAAATATTTATCCATTCGACTCAATGGCTGCTAGTGCCGCCGAAGCCGATCTCTGTATGTTGGCTGGCTCACTGGCTCAAAAACAGGTTGCCCCAGAAGAGATCGTTAAGCGCTTAGAACAATTACGTGACTCAACTGATATTTTATTTGCGGTTAATGATTTAAAACACCTCAGCCGCACAGGGCGCTTGAGCAACCATTCAGCAATTATCGGGAGTCTATTAGACGTGAAACCTCTTTTGACTTTTAAGGATGGTAAAATTTTTGCCATAGCTAAAGAGCGGACTATGCATCGGGCCTTTAAAGCTATTTCAACAAAAATTAAAGCTTACATAGCTGAGCATCCTGATTGGTCAGTTCACATTACGGTCGTTGACTCCAACAATCGTGAATTGCTAGAAAAATGGGCCCAAGACTTTCAAACGGAATTTCCCAACGCCAGAGTATCAACTAGTCACCTAGGCCCAGCTATTAGTGTTCATACGGGTGAAAAGACGATGGGAGTCGTTTGGGATAAGGATTTTGAGAATGAAAACTAGAATTATGTTATACGTCGACTCAGTCGATATGAGTGTCGAGTTTTGGACTGAAGAATTTGGCGGCCAAGTGGTTGCTAGACAAACTTTGAACGGTGGTTATCAAAATGTTATCGTTTCAGTTTCAAAGGAAGTTGAATTATCGATTTTTCCAAGAGATTACATCAGAATTTATTCACCAGAAGTAGATGAGACAGTACCTTCATTGATGTTCTTCTCAGACAATTTTGACCGATTGCATGACGATATTTTAAGCGCTGGTGAGATTAGTGAAGTTAATGGTGTGTTAACCTTTAATTTTATGGATCCAGAAGGCAATTATTTTGTTGTGGCTAAGGCTTGATTAGTGTAGTTTGGATACATTATGGGCTTTATTTCTTTAATAAACTTACAAGTAAAAAATTACTGGAATTAAATTAAAAAGAAGTCGACTAATGTTTGTCATTAGTACGGCTTCTTTTTTATGATTGTATTTTATTCAATTATTTTTAAGAATGTTTCAAAATCTTTTTTTGCTGGTTCAATCGGTAGTCCAATCGTATTTAATTCAAAGCCTGAATATTTTTGATTGTCGATTATATAATCACGATTGTCGTCGAGATAATGTAAGGGTAAATTTCTTGGTGTTTTAACTGCTGAATTCAGACCGTATGAATAAAAAATTAATGCTTTTGTTTGATCTTGATTGACTAATAACCATGAGATAGTCTGGTTTGTAGACTTCAGACGATAGAAATTAGCGTTTTGAAATTGACGATATTTTTCTTTATAGGTCTTAATTTTTTTAATAATTTTTAGTTTATCTTCGTCATTTAAATCACTCAGGGCTAATTCAAAACCCAATTGGCCAATAGAAGCCAACTGCAGGCGTGAATTCAATGGCGTAATCCGGCCGTTTTGCCCATTTGGTACAGCTGAAACATGGTTGCTAAATATATTTTGTGGGAACAAATAACTAAAGCCATCTTCAATCTTTGTACGGTCGAAAGAATCGGTTAAATCACTCATCCAAGTTAGATTGGTATATGACAATATGCCTAAATCGATACGACCGCCACCGGCTGAACAATTTTCAATAATCAAATTAGGAAAGTCTTTTCGCAAATTATTCAATAAATCATATAAACCTAGTACATAACGATAATACAATTCACCTTGTTGAGATGCGGGTAGCCAATTATTGCCAACCTGAGTTAAATGTCGATTCATATCCCATTTAATATAATCTAAATTATTATCTTTGATCAGTTTAGTTAAAACTTTTAGTAAATGTTCACGAACGACCCTTTGACTCAAATCGAGTACTAATTGATGTCTTGCTGTAACAGGAATGCGTCCGTTATAGTTAAGAATCCAATCGGGATGGTTTTGATAGAGTCGACTATTGGTAGTGACCATTTCTGGTTCGATCCACAAGCCAAATTTCATATTAAGTTGGTGAGCTTCATCGGAAAGAATTTTTAGACCGTGGGGAAATTTTGTTTGATCGACATTCCAATCACCCAATTGACCATCCTCTCCGTGTCGATTGATAAACCATCCATCATCAACGACAATCATTTCAATTCCCAATTTGTGTGCTTGATGTATAAGACCTCTAACTTTTTCTTCTGAAATATCGAAGAACATGTTTTCCCAAGTGTTAATTGCAATAGGAATTTTTTGTTGAGGTTGTAATTGTCTAGCAAAATTATGGAAATTTTGTGATAAGCCATTGTAACCATTGTTACTCCAAGTCAAAGCAGCTTCGGGGGATTGAAGGCTTTGACCAGGAGTCAACTTCCAAGAGAAAGTAGTGGGTTCTAAACCAATTTTGAGCCTTGTTTGTTGATATTGATCAACTTCGATACTATCTTCAAAATTGCCACTCCAAATTAAACTAGTACCAATGGCAGTTCCTTGAAACTGATTGGTTTCTGGTCGAATCAGTGCAACAAAAGGTTGGTGCTGGGGTCCGCTGGTACCGCGAAAAGTGTGTTGTATTTGAATACCGGATTCAATTTTTTGAAGGTTTTTATTTGCTTCATGAGCATGAGTGCCATTTAAGGTTAAACGGTAATAATTGTTATCTGGTAGATTCAATTGCAAACTGTCTAGAGATTCTACATTTAAAACTGAATTCCCCAAATTATATAGGGTAGTGCTACGAAGGATAATGTTTAAATTTTCAAAAATTGTGTAATTCAAATCCATTTTTAGTTTAGTTACGGAATCTGATAAATGAAGGGTGAGAGTCGTAACTTTACTGTGGGATGAAACACTGGTTGGAAAATTTGAGGGATTTATTGGCTTATTAGAAATTGAATAACTCTCAAATTGTAAAGTAGGTAATAGTTGATTATTTTCATTCTTAATTAAGTAGGCTGGTTGATGATAGTCACCATCACTGATTGTTGAAAATTCTAATGGTAAAGAAGTGATAGAGAAAGGAAAATCCTTTGTCGTGTCAACGGCAAAGGCATGGTTTCCTTGTGATAATGAGTTTAACTGATAAAAATGAGGTAGAAAACGGCCAAAGTAGCGGTGTACTGGATACCGATTTTTAAGGATTTGAACAATGTAACTGATTCTGTGATTATGGATGTGAAAAATACCGTTTTTTTGGTCGTATTCAATAGGCAAAGTAAAATCCTCCTTTAAACAGTTGCGGCAACTATTCCTTTAGCAGGTTGATCGAGGGCAACGATTTTATCGCCTGCTTTGACGTTTGTCACATTTAAACGTTCTACTTTATCGTAATCATTAGTATTAGTAATTACGAGCATAACTGTTGGGTCATAATTATTTTCTTTTAAGGCATTAATATCAAAGGTACCTAAAGCATCACCTTGATGGACTTTATCACCTTTTTGAACATTAGAAGTAAAGTATTTACCGTTTAAGTTAACAGTATCTAATCCAAGATGAATTAGAATTTCGGCACCAGAATCTGTCTTGATACCATAGGCATGTTTACTATCATAAGTAACTGTCACAACACCATTTGCGGGGGCAACCACTTGGTTATCATTTGGTTTGATAGCAACACCTTTACCCATGATTTCAGCAGAAAACACTTTATCATTTACATCACGTAAGCTTTCACTTACACCACTAACAGGTGCAACAATAACTTCATCATTAACATTTGCGGCGGGTATTTCGTTTGATTCTGAATCAGGTTCTTCAACAGGATCAGTATTGTTGCCAAGCACTTTCTTTGCGTAAACAAAAGTTGGAATGAAAGCGACAACGAAAGAAATTAATCCACTTAACATAAATGCTGGAATAGATTTAGAAGCAATCGAGATAAAACCAATAACTGAAGCTGGTCCCATAGCAACAGCAAGAACGTGGAAAATACCTAAGAAGACACAAGCGATTCCTGAAGCAATTGCGGCAAAAATGAATGGAAATTTCATCTTCAAATTAACACCGAAAATTGCTGGTTCAGTGATTCCTAGTAAAGCAGAAATACCAGCAGATGATGTTAAAGCTTTTTGTTTTTGACTCTTAGTAGCAAAGAAAATAGCTAAAGTAGCGGCACCTTGTCCAATGTTGGCCATTGAAGCAACTGGAAAGATGAATGAGCCACCAGTTTTTGCAATATTAGCTAATAGTTGTGTTTCAATAGCAGGGAATGTTTGGTGTAATCCTGTAATAACGATAGCTGAGTAAAACAGACCAAAGATACCCATACCAATAGCACCAGTAGTATTGTATAAACCAACTAAGCCATTTGTTAGAGCATCACTGACAGTTCTTAAAACTGGCCCAACAATTGTGAAAGTTAGAAATCCAGTAATGATAATTGAAAGCATTGGTGTGAATGTAAAATCAAAAGCACTCTTAATGTGTTTGTGGAAAAATTTCTCTAAAGTAGCTAAGATAAAGGCCACGGCTAGAACAGGAAGAACTTGTCCTTGGTAACCAGCTTGAGCAACTTGAAATCCAAAGATATTCCAATAAGTCATTTTGCCAGCGGCAACGGTTGCGGCAACATTATTACCATTAACTAGTGATGGTAAGACCATGATCATACCCATGGCAGCACCTAAATAAGGATTTCCACCAAATCTCTTTGTGGCTGAAAAGCCAAGGAGAATAGGTAAGAAGGTAAATGGCGCACCTGCCATGGCATTAATCATTTCAGCAATACCTTTAATGCCTGGATAAACTTCAACGACTGATTTAGTCATGAAAAGATTTTCAGCTGTTAAAACGTTGTTTAAGGCCATTAATAAACCACCAGCAACTAGAGCAGGGATAATTGGAATAAAAATATCAGAAAGAACTTTTAGAAAATCCATTAAAGGATTCTTTTTTTTGCCTGCTTGAGCCACGGCCTTGATGTCATCTGGTGTAGCTTCTTTTAAGCCAGTTTTAGCGATTAAAGCGTCGTAAACTTTATCGACGTCACCAGGTCCAATAATAATTTGATATTGACCATTAGTTTCAAAAGTTCCTTTAACATCAGGATCATTATCCAAACCTTTTTGGTCAATTTTAGATTCATCTTTAATCACTAATCTTAATCTTGTTGCACAATGTGCTGCGGCTTGGAAGTTATCTTTACCAACATATTTAATAACACGTTCAGCAACTTCAGCATGTTTCATAAGTATTTCCCTCCTAAAACTTAAATTAAATGTAAGCGCTTTGACACTTTCTATAATACATGCGTTTTTTAAAATGTCAAACGTTTGACAATAGAAAAATATCTTAAATTCTAAAATATGTTAAAGTGCTAATATTATGATGTTTACTTTAATGTTAAACGATTGACATTTAATGGTAACAGCGCTTACAATTGAAGCATTAAAGAAAGTATGAGCTAGATTATGATTAATGAATGGACAACTAAATTAAGATATAAGCCATATCAAGAATGGCCTAATAATCAAATAAAAGATATTCAAAAAAACATAAAAAATTCCCACTGGCGGTTAGGCTATCACATTCAACCAAAAACGGGATTGCTGAACGATCCCAATGGTTTCTCATATTTTAACCACGAATGGCACCTGTTCTACCAATCATATCCATATGGAGCGGTCCATGGTCTAAAGAGTTGGGATCATTTAACTTCAGAGGATTTAGTGCATTGGCAAGATCACGGTCCGACACTTTTGCCAGGGGATAAACAAGACAGCCACGGGGCCTATTCGGGTTCTGCAATGCCTGTCGATGATAAACTCTTTATTATGTACACCGGCAATGTTCGCGATGAAAACTGGGTTCGTCATCCTAAACAAAATGGAGCTTGGATGGATAAAACAGGTCGGATTCAAAAAATCGCTACACCCTTAATTTCTGAACCAAGAGCTGGATTTACTGACCATTTCCGCGATCCACAAATTATTGAACACGACGGAATGTTTTACAGTTTAATCGGGGCCCGGAGAAAAGATGATATAGGTCACATTTTAGTTTACCAATCACCCAACGTGACTGGACCTTGGACTTATAAGACAGAATTACACTTTACCGACCAAGATTGTGGTTACATGATCGAGTGCCCGAACCTATTATTTGTTGATAATCGACCAGTTCTAATCTTTTGTCCACAAGGAATCGACACAGATGTGTTACAATACTCAAATGTCTTTCCAAATGCCTATGTCATTGGGGATGCCTTTGACTGGGAGACATTTAGTTTCATCAATCCTAGTGTAATCAAAAACTTAGATGAGGGTTTTGATGTTTATGCAACACACGGATTCAATGCACCAGACGGTCGAGCACTGATAGTTAGCTGGATAGGTCTACCAGATACCACTTACCCAAGTGATGTCGAAGGTTGGGCTAATTGTTTCAGTTTGATCAAAGAATTAAAAATTGAGGATAATCAGTTATACCAAATACCAGTAGTCGAGAATAATCAATTAGTTAAGGAAGAACTTAACTCAAAAGAAATTTCACCACAAACAAAAATTGCGTCAACAGTTGCTAAGAATACAACTGGATCAATTTTGCTCAAAACAGAACTTGGTGAAGAATTACAAATCATTGTAGATGCAACTAATGGTAAAATATTAGTTGATCGATCGAAGATGGGTGAGGCGTTTGCGACTGATTTTGGGACTGTACGGAGTGCTCAAGTCGAGAAAAATCGCAACATTACCCTTGATTTGTACTTAGATAATACCGTTTTTGAACTATACATCAATGGGGGACGAAAAGTTATCACCGGTCGAATCTTTCCACATGGGACAAGCTTTTTTGTGGAAGCAAACAATATGGCCATCACGCAACATCGAATGGATAAGATTTTTTAATGAGGTAAAATATGGCAACTTTAGATGATATTGCAAAACTAGCAGGGGTTTCACCAACAACAGTTTCAAGGGTGATCAATAATTACGGTTCATTGTCAGAAAAGACTAAAACAAAAGTTTTTTCCGCAATGAAGGAATTAAATTATCAACCCAATAGTTTGGCACGCTCTCTAAAGGGGAAGAAAACGCACTTGATCGGTGTAATCTTGCCAGGCGTCAGCAATCCATTCTTTGGTCAAATGGTTCAAGAAATTGAAGACCAATTGTTTAAAAAAGGTTTCCGGATGATACTCTGCAATGCCGGTAGTGATTCAGAAAAAGAACGTGATTATTTACGAATGTTGATGGCAAATCGTGTTGATGGAATAATTGCTGGTTCGCACAATTTGGGAATTGAGGAATACCAAAAGGTCGGCTTACCAATTATTTCCTTTGACCGTTACTTGTCAGACAATATTCCAATCGTCAGTTCTGATAATTATCATGGTGGTCAATTAGCCGCTCAATCATTGTTATTTTCAGGTAGTAAAAAGCTCGAGATCATTACAGGTGCTAATCGGCCTAACAGCCCAACAAGCGAACGTTTGACTGGCTTTAAAGATACTTTGAAGAAACAAAATTTAGATTTTGATTTAATGGAAATTAGCTTTTCTTCAACACCGAATATCAAAGGTTTGAAGATCAAAGAATTATTGTCGAAAAAAGCAGTTGATGGTATTTTTTGTACTGATGATTTAACGGCACTGTTAGTAATTCAACAGGCTAAAGCTTTAGGCATGAGGATTCCTGAAGATGTTAAATTAGTTGGTTATGATGGAACCCAATTCATCCAAAATTATCATCCAGAATTGACGACAATCATGCAGCCAATTTCTGATATCGTCACGATGATGATTGATTTGTTGTTAAAACGAATCGATGATCACGATTGCGAGTTAGAGAACAATTATGTTTTACCGGTTAAGTTGATAACAGGCTCAACCACTATTTGATTTTGAGGTTGGGGTGGTGGTGTAGTATGCCGCCCTCCACAAAAAACTCAATTGGGACTGGAACGCTCTGGGCACAACTTGAAGCTTTTTTCAAAACCTGAAAAAATCTTCAAGCTTGGCCTTATAGTAAGCGCTGAAGCGCTAACTATAATTTCAGAGCTGAGCCCAATTGAGTTTTTTGTTTCGGGCTGAATTTCACTTTTATGATTAATTTGCTTTCCATTTGATTAGGAATAGTTGTTCTATTTTGAATAGATATGGGTATGTTTATTAGTTTTGTGCTTTTCTATTCAAGATAGATGTAATAACTAAAAAAGAGGATCTTATTAAAACTGCAATTACTGCGGTCTAATAAGATCCTCTTTTTTAGCAAATTAATTTATCATCTAAAGTAATAAAATCTAATTTTAATTATAAGTTAGTTTAGTCGTTTTATGAATAAAATTAGTATCCATTTCATAGTTTACGGAAATAACAGCAAATAATCGGATTTAGTCTGGAGCTGTTGCGGAAGGCGGCATTTAACCACCACCCTCAAAAAAGAACAATTGTTATTTTTAACCAGTTAAACAAAAGAAACGACCGCTTAGAATTTTAACGAATTTTACGATTCCATACGTGCTATAACATAGCCAATCAAGTTAGTTAGGGATGACTTTTATGGAACGAGATAACTTACAATTGATTAAAGCTGGTAGTACTTCGGTCATCAATGCTTTAGGGGAAACAATTTTTTCTTTCTCCTTGTCATTGAAATTATTGAAAGTAACTGGTTCAGCTTTGGGTTATGGGACTAGTTTATTTATCGGTCCAATCGTTGGCTTAGCACTGGCACCAATTTTGGGTAAGGTGATCGATAAATATTCACATAAGAAATTGGCTTTGTTGGCAGAGTCGCTTTTGATTGCTTCGTTATTACTTTATTTAGTAGCTTATTCATTGGGAACCAACATTTTGTATACCGCAATCGTCTTGGTTTGCGCGATGAATATTTTTGGTCGGTTGTTTTCAATCACCTACTTATCTTCAACACCACAGATTGTTGGAAAAAAATCGATTCAGCGGCTTAATTCGATTCAGACGACCGGCGTATCGATGGCTAGCATCGTGGCAGCACCTTTGGCAGGATTTTTATTTGGCATCGTGCCATTTGCTTGGATAATTTTAGTCGAAATTGCGGCTGAGAGTTTTACGTTGTTGATTACTTGGTTGACTCATTTTGATTCGGTGACTCCTAAAAAGGTGGTTGTCAAAAATACTGAAAAAATAAATTTAATTGAAGTATTAAAAAAGCAACCCCAGTTAGTCGTTTTAACAGTGATTGCGATGGTATTGAATTTAGCTGACATTTCGCTCCAAATTGGAATTCCATTTGTTTTGATTCACACCCTCAAATATTCAGCGGCGGTGAGTGGCAATGTTCAAGGAGTTTTGTCGTTTGGTGTTTTCGTTGGCGGGATTATTATTACGATCGTCCAGATCAAAGATGTTTTCAAATTTGAAAAGGTCACTTATTGGCTTTCAGTAGTAAATTTGCTTGCTTTAGGTTTTTCGATTAAAGCGTTTCCGCAAGCTACTTTGGTAATTTTTGTAGTTATCGAATTTATTTCTGGATTTGTGGGAGCAATTTCAGATCCACCAGTTTTCACGTATGTCCAAGAAGTTATCCCGGCAAAAGCTCTAGGGCGGGTCAACACTTTGATGTACACAATGGTACAAATTTTGAATCCTATCGGCGTGTTGATTTACAGTTCAGCCTTTGCGATAGTTGATTATCAGATACTTTACTTGGTCAATGGCTTGATTACGGCTGTTTTGGTGGCGTTGCTGTTCACACAATTCAAACGTGCATCTAAAAATTAGTCGGTTAGTTTAGCAGATATTAATAACATCATTGGTCTTCTGAATTCATCTTTCATACCTGGGACATCCATTAAATGTGCCGGTGGAGTAGGCTCCTGCAATTCAGTGATCGTAAAACCGTTTTGAATCAAGGTGTTGACGTAAGTAGTCAAGGTTTTATGATATTTGACAACTTTGTGATCGAGAAAATTGGCAATCCGTTCACCCTCTGCAAAATAGTGGTCAACTGGCCAACAAGTGATTTTTCCATTCTCGTCATAAAACCAGTCCTGATTGCCAAAAGCAGTAAAAATGGGATGTTCAACCGAGAAAACAAAATCGCCATCAGGCATTAAGCATTTTTTGAGACGCTGACAAATATCGTTAAAGTCGGGAGTGTAGTGCAAAGCTAGAGAACTGATGACAATGTCAAAACTATTTTGAGGAAAATCAATCTCTTCCATTGCCATTTTTTGATAGTGGACATTGTCATAGTGATTCTTTTCTTGAGCCACTTGTAGCATGTTTTCGGAAATATCGATTCCTAAAACTGATTTGGCTTGATGTTGAGCTGCATAAAGATCGTGCCAACCAAAACCACAACCCACATCAAGAACGCGTTTGTTTGTGAAATCGGGCAACATTTTTTGAAAAGTTGGCCATTCGCCAGCCGCCTTTAAGCCTTCGACTGAACGTGGAAATTTACTGTAGGCTTTGAAAAAATCGCTATTGTCGTATTCGTTTTCTTCCATGATGAATCCCTCCGCTTAAATGTTTACCTAAATATTGACACAGAATTAATTAAATTCAAACACAAAAAGAGCATCTCCAATGTTAGGAGGTGCTCTTTTGCTAAACAGTATTCTAAATTAACGTCCCGCTGTTTTCGGAGACAACCATACTAATGAATAATATTCTAAATTAATGTCCCGTTATTCTCGAAGACTAAAAGCAATGTCTAGCTAGACTATAAATGAAAATCCCATTTTCTTCAATCAATATTGTTTAATTTTTATAAAAAAAGTGAGAACTATTTTTCGTAATTTTAATATAAGTGACGCTTAAATTACATTTAAATTGGTGGAAAATAGTTATGAAAAAAGTTCGTATCAAGCTAATTGTTTTGTTAAAAAAATACGTTAATCGAGATTTTATTTATCCAATTAGCGTATTGTGATTTTAAGATGATTTCAAGACTAAATTATCTCTTAATCAACTTAACAATTGTTTCAACATGTGGTGTTTGTGGGAACATGTCGACTGGTTGTAAATAGATCACACG
Organism: Companilactobacillus miaonis; assembly: GCF_036913615.1. NCBI lineage: Bacteria > Bacillati > Bacillota > Bacilli > Lactobacillales > Lactobacillaceae > Companilactobacillus > Companilactobacillus miaonis. The sequence goes on along the minus strand of NZ_JAYKTX010000005.1, from coordinate 11,344 downwards.
ATATCTATCGGTCAATCTAACTAGATCTTTAGCGAGTGTTGAAGGATTACATGAAACGTAAACTAATTTTTCCACTGGGTTACGCACCAAAGTTGTAATCAAACTATTTTCCAAACCTGTTCTTGGTGGATCAACGACGATTGAATTGACGTTGATACCATCTTTCAACAATTGTGGATAAATTTTATCTACTGAACCGACATAATAATCGGCGTTGTCAATTTCATTTAGTTTGGCATTTTGCTTGGCGTCTTCGATTGCTTCGGGAATGATTTCAATTCCGTAAACGTGTTTGACAGTGTTAGCCATCGTAATACCGATTGTTCCAACACCGCAGTAAGCATCCAGTAAAATATCTCGTTGATTAGGTTCTAAAGCTTGGTTTACTAAGTCATACAGCTTATCCGTCTGGAGTGAATTCAATTGGAGAAAGGCCCGTGGAGATAAGTTGAACAAGTAGCCGTTGATGTCTTCTTGTAAGTATTTGTCACCCCAGAGTAATTTTGTTTCATCTCCCCAAACAGCGCCTTGGTCTGCTTTATTGATGTTTTGTGAGATTGAGCTGACTTCGGGAATTTCTTTTTGAATTCGTTCAATCAATTGATGCTCTTTGATAAATTTTGGTGAACGGGTGATGAAAGTTACCTGTAGTTGATTGAATTCGACTGATTCACGAATGACGATCATGCTGAGGATTCCTGATTTTTCTTTAGGATTGAAAACAGGAATTTCTAAGTCTTTGACCATTTGAACGATTTTTCTGATGGCTGACATAGTTAAATCCATTTGCGTTGGCATTTCTGGCAAATCGACTAACTCTTGAGTACCGGTTTTGTACAAGCCACAACGGATTTCACCGTCAATTTCTTGAATTGGAAATTGAGCTTTGTTACGATATTTTTCTTGTTGAACGGAAGCGACAGTCGGTCTGATCATGTATTTGTCATAAGCAAATGGCTTATATTTTTCAAGGGATTCACGGAGAATGTCTGCCTTGAATTTCAATTGATCTGCATACTTAATGTGAGCAAAATCTAAACCGCCAACTTCTTTAGCTAAAGCAGGAACGTCAGGGTTTCTGAAGCGACTAGCTTGTCTGATTTTGTGAATGCGACCATTTAAAAAGCGGGGATGTACCTCAGTGACTTCACAAACGATGACATCTTCAGGAACAGCTTTAGGAACAAAAACGATGACATGCTTGAAAAAACCAATACCTTCACCGTTGATTCCAATGCGTTTGATAGTCAGCGGAAACTTGTCGCCAACTTTTAATTCTTGAGTTATATTTGTATCCATAATTTTTCCTTTGATTGTTTTTGCGATAAACTTACACTTGAGTATAACATGTGAGGTAATAATATTTTGTCAAAAATTACGAAAATCCAAGCCCAAAAACGTAAGGGACGCTACAATGTTTATCTTGACGGTAAATATGCTTTCCCAGTAGCGGAAACAACTTTAATTGAATTTCGCTTGATGAAAGATGTTGAATTGACTGATCAACAAGTCAAAGAAATTCAAGATCGAGAGAATGTTAACAAAGCTTATGGTGATGCGGTTAATTTTCTGAGTTATCAATTGCGGACTGAAAAAGAAATTAAAGATTATTTATATAAGAAGGAGTATCACAAAGATGCCGTCGAAACGACACTGCAACGTTTACGAGAATTGCACTATTTAGACGACGACAACTATGCCAAAAGTTTTATCAACACCCAATTGCGGACCACTGCTAATGGTCCCAAAATCATTCAACAAAAATTAGTAAAAAAAGGCGTTCCTAACGATATTATTCAGAATAAAATCAGTGAGATCGACCAAGATATTTTGTTGGAGAATGCCGTTGAATTTGCCAAAAAACAAGTTCGTAAACAAAAACGGGCTTCGTTTCAACAAATGTTGACCAAAGTTAAGCAAAGTCTTTATCAAAAAGGATTTGATGGGGAAATCACTAACCAAGCCATCAAAGACTTGCACTTAGAGGTGGACGAAGATGAAGAATTGATCAAATTACAAAAAATGATCGTCAAAGTTAAACATCGTTATGATACCCCTGCCAAATTAATAAATTATTTAATGACCAAAGGTTATCATTACGACGAGATCAAGCGAGTTCTCGACGCCAATCTGTGATTGTTTATCTTTTAATCGTTTCACAGCTCTGTTATACTTTTTTTGGATGAATTTTTAAGTTCAGAAAGCTGGGTAAGTTATGCAGATTCCTAGAGAAGGGGATTACGTAGCAATCCAGAGTTATAAGCATGATGGTCACCTACATCGTACTTGGCGTGAAACAATGGTGTTAAAGACAAGTGAAAATGAGATTATCGGTTGTAATGAGAATACTCTTGTCACAGAAGCAGATGGACGTCGTTGGGTAACTAGAGAACCCGCCTTAGTCTATTTTCATAAAAAGTATTGGTTTAATATCGTTACTATGATTAGAAATAGTGGAGTGTCTTATTACTGCAATTTGGCCACACCGTTTGCTTTAGATAAAGAAGCCATCAAATATATTGATTATGATTTAGATGTTAAAGTTTTTCCAGATGGTGAAAAACGCTTGCTCGATGTTGATGAATATGCGGCACATAGCAAGATGTGGAATTATCCACCTGAAATAGATACGATTTTACATGATAATGTCGACGTTTTAATTGATTGGATCGATAAAGGAAAAGGTCCGTTTTCACAGGCCTACGTTGATCTTTGGATGCAAAGATATGAGGAACTGTCACACCATTAGGGTTGCTATATCCTAATTAGACTGCCAGATGGTAGTCTTTTTTTGTAGGGAGGAAATTATGGAACTACGTGTTTTAAACTATTTTTTGATGATTGCTCGGGAAGAAAATATCACGCGTGCCGCCAACATCTTGCACATTAGTCAGCCAACACTTTCCCGACAAATTGCGGCTTTAGAGGAAGAATTAGGCACGAAACTGTTTATTCGTCAAAGTCATAAAATTACTTTAACCGAAGATGGAATGTTGTTGCGTCGTCGAGCTGAAGAGATGCGTCAACTTAGTGAAAAGATCTTCGATGAAATGTCGTCTGATAAGACTGAATTAACTGGTGAGATCTCAATTGGAACTGGTGAGTTACGCGGAATGAATGAATTGGGTGATTTGATTGTCGCCTTTCATCACAAATATCCCTTGGTCACCTTTAATATTCAAAGTGGCAATGCACGCGATACTTTGTTTGGGATGGGACAAGGTTTGCTTGATATGGGTATTTTTATTGAGCCGGTCGATACGAGTAAATTTGATTTTGTACGGCTGCATCAAAGTGAAAACTGGGGTGCATTGATTCCAAATGAACTGGAATTAGCCAAAAAAGATTTTATTACTCCAAAGGATTTGAAAGGATTAGACCTGATTATGTCTCGAAGTCAATCGATGCAAAACGAAATTGATCATTGGTTAGGTCGTTATGCTAAATCAGTTAAATTTGTTTCAACTTATAATTTACTTTATAATTCCGCAATTTTAGTCAAACGTGGTCTTGGCATTGCCTTAGGTTTAAACTTGGAGGCTAAATACGATGGTTTGACCTTTGTACCATTGAAACCAACTTTAGAGTACAGCTCAGTTCTGGCTTGGAAAGCTGATGTGGCTTCTTCAAAAGCAATCACCACCTTTATTGAATTTGCTAAGAAATACCTTGAAGGTATTTCAGATAATCAATAATAAGCATTATACATTTCTTAAAAAGCGCGTAATAATATGGGTGTTCCGTAAAGGAGCAGCCATATTTTTTTGAGGAATCAATTATGAATAAAAGAGAAGTCAGTAAAAAGTATAATATACCGATTCGAATTTTAAATGAATATGAATCTTGGGGCTTATGCAATGTCGTCAAAATCGTCATGGGTGAATGGCAATATGATGAGCAAGATATTGAACGCCTCAGCACGATTATGGCTTTACACGATATTGGTTTTAAAAATAAGGAAATCGAGAAATACATGCGTTTGCTATTAGAAGTTCCTAATTCTAAAGCACAACGGGTAGAATTTTTAAACCAAAAACGTAAATCAAAGCTAGATGAGATTCACTTTCAGGAGAAACAGTTAGAAAGAATCGACTACTTAAGACATGAATTAAAAACAGGAGATAGTAAAAATGAATGAAATGCAAAAGAATTTAAATTTACCAAAAATCGCACTAGGAACTTGGGCTTGGGGTGGAGATACGACTTCCAACAAAGTTTTTGGTAACAGTTTGACTGCTAAAGATTTAAAACCAATTTTTGATAAAGGAATGGAATTAGGTTTGAATCTTTGGGATACAGCCGCTGTCTACAATAACGGAGCTTCCGAACAAGTTTTAGGTGAGTTTGTTAAAGATATTGGTCGTGAAAAGGTGATTTTATCAACTAAATTTACACCACAAATCGCTGATGGAACTGATAAAGCAGTTGAAAATATGTTTGAAGGTAGCATTAAGAGATTAAATAGTGCAGATATTGATATTTATTGGATTCATAACAATGCCGATGTTGAAAAGTGGACGAAAGCAATCATTCCTTTGGCAAAGAGTGGCAAGATCAAATACATTGGTGTTTCAAACCACAATTTAGCTGAAATTAAACAAGCTAATGAAATTTTGAAAGCTGAGGGCTTGAAGATCTCCGCTGTGCAAAATCATTACAGTCTGTTAGATAGAACTTCAGAAACAGCAGGAATCATTGATTATTGTAATGAGAATGGAATTACTTTCTTCTCCTATATGGTGTTGGAACAAGGAGCTTTATCTGGAAAATATGACACGCAACATCCTTTCCCAGAAAACAGTGAACGAGCTAGTGTTTATAATCATAAATTAGATAAGTTAGAAAACTTGATCAATGGGATGCACGAAGTTGCTCAAAAACATGATTTAGATGTTGCTCAAGTTGCTAGTGCCTGGGCTATTGCTAAAGGAACCGTTCCAATTATTGGTGCTACTAAAGTTAAGCATATTGAAGATGCTAAAAAGGCTTCAACGGTCACTTTGAGCGATGAAGAAGTAGCTTATTTAGATTTATTAGGCGATAAAACTGAAGTCAACACAACTAGAGAATGGGAACAAAATATGTAGTAAAGGAGTAATTATTTTGGAGTATTCAAAATTAGGTAAAACAGGTCTAGATGTATCGAGAATTTGTTTAGGAACAATGGGTTTTGGAGATCCAACAAGTGGAAATTTCCCTTGGGCAATCGACTTTGATAAGAGTGAAAAAGTTGTCCAAAAAGCTCTTGATCTAGGAATCAATTTCTTTGATACAGCAAATATTTATTCTTACGGTGACAGTGAGAAGTATCTTGGTCAGGCTTTGAAAAATAATGCCAATCGGGATGAAGTAGTGGTAGCGACAAAAGTATTTTTTACAAAATCAAATCAACCAAATCAACATGGACTGTCACGCAAGGCAATTTTGACGCAGATTGATAAGAGCTTAAAAAGGCTTGATATGGATTATGTCGACTTGTACATTATTCACCGCTGGGATTACAACACACCCATCGAAGAGACAATGGAAGCTTTGCATGATGTTGTTAAATCCGGTAAAGCAAGATACATTGGAGCATCAGCAATGTATTCTTGGCAGTTTGAAAAGGCCCAAGCAGTGGCTCGAGCTCACAATTGGACCGAATTTGTTTCCATGCAAGACCATTTAAATTTATTGTATCGTGAAGAAGAGCGAGAAATGTTGCCACTTTGTGAAGATGAAAATATTGCTGTGACACCGTACAGTCCTTTAGCATCAGGTCACTTGACCCGTCCAACTTGGACAGGCAAAACCAAACGTGCTCAAACTGACAAAGTAGCGGAAAGTAAATACGATCACGCTGAAGAAAATGACATGGAGATTGTTAAACGTGTTAATGAAGTAGCACAAAAACATCATATTACGATGGCACAAGTGGCAATCGCTTGGCTATTACAAAAGAAATCAGTCGTAGCTCCAATCATCGGTGCTACCAATCCAGATCATTTGGCAAGTTCAGTTGATGCGATAAACGTTAAATTGTCACCAGAAGATGTTCAATATTTGGAAGCACCTTATTTACCACATAAATTGGTTGGTGCCTTTACGAAACAAGAAAACGATTTTACACGTTAGGAGAAAATTAATGAAAAAAATTTTAATCGTCGGCGCATATGGTCAAACCGCCCAAATCGTAACCAAAAAATTATTAGAAAATTCAAAAATTCAACTTAAATTATTTTTGCGTAACAGTAGTCGATTAAACAAGTATCAAGATAATTCTCAAGTAGAATTAGTTGAAGGAGATACTTTGGATACTGATAAGTTAGCAGCAATAATGTCTGATGTGGATTTAGTTTATTCAAATGTTGGTGGAATAGACCTAGCCAATATGACAGACAGTATTATTAAAGCTATGGATAAAGCCAATAAGAAAAGATTAATATTTATTAGTTCTTTAGGAGCTTATCATGAAGTTCCTGGTAAATTTGGTGACTGGAATGAAAAAGCCATTGCAGATTATTTACCTGGTTTTCGTAAGTCAGCACAATTAATTGAAAATTCCGATTTAGATTATACAATGATTCGTCCTGCTTGGATGTCGAATAAAAATGAAATTGATTATGAAACGACTCAAAAAGGAGAACCATTTAAAGGAACGGAAGTTTCTAGAAAAAGTATTGCTGATTTTGTAATAAAGTTGATCAACCAACCGGATACACATATAGGTGAAAGCGTTGGCTTAAATAAACCAAATACAGACGGAGATAAACCATCATGGATCTAAAATTAGATGTCTTTGCACATGTGTTACCAGCAAATTTGTTAAAGAAGATGAAGCAAGATTTTCCTGATATTATTCAGAAAAATCTTTTTTTGCAGATTCCTTCACTGACGGATTTAAAATTGCGTCATCAAAATTTTCCCAACGATGTTAAACAAATTATTTCAAACGTCAATCTCAATCCTGAAGATTACTATTCTGACACAAAACTTACAGCTCAATTGTGTAGTGATGCCAATGAAGAATTACTTAAAATAGTTCAAAAAAATGATGATATTTTTGAAGCCGCAGTGGGAATGTTACCGATGAACAATTTGCCTCAGGCAATGAAAATTATGGATAAAATTGCTCAAACAGATAAATTCGTTGGGGTTCAATTATTTACTCGAGCTTTGGACAAATCAATTGCTGATAAAGAATTTGAAAGCATTTTTGAAAAAGCAGCACAACTAAATTTGCCAATCTGGTTACATCCAGTCTTCGATTCCACCAAGCGTGACAACAATTTAACATTCAGCTGGGAATATGAGTTGACCCAAGCGATGTATCAAATTGTTAAGGCAAAATATTTTGAAAAGTATCCAAATTTAAAAATTATCGTGCATCATGCTGGAGCAATGGTTCCATTTTTTGCCGGCAGGATCAAACATACGATGACCCAACAAGAATATTTAGATTTTAAAAAATTTTACGTTGATACGGCTATTTTGGGTAATACTAAAGCTTTAGAGTTAGCTTTTGATTTCTTTGGTGAGAATCATATGTTGTTTGGAACAGATGCTCCGTTTGCCGTGATGCCAAATGGTGATACTTCAGAAATTGTTTCAGCGATTAATCAAATGGACATCTCTGATTTACAACGACAAAAAATTTATCGAGATAATTTTAATAATTTGTTAAAAGGAAGGGTAAATTAAATGGCTAAAACTTTGTATCTTATGCGTCATGGACAGACACAATTTAACAAGTTACAGAAGATTCAAGGGGCCTGCGATTCGCCATTAACTCAAAAAGGAATTGATGACGCTAAGAAAATGGGACAACTCTTAAAAAATAAAAAAATAGAATTTGATCACGCTTATTCATCAACTCAAGAGCGGGCCAGTGATACTTTGGAACTAGTAACTGATGTACCTTATAAACGTTTAAAAGGTCTCAAAGAATGGAACTTTGGTGTTTTTGAAGGTGAAAGTGAACGTTTGAATCCCAAGCCAGACGTTAAAGCAGGATCGTATGCTGATTTTTTTGTGCCTTATGGTGGCGAGGATGCAATTGATGTCCAAAAGCGGATGAATCAAACTTTAACTGAAATCATGGAACAACCTGAAAATAAAAATATCTTGGCAGTCAGTCACGGTGGAGCAATTCACATGTTTGTTTTGAAATGGGTAAAGCAAAAGCATTTGCATATTTCAAACTGTGCTGTTTTGAAATTTACCTATGATAAAGGTGTTTTTACTTATCAAAATACGATAGAGATGAATGAGAATGACTAAATACTTATATTTAATGCGCCATGGACAAACTCTTTTTAACAAGTTAGGAAAAATTCAAGGAGTTTGTGATTCGCCATTAACGGATAAAGGGATAGCTGATGCGAAAAAGGTGGGGCAATACTTTAAAGACAATAATCTTAAATTCGATCACGCCTACACATCGACGCAAGAACGTGCATCCGACACGATGGAACTAATTACAAATCAGTCTTATAAGCGTCTAAAAGGTTTAAAAGAATGGAATTTTGGCCTGTTTGAAGGTGAGGATCAGTACGTCAATCCTAAATACGATCCAAAAATTGGTTCGGTTGGTGATGCATTTGTTCCATATGGCGGTGATAGTGCTGATGCGGTGCAAGACAGAATGGTATCAGTTTTAACAAAAATCATGCAAAAAGAGGACCATCAACAAGTTTTGGTCGTAGGTCACGGCGCTTCGATTTATCTCTTCTTAAAGAATTGGATTCCACTATCAGAGATTGTAAATCATGTCGATTTAAAGAATTGTTCGATTTTAAAATTTTCTTTTAATGGTGAAAAATTTAAATATTTATCAACAATTAATGTTATTGAATAAATACGGGAAAATCGTTCTCTATTTGTGGTTTTCAAAATTAATTTCGCGTATGCTACAAAGTGTAAATTATTGAGGGAGAAATTTTTTATAAAAATCGCTAATTGAGAAAACATGGCAATTTATTGCCGTGATGAATCAATGATTTATGCAATTTTAAGTGTTTTTACAAACATATGTTCCCTTCGTGTGATATAATTACGATATCAAATCATGGGAGGGAGTTCATATGGTCTTAAAGGGTATCAAACTACGTATTTATCCAGATGGTTACCAAAAGGAACTGATTGAATACAACTTTGGTGCTAATCGTTTTGTTTGGAACAATATGTTAGACATGATGATCAAACGTCATGAAAATAATCCTGATTTGAAATCTTTGAAAGCATTTGAATTGAACTATATTTTAACAACTTTCAAAAAGGAACACACTTGGTTAAAGAAAGCCGAAAGCACTAGCTTACAAGTTTCTAACAAAAATTTGTTTGAAGCATATAAGGGATTCTTTAGTAAGAAGCGTAAATTCCCTCGTTTTAAAAGTAAGAAGTTCCCAAAACAAAGTTATCAATGTAAATTTGTTAATAACAATATTGAAATTATTGATGATTCTTACATTAAGCTACCTAAACTTGGAGTAATAAAATATAAGAACAAAAAAACTATCCCCAATATCATCAAGTACGTGACTATTCGTAAATCATCAACTAGTAAATATTACGCTATTTTGACAGTCGATGAAGATGTAATTCAATTGCCAAAAAACAATAACGTTGTTGGCCTTGATATGGGGGTCTCAGACTTAATTATCTGTTCAGATGGAGATAAGTATAAAACTATCCGCTTTGATAAGAAACTTGCCAAAAAGAAATATTACTGGGAGAAACGGTTAGCTAGAAGACGTACACTTGCTTTAAAAGACATCCAACAGAAGAAGAAATATGGTCTAGTAAACTCCAAACCATTGAATCAATACTCTAATTATCAAAAAGCCAAATTGATGGTCGCCAAGTACAGTGAGAAAGTGGCTAATCAAAGAAAAGACTATCTCCATAAGATTACTCGTGAATTAGTTGAAAATAATGATTTGATTGTTATTGAAGATTTGAAAACCAAAAATCTTCTTGGTAATCATAAACTATCACGTGCTATTGCTAATCAATCATGGAGAGCATTAAGACTAATGCTTGAATACAAATGCGAATGGTATGGAAAGAAACTTCTAATTGTTAATCCATTCAAAACTAGTCAAATCTGTTCAAATTGTGGTTACGATGATGGTAAACACAGTTTAGATATTAGAGAATGGGATTGCCTTAGTTGTGGTATTCATCATGATCGTGACATCAATGCAAGTAAAAATATATTAAATAATGGCTTGGAACAAGCCTTAGTAAAATAGTTCTAACCTCTATCAACTGGTTGAAATGCTAGTTGGCAAGTATGGAATGTTCCTAGAAGCTCGGTACTTTAGTGCCGACGTAGTTCACGAAAACTTTATACTTGATGCGCCATGGACAAACTTTGTTTAACAAACTAGGAAAGGTCCAAGGGGCATGTGATTCATCATTAACGGCTAAAGGGATTGCTGATGTCAAAGCAGCCGGTGAATTCTTACGTGAACACGACTACCACTTCGATCAATGTTTTTCATCGACCCAAGAACGTGCTAGCGACACCTTAGAATTAGTAACAGACCAACCATATCAACGTCTAAAAGGAATCAGGGAATGGGATTTTGGCGTATTTGAAGGTGAAAACGAAACGTTATTACCAAAGACTTATTACGCTGAAAAATCTTATTATGACTTTTTCGTTCAATTCGGTGGCGAATCTGCTACTGACTTTCAAAATCGAGTTGTCAAAGCTTTTACTGAAGTGATGACAGAAATTCCTGACGGTCAAAAGGTTTTGATGGTCAGCCACGGAGCAGTAATGTTCCGTTTCCTAAAAGCCTTAATTCCAATGGCAGAAATTATCGAAAATGTCAGCTTCCATAATTGTGCAATTTTGAAATTAACATTTGATGAAGATAAATTTACTTTTATTGAGCAAGTTAGATAAAAGTAGTTTTTGTTCTGTAGTTTGGGTGGTGGTTAGATACCGTCCTCCACAACAGCTCTGGGAAACGCAGAACGATGTGGACACAACTTGAAGCCAATTCCAGGCCCGGGAATTGGCTCCAAGATTGGCCTTCTTATAATCGATAAATCGCCAACAAGAATTTCACATCTGAGCATTTCCCAGAGCTGTTGCTCCAGACTAGAGGTCAGCTCTATGCAATATTTTGTTGAATTCAAAGTGGGATACTACATTTATTGGCGGTAAGTGTTGGACTGATTTATTGTCTGAATAAGTTACGATTCTTTGAATTTTAGTTAGTAAAATTTATAAAAAAGAGAAGACATTACTAGAAATGCGGTATGAAGTGCAACAGAAAAGTTAGACAAAATTATATTTTTTAAATTACTAAGGTATGTTCCCTGTATTCACGGGGGGACATACCTTTTGTTT
>NZ_JAYKTX010000004.1:0-209094 GCF_036913615.1 Companilactobacillus miaonis | reverse complement strand
AAAACAAAAGGTATGTCCCCCCGTGAATACAGGGAACATACCTTAGTAATTTAAAAAATATAATTTTGTCTAACTTTTCTGTTGCACTTCATCATTCTAAAACAACCAAAACTTTTTTCTTTTCTTTGATAAACTAGATATTTTAATAAAACTTACATTTTCCACGTCTTCACCATTAATAACACTTCTTGCATTCAAATTGAACAGTTCAGCTTTACGAACTCCCTCTTCTTTCTTTAGCTTCTCAAAGGCTTCTTTCATCAAATACCTACGTCCTTTAAAATTATGTGCATCCGAGGAAAAAACAAAACCCAAATTTGCCTTAATTATATTCTCGGTTAATTCTTGCACATGCTTACCAAAAACACCCAAATAGCTACTACTAGTTAACTGCGTTAAACATCCCATTCTAACAAAATCATAAATCTTATCAGGATTTTCTTGAAAACCATGGTTTCTTTCTGGGTGGGCAATAACTGGTGTAATGCCTCTAGTTGTTAAATCAAATATCATATCAGCTGTATACTCTGGAACCCCACTGTGTGGTAATTCTAAAAGTAAATATCGATTGGTTTCATCCATAAATAATACGTCATTTTGTGCAATTGCATTCATTAATTCGCCAGTCAGATGAACTTCCTGACTAGCAAATACAGTTAATGGTATTCCCTCTTTATCTAAAGCTTGTTGAAACTCATCAGTCTTTCTAATCACATCTTGTTTATGATTAGTATATTCTCCATCCATATGGTGGGGAGTAACCAGACTATTAGTGATTCCTTGATCTACAGCTGCCCTAGCCAAATCTAATGACATCTGCATATCTTTGGAACCATCATCAACGCCTGGCAATATGTGGCAATGCAAATCAATTAATTTCATTTCTCTTTATCAGCTCCATAATATCCGCCATAATAACCACCATAGTATCCACCATAATAGCCTTGTGACTTTTGTTTTGTAACACGATTCATAATTACACCTAAAATATTGGCGTGAACTGTATCTAATAATTGCTTAGCGTGAGCAACTCCAGCTTTCTCAGCAATTCCTTGAGGTACGACTAAAACAACCCCATCAATTTGTGCTGAAAGAACCTGTGCATCAGTAACAGTATTTACTGGTGGGGCATCCATGATTAACAATCCAAACTTATCTTCAAGACGTGTAATCAAATCTTTAGTTCTCATACTACCTAAAAGTTCTGATGGATTTGGTGGAATTGGACCACTAGTAATTACATATAAGTTTTCAACCATTGTAGGTTGAACGATATCTTCAAATGATGCATTTCCCAGTAAATAACTTGATAAACCGACACGATTGCTTACATTGAATGTCTTATGAATTGTTGGACGACGAAGATCAGCATCAACTAATACAACTTTTTCTCCTTGTTTAGCCCAAGTTACTGCAACATTATTGCTTACCGTTGACTTGCCTTCAGAAGGTGCAGAAGAAGTAAACAAAATTGAATTAAGTTTCTTATCAACTGATGAAAATTGAATATTAGTTCTAATTGTATTAAATTGTTCGGCAATAGTACTAGTAGGATCATCATATGTGATCAAACCGACACCATGTTTCAAACTATAATTATCTAACTTAGTTGTCTTCTTTTTAAATAATCCCATGTTCCTAAACCCTTCTATGATTTCTTGCTGAATTATGAGTATTCAATTTAGATTGAAATTTCTTGTGTTCAACAGTTCTTTCAATATCCTTTTGATCAATTTCTGTTACTGTACCTAAAGCTGTTAGTCCTAAATCATCCGTTAAGAATGTTTCATTTGTTACGGTTCTATCGGTTAACTCACGAATAAATGCTAATGCCACACCTAAGACCATTCCTAATACAATACCAGCCAAAATATTTAAAGTCTTTCTAGGGCTAACCGGCTTTGTATTTGTAATTGCTTCTGAAACAATTGATACATTATTAACACTCATTATTTTAACAACTTTTTTCTTAAAAATTTTTGCTGTTAAATTTGCAATGGCTGCCGCCGTACCTGCATCAGTTGACTTTGCAGTAACTGAAAAAACTTGTGAATTTTGAGAATTACTTATCGATAAAGAATCTTTCAGTGAACTCATAGACCCTGGATATCCAGGATAAGATTTAACTTCTTTATTAACGCTCTTTAAAACAGTAGGACTAGTAATGATATCTTTATAAGTACTAATCATCTGAACGTCAGCCTGAACTTGTTGAAATTGTGCTGATTGCATGTCTTCTGACAATTTACGATTTACTAAAATTTGTGTGGTAGCGCTGTACTTCGGCGTCATTACAAAAAAAGTAAGAAACGCTGCGGCTAATGTCACAACGATTGTTGTCCCCAAAATTGCTTTTATATGTTTGCGTAGGATGCCGACAATTTGCATCATACTAATTGTTTGTTCTGATTCCACTTCGTCCTCCGAATATATAAAAATTATTATAAATTATATACATAAAAATCCCAGCTTATTAAAGCATGTATAAAAAGTATAGTCCACTTGTTCTTTTGGAACAATAAATCTTGAAAAATTTAACATTTTGGTAACGTTTACTCGAAAAAATCAAGTATTTGCACTTTTACTCGGAGTTTTATTCTACCCTGTTGAGTTTTCAACCTCAATATACGAATCTTCAAGTTAAATCAGATATGCGTGATGGCTATAAAATATCTTGGTCAATTTTCTTTTTCAAAATCCCACATCTAATAAAATAGCAAATTACGCTGTACTCTAAAAATGCTTTATGCACTACAAATGACATGTACAATGACATACGTTTCGACATTTCTTCGTGAAATTCTTCATTAATTTTGTCGTGTTTCTTCCTATTATTAGTATCTTTATAAGAGAGTTAAATTTTTCCAAGCAAAAAAGACCTGTACTAGACAAGTCTTTTGAGATTATTCTGGAGCCAAGCAATATGATTTTTTTCGCGTTCGATAGCCCGTGTCAAAATCAAATAGTGGCCATAATTTTCGCTTATTTGTTGCTCATCAAAGAAGACAGTTTCCAAGCGTTTCTGTAAATGAGCGTATTTGTCCTGATTAATTGCGAGTTCCTGAGTGAGTAAGTGTTCCATCAAGGGATCTCTTTGATCACGGATAAAGTACAGTTTTAGAGAAAATAGATTGTCGTCGTCATTCAAGGGTTCTGCCAACCAAGCTCGTAAAGTGGATTGTCCTAATTTGGTTATCAAATAGTAGGTCGATTTACCATCGTCTTCATCCTCTAGCCAGCCGTCTGTTTTCATGCGAGCTAGTTCGGGATAGATCTGGCTATGTGAGGCATGCCAAAATTCGCCAACTTCATTTTTGAATTCTTGGCTGATTTGGTATCCTGACAATTTTCCCTTATTATTTATTAAACCGAGCAATACGTACGGCAATATCCGTCTCTTAGGCATAATTCCTCCAAAAAAATGATATACGTCATCCACGTATACCATTCTAATCTATTTTTTGATTCGGTTATAGTCTTTATCGAAATATTTACCATTTCTTATATCGTCAGGCATCCCTGCATATGGTGCTTCACTGATAACGTCTTCGTTGTCTTGTCCAGCATCACCCATGTAAGTGATGTTAGCAAATTCTGGGACAACTAGTTTTGGATAAGTTTCGTATTTTTCGCGTGACTCTTCCATTAAATCAATATGTTCATTTTGATATGTGACAGTTATTTCTGGATGTTCCTCAACCCACTTTGGGAAGAAGATGGTTCCATGGAGTTTCTTCTCGTTAGGCATAAAATCGAGTGCCACGTCGGTTCCAGTTGGTTCGGTCCAAGAAATTTTGTAGATGCCTTCTGTCAACATGACGATGTTAGCTTCTTGATCAGTCACCCAGCGGCCACCAACCATGCCACCGTGAATGCGGTAGTCAACGGTATGGTCGTTTTTGGCGTACCATTCATATTCCCAACCGTTATCGTAAGTGTAAATAAAGTGTGTTCCTAAAAAGTCTTCTAAAGTTTTAAATGTTTTTTCCATGTTTAAGTGTCTCCTTATGTCGTTATCGACAATTAATAGTATATGTCGATATAGACATATAGTCAAGAATTTTATTTTGGCATAGAAAAAAAGACCAATCAGCAGGATTGATCTTTTATAAGGAAATCTGTTTTTCAATATACTGAATTCGAATAGTGCTAAGCTATAAAGCCCATTATAATCAAAGTATAGTCATGTTTTTGGAGAGTAGTTATCTTCATTGGCTTAGTGGCTTTCATAAACGAACAGTTGTACCCCCTCGGTCAACTTTGGTGAAATGGAGGGTTAACTATGAGTGAAAGGATGCGTGGCGGTGAGTCTTGAATGAACTCTCAGAGTTCTTAGTCCAATTGGGCGTTGCATCGATTCTTTATGCGATTGCTTATTGGATATTCAAAAAGGCTAATCCAAAGGATTAGCCCATCACCAAAACTATTCGATGTCATGATTGAGATCACGGGACTTACCCTCCTGTGGTCTCTTTTCGGTTACATCCATATTATAATGGATGGCCTTACGTTTCGCAATTGTATTGGTCTTAATGGTTTATTCTTGTTTGATATAAGTTTTATTTAATTATTTATTACTCATCTGATTCATTACTTGTGCTGTAACTGGTATTTCGGAGAACTTGCCGATTGAATCTTTATCCATAACTACAGTATTGGTTGGTGAATCGGCTAAATTGGCAAAAGCTTGAATTTGTTGGGCGGTGAAGTATTTGTTATCAGCTGAGGCTAACATTTCGTTTAGTTTCTTGATTTCATAAGCTTTGGCATCAGCTCTGGCGATTGTGGCGGCAGCTTCGGCTTTAGCTGTAGAAACAGTAGCGTCGTTTTTGGCTTTGGTTTCGATTTCGATACTTCTGGCTTCACCGTTAGCTTTAGCGATGGCAGCGGTCTTTTCACGGTCGGCTCGGATTTGTTTCTCCATTGATTCAGTGATTGATGCTGATGGTTTTAACTCGTCGATATTGACACGGTCGACTTTGATGCCGTAAGTGTTGGTTAAATCTCCAATAGCAAAGGCTAAATCGGCGTTGATTTTCGAGGTTGAACCTAAGGCTTCATTTAAGTCGATCTTACCGATGATGTCTCGTAAGTGTCCACGGACTAATTGGACCATTGATTCAACGGAATTGCTGTTTTCGTATTCGAATTTTCTGGCGTCTGTGACGTGATAATTTAAAGTGACGTTGGTTTGTACCTCGGCGTTATCTTTGGTAATAACGGAATAACCTTGTAGGGCTAGCGGTATCATTGCCAGGTCCACGATTCTGATTTTCTGAAAAATTGGGACGTAAAAATTTAATCCGGCTCTGACTTCGCGGCGGTATTTCCCGAGGGTCTCGACTAAGCCGACATGATTTTGACGTACTACTTTAAATCCTAACATTGTTGCGCCTTCTTCTTATTTTATTTCTTGGATGGTGAGGATGTTGCCGTTGGCTTTGATGACTTGGTAATTTCTGGCGTCGTTGACAGCATCGTTTGCCAACAGGTCATAGCGATAGTAGATTCCTTTGACTTCGATCAGATCATTTGCCATGTTGATCTTATCCCCCTTCACGATAGATCCGACGATTTGGCGTTGCTCGAGGTTATTGGTTGGGACTGCTTCGCTTAATTTGGTGACGATATAGTTGTTGATACTACGATTGTCACGGCTGGCATCCTCTGCTATCCGGTCGTATAAATCTTTGTCTAATCTTAATGCAATCGTTTTGTCTGCCATGCTTCTATTATATCATTTTTATATCATTGTGATATCACTTTGATATACGTTTTGTTAATATTTTAATAAACAAAATAACAGCGCCTATTCTAGTCTGTGTACTGAATAGATGCTGTTATTTACATAAGAATATTTTTTTAATGTAAATTTTTGGCAACGTGGGCATAGTGTTTATAAAGTCCTGAATATCTTTCTTTATAGTCGGCCTTCCAAGGTTTGTCTCTTCCACAGAAATGGAGGATGGCAGTGTGTTCGATCACCCAATCGATATCCCACTGGCCATTGCTTTTGGCATAATATAATGGATTCATTCTGGCGTCGTAATTGTAGATTTCGTCGGGGATTTTTTTGATGTGTTGGCCGTATAGTCCGTTTAAGATGTCTTGGTCTGGTAAGAATAGCGCTAAGTTCTTAATTCTGATGTAGCCGTAAATATCTTCAGCTTTGACGTGTTCTCTTTCGGCTGGCAGATTCATCAAAATAACTCCGGAATTAAAGTAGCCGTTGGTGTCATAATTTCCTAAACGAATCTTATTGAGTGAATCAGTCACGTCCAGTGCCACGTGGCTGGCGGCAGCATACCAATAACCGTCAAAGTCCATGTTGTAGAGGCGTTTTAAGTCATTGATTACTAAAACATCAGTATCCAGATAAAGAACGCGTTTGAGGTTCTTAGGTAGGTATTCATAAGCCAACAGTCGATAATAAATAGTTTTAGGATAGCGGTCGGTCACTGGTGCTTTATCAAAGTGATCGTTGGAAACTATGATTGGGTGATAGGTCATTTTGAGTTTTTTGCAAAACTGAATTATCCGTTGGGTGTGGGTCAGTTTCTTATCTTGGATCACATAGACGGAAAAACTTTTGGCGGTGGTGTTGCATTTGATGGAATACAGGGTGGTCAAGAGTTGGTCGACTACGCGGTCATCGATGGCAAATAGTAGGTTCATTGGATTTCCTCCTTTGAATTGTTTACTACTTCTATTATAACTTTTCCGTTGAATTCGGCGACTATTGTCTCGTATAATGGAAACAATTATATGTGAGGTGCAAAATGATACGACCTATTAATCACGATCAGAACTTTTTACAACAAAAAGCACAACTGGCTACTAAAAAAGATTTAGCGATTGCTCAGGATCTTCGGGATACTTTAAAAGCTAACGCGGAGAACTGTGTTGGTATGGCGGCTAATATGATTGGCGAAAATAAGCGGATGATTGTCTTTTCGTTGGGGTTAATGGCGGTGGTGATGATTAATCCTACTATTATAAGTAAGAGTGATTCTTACTCGACTTCTGAAGGTTGCTTATCTTTAGAAGGTCAGCGGGAAACTACTCGTTTCAAGAAGATTACTGTTAAGTATCTTGATACTGATTTTAATGAACATACGCAGGAATTCAGCGATTTCGTGGCGGAAATTATTCAACATGAAATTGATCACTGTGATGGAATTTTGATATAAAAAAATGGAAAGCCGCTGGCTTTCCATTTTTTGGTTTTGTTGTATCAATTGTTTTGTGTGATGGGAATGAAACAGTTTGCTACTTTAACCTTTCGTTCCTTGTTTGTTACTTAAAATTATTATCTTTGTTCTGAATTTCTTTCAGCAGTTGCTTCTTTATCGAATTCTTCTTCTGAACTTGCTGAAGCGGACATTTTAGCTAGATGTTCATATGTTGATGTAACATTTTCTTTTGCTAGAACGTTCTTTAATCTTTCGTTACCTTTATGCATATCTAAGATTGTCCAAATTAATAGTGCTAGAACTGCGGCAATCAATAGATAGGCGATGATTGTTGCTTGTAGTGATTGACCTGATGTGATGTGGTCACCATAGAAAGCTTTGATTTGGTCTGGTAGACCAATCAAGTTTAGAACTGTCAATGCAATTACTGATAACCAGCCAAAGAATTTGATCCAGGCAGCATTCTTGAACTTGTTACCCATTTCTGTGGCGCTATCTGTCATTAATAGTAATGGCAACATTGAGAATGGTAAGGCGAAGGCTAAGAAGACTTGTGAGTTATTCATTAATGTATTCAAAGCTTCGTGCTCGTCAATGGCACTCTTACCACTTGTTAACATAACACAGATTAAAACTGGGATAACTGAGATCAAACGTGTAACCAAACGACGTAACCAGAGAGGCATTCTCATGTGGACGAAACCTTCCATGATAACTTGTCCAGTTAAAGTACCAGTGATAGTTGAATTTTGACCTGATGCAAGCAATGCAACAGCGAATAATGTTGATAAAATACCTGACTTGGCAACGGCAATCAAAACTCCGTTACTCAAGGTTGATGTATCTGAAAGTGCTTGGTACAAACCGAAGAATGATGGATCTTCAACGGCACCACTCTTGAAGACGGCAACACCCATGATAAGTAGTAAGGCGTTAACGAAGAATGCAGCTGTCAATTGGATATTTGAATCCCAAGCTGAGAAACGAACGTTTTGTGCAACTGATTTTTCATCAGCGTGATCAACTTTTCTTGTTTGTGAAATAGCTGAATGTAGGTACAAGTTATGAGGCATAACTGTGGCGCCAATGATACCTAAAGCTCCACTTAGAGGTGTTTGTCCACCAATTGTAGGGCTAGTTGCGAAGGTCTTACCTGTTGGAATGAATCCTGCGAAGACGCCACCCCAATCTGGGTTTGATAATGCAACTTGATAAACGAATACGAATAAAATGACAAGAATTAAACATACAACGATAGCTTCGATTTTTCTGAAACCAATCTTTGTTAGAAGTAGTAATACCAAAACATCACCAACGGTAATGAATACGGCGATTACTAATGGAATATGGAATAGTAAGTACAAAGCGATGGCACCACCAATAACTTCGGCAATATCAGTCGCCATGATAGCTAACTCGGTTAAAATCCATAAAACGATACCTAATGATCTGCTAGTTCTAGCACGAATTGCTTGCGCTAGATCCATCTTACTCACGATGCCTAGTTTAGCAGCCATATATTGCAACAACATGGCAATTAAACTAGACAAAAGAATAACTGACATTAATAGATATTGGAAATTTTGTCCACCTGTGATAGATGTTGACCAGTTACCTGGATCCATATAACCAACAGCAACTAAAGCTCCTGGTCCTGAATAGGCGAATAATGTTTTGAAGAAACCTTTTCCTTTTGGTACATCAACAGTTCCGTTGATCTCTTGTAGAGAAGGACCGTTAGCGTACTCGATTAATTTATGCTTTTCAGCCATATTAATCTCCCCTTATTTTGGATTTGTTAGCGAATAATCATTACTGAGATAGGTGAATACTTCGCCATATATGCGGCTTGGGAACCGAAATATTTTTTGATACCTTTTTTAGATAATGAACCAATTACTAGAAGATCAGCTTCAGCTGCTGGAATGACATCTTTAACGATTGTCTCGCCGGGATCCCCTTCGGCCACCATAAGTTCAACCTTTTTAACTCCGGCTTCCAAAGCAACTTTGCGATATTCCTGCATATGTTGTTCTAGTTCTTGACGCTCACCATGAACATAGTCACGAGTAAGTGCTTGATAGACATTCATATCGCCACTTTCCAAAACAGAAGTGATGATCAATGTGGCATTGTCTCTGATACAGCGACGCATTGCATATCTAAATGCTAATTGAGCATCGGCAGAATCATCAACACCAACTAGAACACGTTCAAATGTGTTGTTTTGCTTTGACATTGGTTTTTTCCTCCAATTCTTTTTTAAGACAAGTCGTACTCGTCTTTTCAAGGAACATTCTACCCCTTTTTAAATCTATGTAAACTATTTTTTAAGGCTACCTAATAAAAAAATACATTTTTGCAATTTTTTGAAAAAATTATAGAAAGCGATTACGTGCCCATTTTAAAGCCTTTTGGTGCTATATTATGTGATATATAATTTTTAAATTAACCCCTCCTTAACTATTTTCAATAAAATAAATATGTTATATTAAATCCGTTAACAGCAACGTTATAACCGTGCGTAATTATATTAATAATACAATTCGTATATAATATAGCATTCATATAACTTTATAATCATTTTTGTTAGGTACGGCTAACTAAGTTAACGAAAGGAGGTTTATTATGCGTAAAGAAACCCATCAAGAAGTGTTAGATGAGATCAACAGTGAAGAATTCGTTACCAATAATTGGTTAACATCTGAAGTTTTGGTTGGTATGTATTCACATATTTTTACTAATTCCCTACTATTAGATGACTTGATTTTCAAAAATAGATAGAAGTGGTGAACAACAATGAATGATCTGAATTTTTTGAGATTGATTTTTGAATTAGGCGGCAGCTTCCAAAATGTGAACAATATTGATCTGGCGATCAAGGCCAATGTGAGTAAGGCTTCGGTTTCTGATCGGACGCAGCATTTATCAAAGTTAGGTCTGGTTAAATACAAGAAATATTACGGTTCTAAATTGACTAAAAAGGGACTGAATGCCGTGATTCCACTCGTTCAGCAGCATCGATTACTCGAAACCTGGCTCTATGAAAAACTGGATATTCCATTGAGTGACGTCTATGATAAGGCATCTACTTTGTGCGAAAAGCCTGATTTATTGTTGATCGACCGGCTGAATACTTATCTAGATTATCCTCAGAATTGTCCACATGGAAACGTGATTCCTATCAACACACCAGTTCCCGAATTTTCCAAATATGATTTGTTGTCCAATCAATCCATTTCCACGTCTACTTTTAAGATTATCAACTTTACTGAGGACGATAATTTATTCAAGATTTTGAGTAATATCGATATCAAATTAGGTGATGAATTGCAAATCCTAAATATCAACGATTACGACCATTCGATGGTTGTTTTGAATCGTCGTAATAATTTAAAACAAATCCTTCCGAAAAATATCACCAAAATGATTCGTATCGAGACTGTCTTGAGCAAAGAAAAAAGCGTTTGAGTATGCATGATTAATAGAAATCACGCGTTGTCAAACGCTTTTTTTTGCTTTTTTGAGTGGGATAAGTATGTCGTCCTCCATAGCAAAGCCGATTTTGGCTGGAACGTGGTGGGCACGACTTGAAACTACCGCAAAGTGCGCGGCATTTCCAAGCTCGGCCTTTTACGTAAGCGCTGAAGCGCTAAGTAAAATTTCACCACTGAGCCAAATCGGCTTTGCTATTCCGGTCTAAATAACGGATCTATGGTTTATTTATTTTCTACTCTTTTAGGGATAGGTGTTCTATTCCTTATTTGATCTGATATTCTGATACGTTATTCTGTTTCACATTCTAGTCAAAATGGATATGGTACTGATTACGAAAATAGGATATTACTAAGGTTGCAATACATTGATGCAGTCTTAGTAATATCCTCTTCTTTTTATTTGACCCAATATAGTCAATAAAGTGGTTAACTTCCTATTAGGAATCGACGGACTATTCCCTACTTTATTGCCTGTTTGATCCATCTTGGTGAATAGCCGTACTTGCGTGACAGATCCATTACTTGGTCTGGTTTGACGTTCATTGCTTTGAGTTTCTTTTGTAATTTCTTAGCATCATATAAGCGCATTGGCAGCTGCAGTTGTGTACCGCCATAGCTTTGGCGAATCTTTAGCATGTTGTCTACTCCTATAATCTCGGCCAAACCTTGATATGAATCACTTAGTAATTCTGATTCTATTTCTTTCATATTAGCCGCCCCCTTTTATAAAAGATTCTATAATATGGGTGCGTCACTATTTGTCGTTCTGGGTATTTTTTTGAAATTTTATTTTTTTATCGTTACAAGTAATTACTTAATTACCATTTTCATAAGACGTTTTACCGGTAATTTTCAGTGATATAACGCTACGGGGTAGTTTTTTTGAAAATAATTTTTTTAATTTTCGTCTATTGGACCTACTATTGTCGATACGACTGCTTCAATAGAAGATACTAGTGGACTGTCTTTATCGATGCCAGACTTAGCGAAGCGGTCTTCCCACCACTGGCTTCTGATATGTTGCACTTGGTCGACTATTTCAGAACCTCTGTCGGTTAGGTTGAGAATTTTGGTTTTGCCGGCACCATCTGTCTTCGATAGGTAATTCAGCTTTTCCATTTTGTTGATTTCCCTGGTAGCTAGGGCTTTATCAATGACTAATGAGCGGGCTACTTGATTTTGGGTGATGTTTTCATAGTCGCTTACAGCCAATAAAATACAGGCAGCTGTTGGGTTAAGACTGATCTCATTGAACTTCTTGCGGGTATCTTTATAGTATTGTCGATGTAAAATCGAGATATCTTGGGCTAAGTAGCCGATGTTTTTCATATGCTTTCATCCTTTGAAAATAGTTACGTGTTGACAAATCAACATGAATGCTTTAAATTCTTCTTATAAATAAGTATAAAACAAATCTACATAAAAAAAGAGGTTATTTAAATGTCAAATCAAACTGGTGCTGATGCATTGATCCAAACAATGATTAATCAAGGTATTAAGTACGTCTTCGGAGTACCTGGTGCTAAAGTTGACCGATTATTTGAATCTCTTGAGCACAATAACGACCCTAAAACGCCAAAATTAATTATTACTCGTCACGAACAAAACGCCGCTTTCATCGCTGCCGGAATCGGTAGAATCACTGGTAAACCTGGAGTTGTCGCTACTACTTCTGGTCCTGGTGTCTCAAACATCGTTACACCACTCATCACGGCTACAGCTGAAGGTGACCCAGTCGTTGCTATCAGTGGACAAGTTCCACGAAATGATATAGCTAGATTAACGCACCAAGCTATCGCAAGTAAAGAATTATTGAGCGCCGCTGCTAAGGATAGTGTGGAAGTTCAAGATCCTAACAATTTGTCGGAGTCTTTTGCAAACGCTTACCAAAATTCGATTACTGCTAAAGCTGGGGCTGCCTTCCTATCTATTCCTCAAGATGTCTTGAATGATGAAGTTACTCGTCCGGTTATCGACCCACTCCACAAAGTCCATCAAGGCGGTATGAATCAAGAAGTTATCGACGAAATCGTTGACAAGATCAAGGCAGCTAAGTTGCCAGTTATCTTGGCTGGTATGCGTTCTTCTACTAATGAAGTCACAGAAGCTATTCACAATTTCTTGCACAAGTTCTCAATCCCAGTTGTCGAAACCTTCCAGGGTGCTGGAGTCATCTCGCGTGATTTGGAAAAAAATTATTACGGACGTGTCGGCCTTTTCCGCAACCAGATTGGTGATACTATCCTCAAAGAAAGTGATTTGATCATCGCTGTCGGCTACGATCCTATTGAATATGAAGCTCGTAACTGGAACATCGACCGTCATGGGGAAATTATTAATATCGATGCCGTCAAGCCAGAAATCACCAATGATTATCAACCTGACTTGATTGTTAACGCTGATATTGCTAAGACTCTTAACTCGGTTAGTGCTAACTTACCAGAAGACATCGACCTAGGTAAAGAAATGCATGAACACTTGGCTGATGAACAGGTTAAGTTCACTAAGACTGATGCCATCCCTGAAAACCATTCTGACAAGGACGGTATCCATCCACTAGCTATCATCCATGCACTACAAAATCAAGTTAACGACGACACGACTGTCACAGTTGATGTTGGTAGTCTCTACATTTGGATGGCACGTCACTTCAGAAGTTACAAGCCAAGACACTTGCTTTTCAGTAACGGTATGCAAACACTAGGTGTCGCACTTCCTTGGGCTATCGCAGCTGCCTTGGAACGTCCTGAACAACCGGTTGTTTCTGTTGCTGGTGACGGTGGTTTCCTATTCTCAGGTCAAGATCTTGAAACGGCGGTTCGTTTACATTTGAACATCGTTCAATTGATCTGGGACGACGGCTATTACGACATGGTTCGTTTCCAAGAAATTTCTAAATACGGTCACGATGCCGGTGTCAAATTAGGTCACGTTGACTTCGTGAAGTACGCTGAAAGTTTCGGTGCTACTGGTATGCGCGTTGAGAGAACTGAAGATCTCGAACCAATGCTAGCCAAGGCTTTTGACACAAAGGGACCAGTTATCTTGCACATCCCAGTTGACTATTCTGATAATATTAAACTAGCATCCAAGTTAGTTGACGATGTTTTGAACTAAGATAGAAAGAAGAATTTCATGTCAAAAACAAATATTCTCTACCAACACGGAACACTAGCTTTACTAGTTCCTGGTTTGTTAGACGGTACAATTACAATGAAAGAAATGTTGCAACACGGCGATACCGGTATCGGAACTGGTGAAGGATTAGATGGTGAGCTAGTGATTTTAAACGGCACACCTTATCAAATCGACAGCCACGGATCCGTCAATATCGTACCTGACGATTTCACGATGCCATTTGCTAACATTCACTTCGCTAATTATCAAAAAATGTTCGACGTTAAGGATATTTCTCAAAGCGATTTGGAAGAAAAAGTCACTTCTTTGACTAGCACCAACACTTTCTTCTCAATCGAATTGCACGGAACCTTCAAGAACGTCAAAACCCGCGCAGTGAAAAAATCCCAGAAGCCATACGACACACTATCCAAAACCGCCGAATGCCAAAGTATTTTTCAACGCGAAACAGTCGCCGGTACCATGTTGAGCTATTACTCACCACAGCTTTTCGACGGAGCTGCAGTTGCCGGTTTCCACAACCACTTTTTAGCAGATGACCACGACTTCGGCGGCCACATGTTAGAATTCGGAAGTGCAACTGGTACAGTATCCATTCAACAATTCGATACCCTAGAACAACATTTGCCAGTGAATAACAAAGATTTTTCCAGCTTTGACTTTTCTGGACATGACATTCTAGGCGATATTCATAAAGCTGAATCATAATATATAGAAGTAAAAAGACGAGTTCGCAATCGACTCGCCTTTTTTTGTATCATCAACCTACTACATTTAGCTCCAGATGTTTTAAATTACGTAAAATCAAGCATGATTATTATGTTGCATTGATATTCAATAATGGTTCTAAAATACACAACTAAGGTTCCGATTTGTGTATTTTGGAACCATTTTCTTTACGAAAAAAACTAGGATTTCTACTAGTTTTTATTTTAAATTGATCTTTTATCGATATCTTTTTGAATATCTAAGAAATATGTTTTGGAAACGTTAAAAAATTGTCCTAATTTTTTTGAATCATCTACTGTTATCTTGAGCTGGTCGCTGAGTATACCTTCAATTCGTTCAGATGGTATTTTAGTTTCACTAGCTAGATTGCGTGATGGCAAATTTAAAGGTTCCAGGAATTCCTTTTTCAAGATTTCACTTACTTTTGGTGTTGGAATTTTATTCATTATTCTTCCCCTCAAATAATCGTATTTGATAATCAAAGTAATACTCTCTGGATGGAAATTTTGAAAACAAAAAACATCCCCAAAATTAATTAGGAATGTTTCAAAAATCTATCTTACGTCACTAGCAGCAATAAATTCGTTAGTTGCGACGCGGTAATATTGAACATTGTTGATATAAACAATCATATCCGTACGCCAATCAGAATTTGCTTGCAAGGCACGATTTGTGATCTTTTTGCCATGTGCATCAACTAATCTAGCTTGCCATTTAGTGGTTACCACTTTATTAACAGCTTCATAATTGTAGCCATCGCTTAGTTTGATCCATTCGTTAGTCGCAACGCGCAAATAAGTAACGCCATCAATGACGAGTTGTTGATCACTCATCCAGTTAGTGTTAGCAGCCAACATTCTGTTAGCCTTAGTAATTTTATTTCCATTGATATGGTAAATTGTGACATTACCTTTATCACTGAAAGTTGTAATTTTGCTTGTTTTGTTTACTACTTGTGGTTTAACCGTTGTTTCGTTGTTGTTAGAATTGTTGTTTGGTTTTGAAGGTTTTGTTGGAGTTGTTGGTTTATTTGGTGTTTGTGGGTTAGAAGGTTGAGTTGGTTTAGTAGACGTTTGACCCGATCCATCTTGAGTATATTCAACCTTTTCGGTCGTAGTAATCGTACCGTCCGCATTAACAGTTGCATTAACAGAATATTTATCCATTGTATATCCTTTTACATAAGGGACTGAAACTGTGATTGTATCACCTTTTCTTCCTTCTACATTCTTAACAACTTGTTTTCCTAAATTACTTTCAATTACAACATCAGCTTTTACTTTGACAGCTTTTGTTACAAATGTTTGATATCCTTTTCTTCCTTCACCATCATAGTATTTTACCAACGATTGCCCTGAGGTATCAGTTGCTGAAAACGATAATAATCCTTCTGGTTTTTCTTCTGTTCCTTTTCCAACAGAAATCCAATTATTTGAACCAAAGTTCGGTAATACATCTTCTTTATGGAATTTATTTTTTGCGCCTAAAGTAATTTTAAATAAGTTTGTTTTGGTGAACATGTTACTAGTATTTTTAACTTGTTTCATATCAAAGCGAGAAACATCTAATGTTCTTAATGCAGAGTCACCGTAAAACATCTCTGACATATCTGTGACCTTACTTGTGTTGACATAAGGCATAAATATTCTAATCAAATTCCAATCATTTTTAAATATTGCATGCAGGTCAGTCACAGTTTCAATTTCATCCCATAACTCAATTTCTTTAAGTGAATGCATATCAGCAAACATAGATGACATATTCTTCACACTACTAAAATTAAATCCTGTTGGGTTTATGTCTTTTACATTAACAAAATAGTTAGCAAATAGTGAAGATGAATCTTCCGGTAATTTCACACCTGATTTTATATCGATAGAAATAATTTTGTTACCATACTTTTTCCCAATTTCTTGTGTATCCTTGACAGTAATTTTTCCACCAATCAAATATAATTTTCCATCATTCGATATAACATAATTAGATGTTCCATCTTTCCCCTTAGTGATAATCTCATCTGTTCCTAATCCATCAGGAAGTTCATTTAAATCCCCCGGATTTTCAGGATTTTCAGGATTTTCAGGGTGATAAGTTATCTCATCAGATGTGGTAATCGTACCATCTTCATTCACTTTAACTTGAACTCTCGTTTGATCCATATAATACCCTTCTATGGTAGGAACATTTATGTAAAATGTATCACCTACTTTTCCTGTTACATTTCTTACAACTTTTTCACCTAAGTTAGTTTTTATAGTAACATCGGCTGTAATTGTTGGTATTACCGCATAAAAACCATGCTCACCTATCCCACCTTTTCCATCATAGTATTTTGCCAATGATAATCCAGTCGTATCAGTAGATGAGAAAGACAAATCACTTCCATCATATTCCTTTTTAGTTTCCCAGTTACTTGAATATTTGTTAGGGAGTGTGTCTTCTTTTGAAAATTTATTCTTTGCCCCTAATGAAATATAAGTTAGATTTGTTCCTTTAAAAATATCCTTTGTCGAGATAACTTGTCTCATATCAATCTTCGAGATATTTAAATCTTTAAGGGATGAAACACCAGCAAACATCTCTGACATGTCTTTTACTTTTGAAGTATCAAATCTATTTATACTGAGTGTATTTATACTTTGATCACCCTTAAACATTGAATTCATACTTTCAACATTGCTAGTATTAAGATCACTATCAAAATAATTAAGTGCTTTTAAATTTGCAAACATGTAAGACATATCCTTGGTTTCCATAGTATTAAATCTATATAAGGTAAAATCCCTTACCTTAGTAAATCCTTTAGCAAATAAGTTAGAAGAATCTTTAGGTGCCTTTACATCCCCCTTTGCAAAAGCAGTTGTAATTCTAAAAATTTTTTCTCCATAGTCCTTACCAATTTGTTGAGTATCTTTAACTGACAGTTCCCCTTCTAGAAGATACAAAGTCCCTCTGTTTGAAATAACATAATTACAAGTCCCATCTTTACCCTTAGCAATTATTTCTTTAGTTCCTAATCCATCTGGCAATTCTTGTTCAACCAAATTCTCAGCTGGCTTAACTTTAAATGTTCTTAAACCAGTACTTTTCGACCCATCATAATATTTAGATAAAGAAGCACCAGTTTTTCCATCTGACGAAAATTGAAGTACTTCTCCACTAGGATCATTACTAATCCAATCTCTAGAATACGCATTAGGCAATAAAGTATCTTTTGAAAAGTTATTCTTGGCTGATAGAGTGATACTTTCTAAATTGGTTTTCCCAAACATGTCTTTTGTATTTGTTACGTTGGACATGTCAAATGTAGATATATCCACTTCCTTCAAAGATGAACATCCAAAAAACATTTCAGACATATCCATAACTTTACTACTATACAAGTCCATTAAATGTACATCAATTAAATTTTTATCATTTTTAAACATAGATTTCATACTTGTCGAATTAATTCCGTTATTTGGGTTAAACAAAATTCCAAAAGTCTTCAAATTATTCATATTTTCAAACATGGATGACATATCCTTTGCTGAAGATATATCCAATTTTCCAATATTCATTTTAATTACTTCAGTAAAATAATCAGCAAATAAACGTGAACTATCTTCTGGAGCAATTACACTATAAAAAGCATTACCTTTTGCGAAACTTGTATCAATGGAAGTAATCAATTTTCCATACTTTCTCCCAATTTCTTGCGTATCCTTTACAGACAACTCGCCCTCTAATAGATACAAGACTCCAGCTCTTGAAATAACAAAATTTGAGGTGCCATCCTTACCAAAGGCTAACACATCTCTTAAACCTAATACTTCAGGCAATTCAAAGTCTGGTTGTAAATTTTCCTTATCTTTTATTCCCTGACTAGTAGTATCTTTTGATGTCTCAATAGTCTTCGAGTCATCTACTTGTGTAGCAGCATCCACCACAGTAGTACCAAAAGCAACACTCGCACCTAAAGCTAGGGTTGAAGCAACTATCCAATTTTTGCCCTTTTTATACATTTTCTTTCTCATGATTGTATTTGGGTCTTGTTTCATTTGTTGAAATCTCATAATTGTTTTCCTCCTAGTTTGTCCCGAAAATCCCCCTTTTTCGAAATCTAAAAAATTGTATCAATCATCAAGATTTTTTTCAGTAAAAAACGGCAATTTAATTATATTAGGTTTCACGTTAAAAACCGCAGTATAATAGGCATTCTCTTCTAATATAAAAACTTAAATATCGGTTACTATTTAGAGAAATTTATTAAAATTACGATGGTTATTAAAACATAAAATCAGCACTCCTTTCTAAAAAATAAGCACGAAAAAAGCACATCCCATTTTCAGGAATGTGCTAAAACTTATTTTGCAAAGCGAATTGAGACCCAGACACTGGCCAAAATCAGGCCGGTTCCTAAAGCAAATCCCCACGTGAGGTTCTCGCCTAGGATCAACCAACCTAACAGTGTCCCGACGATCGGTTGTAACAAGTAAATCAAACCGGAGATGCTGGGACTGACCATGGTCAAACCTTTATTCCACATCACAAAAGCAGCAGCGGTGGATAACGCTCCAACATAGAGTAAGCAAGCAATTACTTTTGGATTTAAGAAATTGACACTTGATAACGCGGCAATGTTACCCATCACGAATGGAGTTAGGCAAATCATGGCAACAATGGTAGAAATTATCGTAATTTGTAATGCAGTGTAATTGGGCAATAATTTAATCAAAACGGACATGAACGACCAAGTTAAAGCAGCGATGATTAAGAAGAAGACTCCTAAAATGATATGTTTTCCACTCAGATGAACACCAACAATCATGACGACGCCTAAAGTGGCCATGATCAGTGAAATTATTTTAACTCGATCTAGCTTCTCTTTTAGAATCAACCATGCAAAAATCACCATGAAAGTTGGAGTTGATGATGTGACGACGGCTCCAGTTTGAGCACTGGAAAACCAAGTCCCTGTTTCTTGAGCAACTAATGAGATGGCGTAACCGGTCAATCCGCAAAGGAAAAACCATTTCAAATCCTTCTTTTGAATGTGCCACTTTTCTCGTTTGATCAATGAGAAACCAACTAAAAAAATTAACGCGACTAAATATCTTAGCCAGACCAACTGGATTGGATGAATTACTCCGACAACCATTTTTACCGCAACAAAAGTACCACCCCAAATGCTAGCAGCGATACTTAATAAAATAGAACCTACTACTTTATTAGACATAATCTTTGACCTTGTGGTTTCTCAGGAACAATAAATTTATAAAATTCTATCGAAATCTTATTTTTGTAAAAATTATAGCATTGCCAACTGAAAAAGGAACAATAATTTTCATTTACATTTCGGAAATTTTTCCAACAAAAAAAGTGAACCCAAAATGGATTCACTGATAGTTTATTATTTTCAAATGTTACTCCCGGCGCTGGCTAAACTCGTGTCACTCGACGATGAATTGTCGTATTTAACAGAGATCCAGACGCTGAGGAGGATCATTGCTGAACCGATGACGAAACCGACTGAGATTTGTTCCCCTAGCAGTAACCAACCTAAGAATGAACCGACGATTGGTTGAATCAAGTAGAATAAACCAGATGAACCGGCACTGACGATTTGTAACCCACGATTCCACATTACATAGGCGACGGCTGTTGATACAGCGCCGATATATAGAAGACTCCAGATTACTTTTGGTTCAGCGAAGTTGATGCTTGTAAGTGATGACATATCACTCAAAATAAATGGTGTCAGAGCAACTACCGCTACTACTGTTGACATAATAGTAATTTGTAAAGAGCTGTAAGTCTTTACTTTCTTGACCAAGACTGACATCAAGGCCCAAGCGATTGAGTCAAGAACTAGGAGCAAGACTCCTAAAACAACATTTGTTCCTGACATCTTTAACCCGACGATCATTACCACTCCAAGAATCGCAATGATGACGGAGAAAATCTTAACTTTGTCCAATTTTTCTTTCAGAATCAGCCAACCGAAGATGATCATAAATGCTGGAATCGTTGACGTGATCACTGAACCAGTTTGGGCATTGGACAACCCGGTACCCATTTCCTGGGCAACTAACGAAATTGTGTTTCCGATGATCCCAATCCAAAAAATTAATTTCAAATCAGACCAATTGATGTGCCATTTCTCGTGTTTGATGATTGAATAGCCAATCAAGAACACTAACGCAACTAAGTATTCCAACCAAACGAGTTGAATTGGATGTACCTCGTTGACAATAATTTTTACAACTACAAACATTGCTCCCCAAATAATTGAAGCAATGGTTAAAAAGACGGATCCGAGAATCCTTTTAGACTTCATGAGTAATATTTCCCTTCGCGTTGATTTCAATTGAATTCATTGCTACGCCACAAACTGATGTGGCCGAAATATTACTGCTGTCAACTAACGATAAATATTCACCTTCCTTATGTAATACGGACTTAGTATAACAATGACAGATAATAAAACAACCGTTCTAGAGCAGTAAACGTTTTCAATGTATAATTAAACTAATGAAGAATTATTAATAAGAGGAATTAAATGACAACAATTTACGATTTAGCTAAGAAAACAGGAATTTCCAAATCAACCATCTCACGAGTCGTCAGTGGTAACGGCTATGTGAGTGCAGAAAAAAGAAAAATCATTTTAGACGCTATGCACGAAATGAACTACATTCCTAATCAAGTAGCGAAAAACTTGAGGAGCAAGCGCACAAATACCATCGGCTTTCTGATCAACGATTACATGCCATTAGTTGGCGAGCTGATCAATGCCTTTACCCAAGTTGCTTCAAAATACGGTTACAGCGTCAATCTATACTTCACCAAGAATCCGGAAAAGGAGTTGCACACGCTTGATTTGCTCACTAGTAAACGTCTGGATGCCGTTTTTATAGCGTTACGACTCAACTCCTGGGACACTATCAGCTCCTATGCCAAATTCGGTCCTATCGCTACTTGGCAAAGGGTTGAACACCCCCATATCTATTCCAATTACATCGACCACTACCCCATTTATCTAAAAATTTTAGAACGTCTTAATAACGAAGGTTACGATCACGTGGGCCACATTCTGTCACCGATTCGTAACGGTAACACGCAAGCTCGAATCAAAGCTATCGAAGATTTTTCCCAACAGCATCCAAAAAGCATACAAACCTTCGACTTCTATGATGGCCAAAATGGTGTCGGCCACGCTGCGGCTGAAAAGTGGTTAAAAAGTCCTGATCCACCCAAAGCTATGTTGATTTTCACTGATTATGTAGCGGCCGACTTTATAGCGACATTACGCAAACATCACGTTCGTGTTCCTGAAGATTGTCTCGTGATTGGTAGCGATAATAGTGAAATAGCCTCCTTGATGAATTTTCCAACAATCGATTTATGTTTCCGCAATCAAATGCACAATGGTTTTATCTACTTATACAACCAATTAAACGACACTCACTTGCCTTACGAACATGAAACGCCACACTTTATTGGAAGTTACTAAAAGTATTTTAAGAAAACGCTTGACCTGGGACCAATCCCACATCGTAATATATAGTCGTACCAAGAAATGAGTCGAACTGATAAGCCTGACATTTGATAATTTGTAGAATGGTTATCATTTGGGGTCATCGTTGATCAACTCACAAAATCAAGGTAGAGTGCTAGATTGTGTCTTATACCCCTTCCTTCAAAAGGTTAATAATTTAGCAATCTAGTCACTGAATAATTTGCGGTAAACAGCCACTACTGCGAATAAAAAAAGAAGATCTCGCTTGAGGTCTTCTTTTTTGCGTACTTTTATTAAAGAACGCATTTATATTGATTTGAATTATGCTGCGTTATAACATGATAATGAAATGCGCTCGAAAGGAGATGACCAATTCGTGGAAGAAAAAAATGAAACATTTGCCAAGCCCATCTTTAACTCAAAAGGTTTATTAATACCTAGAGAATTAATAAACAGTTTGGGCATTGACGATTTTGAAAATACTGAATTAACCCTTAAGGTTGAGAACGGTTCTTTAGTGATTCGTAAGAAAGAATCTACTTCTAGACTAATGAAGAAGTTTGGATATCTAAAAAAGCAGAAGAGACCTAACAATACTGAAATGGATTGGGGTCCGTCCGTGGGAATGGAGAAATTTTAGATGTATCATCACTACATTCCTCAAGGTAGTATTTTTATGGTCAATCTAGAACCTGTTATCGGTCATGAACAAGGTAGAACTAGACCTGTAATAGTTGTTTCAATTCCCGATTTCTATGATTTGACTGGAAATGTACTAATAGTTCCGATAACTTCAAAAATTAAGAACTACGGATTAACTATTCCTATAAAGGCAACAAAAGCAAGTAGAGGGATCCATGGTTTGGCTTTATGCCAACATCTTAGATCAATAGACATAAATGCAAGGGTTAATAGACTTATTGGTACTTGCACGTCCAATGAATTATCCATGATACTCGATACAATTAGTAGTTCTCTCTATGTATAAAACAAAAAGAAGATCTCGTTTGAGGTCTTCTTTTTGTTTATCCGTTTATTCTCTGTATTTGCATCGTCATCAACATGAGCTCTTCATCCGTCAATGGCTCAGAGAATTTAATTTTCACATAATCAGAAACTTTTTGAGCGACTTGAAAGGCTTTCTCATCCTTACTTTTAACAATGGCAAAGATTGCTGGATCAGCATCTTCAAACATATTACCTGCAATGATCCGTTCCACGAGAAACTTCACATGCACGACACAACGCTGGTAATTCGGAGATGACTCGTCAACATTACCTAATTGATATTTGATAATATTAACGATTCGGCCAATGATTTGTCCAGCTTTTAAAGCATCCCTTCGATCATCACTACCTGTTTCTGAATTAATTACATGAGCTGCAATATTAGCTGCTTCTTGTTCAGAAAATTGTGTACCCATTTCCTTATTCAACAAATCAACAGCATACATTCCAACGGAGAATTCTTTAGAATAATAAGTTTTGATTTCCCAATAAACTTTATTCGTTATAACGACGTTATGCTCTTCACGTTCTAGAGCAAATTTCAAATGATCCAATAAAGATACATAAAGCGAACTACTCAATTTAGTATGCATACAATCATTTGCATGTGCGATAATCTTTTGAGCAATTTCCATTAATTTAGGAGACGACTGAGCGATCGAAGTCAACAGTTGTTCGACGTTTCCATTTTCAACCGGTACAAAAACTTGGTTATAAGAATCATTGTCGAGCACAGTACCAGGCTTTTTACCATAACCAATACCTTTACCAAGCAAAATGAATTCCTGGTTACTGTCATTGACTGCCAACACAACACTCGAGTTCAGAACTTTTTTAATTTTCATCCATTTACCGTCTCCTTTACAATTAATCTAAATCTTCACCATTTGAGGCAATCACTTTTTGATACCAATCGAATGAATCTTTCTTGTATCTATTCAAAGTACCCTTACCTAAATCATCTTCATCGACATAAATAAATCCATAACGTTTCGACATTTGTGAAGTTGAAGCACTGACCAAGTCGATTGGAGCCCAACTAGTATAACCCATTAAATCAACTCCAGCGTCAACTGCCTTAATCATCTCACGGAAATGTTCTCTAAAGTAGTCAATTCGATAATTATCATGAACTTTTTTATCATCAGTCAAAGTGTCTTTAGCACCCATACCGTTTTCGACAATAAACAATGGTTTGTGATATCTATCATACAATTGTAATAGGGAAATTCTCAAGCCAACTGGATCGACAGTCCAACCCCAATCAGTAGTTTTTAAATGTGGATTCTTCCCACCAACAATTGTATTTCCAGCTGTTAGTTCAAGGTTTCCCTCATCATAAGAAGAAACCATCGACATGTAATAACTGAAGGAAACAAAATCAACCGTATTCTCCTTTAAAATTTGAAGATCATCATCAGTCATTTCTATCTTAAGGTTGTTTTTCTTAAAGAAATCCAAAATAAGTGGTGGATATTCACCGAAGACTTGCACATCTCCAGGGAAATAATTCATAGTATTTTTATTGAATGATGCCAAAACATCCCTTGGATCAGAAGAGTTAGGATAATCAGTCAATTTAGTCAGCATACAACCAACTTGACTACCTGGGATAATTTCGTGACAATCCTTTGTTACTAGAGCTGATGCAACAAATTGATGATGGAAAGCTTGATATTCATCTTGCAACAAGTTCTCAGATTTATCCGGAATAATGCCAGCTGAGGTAAATGGATGACGCGTGACACTGTCAATTTCGTTAAACGTTAACCAATATTTCACATCATCTTTGAACTCGTGGAAACATGAATCGCAGAATCTTCTGAACATATCGATCACGCGACGATCGACCCAGCCGTTATACTTGATTGCCAAATTTAAAGGCATTTCATAGTGGGACAACGTTACAAGTGGTTCGATATTATACTTGTGCATCTCGCGGAATACTCTTTTATAGAAGTCTAAGCCTTTTTGGTTAGGTTCTGTCTCTTCTCCAGTTGGGAAAATTCGACTCCAAGCAATCGAAATTCGTAACGTCTTAAAGCCTAATTCTCCAAACAATTGGATATCTTCTGGATAACGGTGATAAAAATCGATACCTCGGCGTTTTGGATAATACTCTGTGTCGTCAGTTTGAAGTGCTTCTTGAATACTTTCAGAAGTAACCCCAACATTTTTCTTGTAATCTTTGACATCAACATTTGGTTTGTAAGTAGCAACATCGGCTACTGAGGGACCTTTGCCATCAACATTCCAGGCACCTTCAACTTGATTAGCAGCGATTGCGCCACCCCATAAAAATCCTTTTTTTAATCCCATTATTGAACTCCTAACTTTGCAATATTTAAGACCGGTTGCAATTCTTCTTCACTATCAGTTTCCGTTTTATCAACTGAATATTGATCTTGATTAGTAACAATCATCATCGTGATTGGATTGAATCCGGCTTTCTTGATTTCTTCAAGATTGAATTCAACCAATAAATCACCTTTTTTAACTACTTGATTTTTTTCAACTTTTACATCGAAGAACTTACCATTTAATTGTACCGTATCGAGTCCGATGTGGAATAATACCTCGGCACCAGTATTAGTCTTCATACCTAAAGCGTGTTTTGTATCAAAAATCATTTCAATCTGACCATCAGCCGGTGCATAAAGCTTGCCTTCACTAGGAATAACGGCAACTCCTTTTCCTAATAATCCTTGTGAAAAGACGTCATCTGGAACTTCAGATAAAGCAACAACTTTCCCAGCAACGGGTGTATCTAATTCTTCGGAAACATTTTCTTTTTCTACTTCTTCTTTATTAGTGTCAGTTGTAACTTCGTTCTTCCAAAGTAATAAACCAGCTACGAATGAAACAACAAAGGAAATTCCAAATCCAATAAACGCATTGACGATATTCATTGGGTTACTCTTATCAACAAACATTGGCATACTTGCAAGTCCCGGTCCAACTAATGTGAAAGCATTGATACCTACGATACCGATATATGTACCACCAATAACACTTCCGATAATAACACTAGATAGAGCACGTTTATGTTGTAAAGTAACACCGTACAAAGCCGGTTCAGTGATACCAAAGAACGCTGAAATACCAGCAGAAATTGCGGTAGATCTTAATTTTGAATCCTTAGTTCTTAAAGCAATTGCAAAACAAGCTCCACTTTCAGAAATATTGTGAGCTAATGATGCTGGCAAATAAAGTGCTTCTTTACCCATGGAACTAAATGTTGCAACAACGTATGGAATCATTGGCTTGTGCATACCAGTAGCAACCATAAATGGTAGAACTCCGGCTAGAATTGCAGTAGCGACCCAACCTAAATGAGTATTTAAGAACAAAATGATATTAACGAAATATTGACCTACAACATAACCTAGAGGTCCTAAGAAAAGTAATGTCAAAGGTGCTGTAATCAGCATCGACATCATTGGAACAAAGAAAATTCTAATTGGTTTGGGTGAATACTTAGTAAAGACTTTCTCCATCACCGCATAAAGCAAAACACTCAAAATAGCTGGAAATACTTGAGAACTATAAGTAACATTCAGAACATTCATTCCAAATAGAGTAGTTCCTTTAGCTAACATCGAAGCAATGTCAGGTAAAATCAAAACTCCAACCACTGACAAAGCGACCAATGGATTAACCTTTAACTTCTGAGCAGCTGTCACGGCAACCAATAGTGGTAGTAAATAAAGTGGTGCGCCACCAATTAAGTTCAAAATTTGATAAGTCGGACTCTTTTCACTCATCCAACCAAACATCGCCACCAACATCAAGATGGCTTTTAAAATACCGCCACCAGCAATTGCAGGAACTAATGGTTGAAAGACCCCAATAATAAAGTCCAAAACTAAGTGACCGATTGATTGTTTAGGTTTAGAACCTGGATCCTCATTCAAATTATTTCCTAATAATTTTTGAACGGCATCAAACATTTCAACAACGTCATTACCGATAATAACTTGGCATTGCCCTCCCGCAATAACAGCTCCTAAAACACCGTCAACACTTTTTAATTTATCTAAGTCCGCTTTGTCAAAATCATTAAGTGTAAAACGAAGTCTAGTGGAACAATGAATCAAGGTATTAATATTATCAACGCCCCCGACAAATTCAATGATTTGACTAGCACTTTCTTGATTAGCCATAACTTACTCCTCTCAGACACGAAAAAAAGACAGCACCTAAAAAAACACAGATTTCACTCTGATTCTTTTAGATCCTGCCTGCTTTACCAGTTACATGTCTAATTAATTTTCTTAACAGTTATTAATGTAAGCCCTTTCTAAGAAATTGTCAACACATTTTTTGAAATCGCTTTCCAAAATGTGCCTCTTGGCATTAAATCCATTCGCATTATCCTAGCAATTTC
This sequence comes from Companilactobacillus miaonis, assembly GCF_036913615.1. Taxonomy (NCBI): domain Bacteria; kingdom Bacillati; phylum Bacillota; class Bacilli; order Lactobacillales; family Lactobacillaceae; genus Companilactobacillus; species Companilactobacillus miaonis. Next base: position 181,641 of record NZ_JAYKTX010000004.1, on the reverse strand, counting down.
ATCATCTGTAACCAGTTCAAAGCTAATTCAATCCATTTCGAAGTCCAAGAATTAAGATACTTGCGTTTACCCGGCTTTTCTGTAACGTAAGTTCCAAACACTAAGCCGTGAATACCCGATCCAAATAAGTGATACTCCACGGGAATATTCAGCTCATTCAGTTTGTCGACGTACTTGATCGTATTGACGACTTTAACTAGTTCATCTGTCTGGGTCTGCCAAACAAAAGCTGGTTTGGAATTTTGATTCAATAAATCTTGTGCTTTCCAAAGCGTTCGATCTTCAGAGATTTGATGTAACGCATGATCATCATTTGGAAAACTACCGGGAATCGTCATATCGATCACTGGATAACCTAAGATAACTGCAGCGTGTTGACCACGATATTGATCTAGTTGGTATTTTTGACGTAACGCTGTATCGCTTGTAACGCCGTTATAAGAAGCTACTACATGGCCGCCAGCAGAGAAACCAACTAAAATAATTTTCTTCTTATCAATGTGGCGTGACGCCGGTTGATTAGTGATCCAGTCAATTGTTTTGGCCAATTCTTGCAAAGCAGTTGGATAGACCGGCTCATTTCCTATCAGCTGATATTCTAAAACAACGGCGTGCATACCAAAGGAATTGAAGCGTAACGCTACGGGCTCTTCTTCCCTTTGTGAATGGAAGGTAAAACCGCCACCTGGACAAATGATGGCAATTGGAAAATCGACTTCTTTATCAAAATCAGCAATCTGATCAAGCCAATAACTCTTCACTTGAAATTCGTGATTGGAAATTTGTAATTTGTATTTTTTTGTTTCCATAGTCTACTCCTAAGCCACATTGACATTTAAATTCATCGAATCATTTTTTTTAGCCAACATCTTGTCTGTGAAACCAAAGAGATAAACTAAAACGACTGAAATCAACAACGTTCCATAGTGAGAAATCAGATATCCGTAGAAGTTACTACCGATACCGACTCCTGGTGTGATAAAGGCTGGGAATCCAATTAAAGCACCGGACAAAGCGTAATTGTTGACTCTCAAGAATCCTGTCAACGCACCACCTAAAGCGCTGGCGATACTTGCAACCACAAAAATACGCTTATACTTCAAATTGACACCATATAGCGCTGGCTCAGTAACTCCACAAAAGGCTGAAACGGCAGCGGCAAGTGAAACTTCCTTCAATTTCTTATTCTTAGTCTTCAAGAAGACTGCTAGAACCGCACCACCTTGGGCAACCATAGTGATTGAAAGAATCGAATTGATATAACTATGACCGTTAGTAGCGATATCGTTAATAACAATTGGAATAAGTCCCCAGTGCAAGCCGAAGATAACCATTGTTTGATAAACGCCACCAAGCACGAAACCAGATAACGTTGGACTGAAGCTGTAAATAGCAACTAGACCATTAGATAGGCCTTTACTCATAGCGGTAATAATTGGTCCAACACCGATCAAAATAACTAAACTCAAAACTAATGCTTCCAAAATAGGAATAAAGACGCTTCTTAAATATAATGGAATAATTTTCTTTAAAAATTTCTCAACGTACTTACCTAACCAAGCTGCCACGATAATTGGGAAAACTGATGAGGTATATGAAACTAAAGTAGTCGGAATGCCTAGGAAAGTTGTTGCTGAAGTACTAGCTTTACTTGCTAAAGTTACTAAACTTGGATAAATAATAATTCCACCAACAATAGCCAAAACAATTGGATCCGAGCCGAGTTTCTTAGCAGCTGTGAATCCTAGAACAATTGGTAAGAAATAAAATGTTGCATCACCAATAGCATTTAAAATAATGTAAGTACCACTAGTTGTGGATAAAATTTTAAAGCCAGTTAAAGCTGCTAGAATACCTTTCAGAATACCAGAACCAGCTAAGATACCGATAATTGGAATCATTGAGGCAGTTAAAACACCAATAAAATTACTGATACCATTCTTAATTTTGTCCCAAACCGATATATTTTGTGCCTTAGTCGTTTCAGCAACAGCTTCAGCCGTAGCGGCGTTATTAGTATATTGCGTACCGATCTGTTTGATTACAGCATCATAAACATCAGTCACCGCTTGACCAATAACAACTTGATACTGACCACCGGCCTTAGCAACACTGATCACACCCGGTAAATTCTCAATCGTGTCATCATTAGCCTTCTTGTCATCCTTCAAATAAAAACGCAAACGAGTTATACAGTGAATCAAACTGTTGATATTTTCTTTACCACCAACGTTTTCCACAATGTCTGTGGCTAATTGGTCGTACTTACCACCTTTACCAGTGGCCTTTTTAGTTGCTTTGACAACTTCAATATTAGCTCCGGCAACAATCTGTCCGGCGGTAACATCTGAATCCGTATCACTCATTAAAAATTGCTTCAAAATATCTTTACTGTTAGTAATAGCTAAGATTACTGTCTTTTGCTTGCCAGCATTGGTAATTTTTTTCCAATCCGCCGTGATAACTGCTTGTCCAGCCGTTACCTGGTCACCTTGCTTAATTGAAACTGTAAAAGGTTCACCCTTTAATTCAACTGTATCGATTCCCAAGTGGACTAAAACGTCTGCTCCGTCAGCCGTTCTAATCCCAAAGGCATGTTTTGTTTCAGCAACCAAAGTTACTACACCAGAAACTGGTGCAACCACTTTACCGTCGCTGGGTTCAATAGCAAAACCTTGTCCCATTAAACCTTGAGAAAAGACGGGATCTTTTACCTGATCAAGCTTCAATAGCTTTCCGTCTACAGGAGCCGCTAATGAAATCAATGTTTGATTACTCATAACGTTCACAGTCCTTTTCTATAAAATAATTTCTTGATTACGCTTACATTATAGATACCATTTTTTGAATAGTCAATATTTATTCGAACTAATTTCGTGGTTTAAGTCGAATACATATATCAATAGGTATCTATATCATGACAAGTTAATTGTAGCTTGAAACCGGTTTACATTGTGCTATTAAGGCTCGGCTACAAAGATAATATATATAAATTTATATTATTTTTATAGACAAATGGTATAGTTATAAAAATACTTTCTCCATACATTTTTTAGTTATTATTTATCGATTTTTTAAATAGGTGTACACTGCCGTCTCGTGCACAATTCGCACTTAAAAAAAGCTATACCTCTTGCAATGAATAAAGGTACATACATTTAATATAAAAGGCATAATTTTAGTTGTATACTTAATATAATCGTGTCCGTAAACAAGGAATTACAAAGGAGCAAAATGAACCTATTACAACTAGAAATATTGTTGTTTCGCATAACTATTATCACTTTGATTTTATTCGTTATAACGATAATTATCTATTATTAGCGTTCTAGAAAATCAAATAACAATTACCTGGAAAATAAAGATTTCGAATTAAAATACTTTATCCAAAAGCAAGTCGATCATACCGGAAAAACAATTGGCTACGAATGCTTATTACGTCAAAAGCAGCCTGATGGAACTTGGAAACTGCCTAAGAATTTGGATTCCCTTCCTTTACAACGGGTAATCTTCCTATTAGAAGATACTTTCAAATCGTTGCCAACCGAACCCATTCGGCTCTCAATAAACCTTGAATACAATCAAATAATCAGTTCCGATTTCTTATACTTCGTACGTTGGGCAATTTCAAAAATTGAACCGATGAAACTTTCCATCGAGTATTCACCCAAGTTTGGTCCTAAATACGTCAATCATTACCAATTTGAAAATAAAATCAAGCGTGCTCAAGCTTATGGCATGCAATTTAGCATCGATAACGTTGGTTCACAGAAGCAAAATCTCAAAGATATTGAATGGATGTTACCCTTTATCGATAATATCAAATGTTCTATGCGTGATTTCCGAAAAAAAGATCCTTCTATTTGGCTTGATTTAAATTTGCAATCCTGGAATAAAATCACCAAAGAACATAATATTGAACTCATTTTGATGGGCGTTGAAAATAAGGCAGATGAAGATTTGGCTCAATTTCTCAAAATCAATACTCGTCAGGGTTATTTATTTGGTCATCCAACCAACCCAGAAATTCAAGGTGATAATTTTGAAAAAAAATGACAAACAACAACTTTATACTGATGACTATTTTGAAAAAGGCCACTGGTTGAGAAAAATCTTTCAAACGTTGATAGCCTTGATTGGTTGGTTTTGTGTAATCATTCCCATCGTTATAACGGTAACAGCCTTTTGGGCTAACTTTAATCCCAAAATCCCGCATCTATGGTCATATGCCGAAGGAATTCTAGAGATCCGTTTTATTGGCGTTATACTATTCTTTGCTTTTGTGATGTCAGGCATCTTCGCCATCAGTATGACTATCATTCAAAATCGAAAACGTGACCGTTTAGTGGAACAGTGGCCTACTTTCAATCCTATCAACCAAAGAAGGCGTGAAGACACTTTAGCCAAGTTCATCGATCACCGTTTTGGCGACCAAGAGTTTCGTGAAAATGTCCGTACACTTGATATTCAACCTGAACAAAACTTAGATACCGATACCATACAAAAACTATATGAGAAAAATAATCTTAACGATTTAGACTAAGGGGGAAATATGTATAACATTTTTGTTGACCACATTTTTGAATCAACAGCACTCGGGACAGTTTTCAATATTTGCTTACTGATCCTTTGCCTGTATCCTATCACTGGTTCTTTTTTGTGGTTCTTTGGAGCGTTATCCTATCGTTTTGTTAAAACCGATAAAGAAGATGACAACTGGGTAGAAATCCCTCCAAACGAACAACCTATGATCACTATCATGATTCCCGCTCACAATGAAGAAGTTATGATTGAGGAAACAATCACTTACCTATTCGAACACTTAAATTACAGTAATTTCGAAGTTCTCGTCATGAACGACGGATCGACTGATAAAACCGCTGATATTATTAAACAACTACAAACTAAATATCCTAAATTGCGTACGATCAACATCATCAAAAATAAAGGCAAAGCTCACGCCTTCAATATTGGAATGCATTTTGCCAAGGGTGAGTACATCCTCAGTAACGATGCCGACACGATTCCTGAGCCTGATGCGTTGATGAAATACATGAATTTCTTCATTCACGCTCGCGACATGAACACTTCAGCCGTTACCGCCAACATGGACGTTCAAAATCGAACCACTCTCTTGGGAAAGTCACAAACGGTGGAATTCTCAAGCATCGTCGGCGTAATTAAACGGAGTCAAACTTCAGTCAACGATTCTATGTATGCTTACAGTGGCGCCAATACTTTATACAAGAAAGATTTTTTGATCGATGTCGGTGGTTTCAGACAAAATCGAGCCACTGAAGATATCAGTATCGCTTGGGATCACCAAACAATCGGTGCCGTTCCACGATTTGCTCCTAATATCGTCTTTCATATGAACGTTCCCGAAACTATCAAAGATCTATACAAGCAACGTAAACGCTGGGCTCAAGGTGGGACGGAAGTTTGGTTAACTAATTTAAAAAAATTCCTCTTCCATCCTATTAAACGTCGCTACCAAATGTCGATGTTTATTGATTCAACCCTTTCAATCATCTGGTCATTCTTTTTTGTCATCACCTCAATTATCTTTATCATCTTAATGATTTGGTTTGCAATCCAGGGAAATTATGAACGAATTTTTCATGCTTTCGCTATCTCTTTTATCTTTGTAACTTTTGAAATGATTGCTGGTTTAATTCAGTTAATTACTGCTTTAATTTTAGACCACCATGCAGCCAAGATGAAATATGTCTTATTCGCACCACTATACATTTTGTTCTACTGGATGATCAACCCCATCACAGTTGTGACTACCTTCATACCAGCACTCAAGACTATTTTTGGCTTTGGTTCTGGTACCTGGTCTAGCCCTGAAAGAAAGAGCTTACAGAAAAAATAGCTATCTTTTCACAAATAAAAAATTGGACTTTTAGCACTTCAACCGATATGATTATTGGGAAATCAAAGATTTGGAGTGCTGCAATAAATGAAAAGAAAACTGTGGGTTTGGTTGTTAGTCTTAGCCTCCATTATTTTAGTAGTTGATAAGAATCCCAATTTAATTCCACATTTAAAATCAACCGTCCAAGAAGCTGGCGTCAAAGTACAGCCTTACTTATATTCACTGGAAGCTTCGGTTGACAGAAAACTCAATGGCACGACCAAAACTACCACTGAGAAACAAGTCGGTTCGACCGTAACTCCAGCCGAAAGCCCGATGAAAGATGTTTCCACTTCGAATGTGTATTACTTCCATTTTAAAAAGGATGTTCCGCAAGCAGTCAGAAATGTTTTCACGCGAGCTGTTAATACATACAATGCAACGGGGATCGTTCGCTTAATTCCAGGCAATCCTCAAACTAATAAGAATAGCATTACTTTTTTTGTTTATCACAAAAAGATTGAAAATATTGCCTCTAGAACCGTTGAATTAGGTAATGGTGGTCCTTCATCATTAGTGATCAATCACTTTGCCATCAATACTGCTCAAGCAGGTTTGAATCTACAATATCCAGACTTATCTATTAAAGATTCCGTTGCCGTTCACGAACTAGGACATGCCTTAGGACTAGCTCATAGTTCTAGTACTAAATCAGTCATGTACCCCATGGATCAAGGTATCAGCACCTTATCACAAGGCGATATCAATGGACTGAGAGAAATTTATAGCTCTGGAAAATAGCTTTCCGATTTATACATTACGAACTACTTGATAAAAGATAAAAGAAGGTATCGCTAGAAACGCACATTGAAGTGTAGCGGACTAGTGATACCTTCCTTTTGTTTTGCTTATATTTCTATTTTAAATAGAACTACTATTTTTAAAGAAACAGAAAGCAAATAAAAAATGGCTCAATAAAGTTAAGGTACAACACTTTATTGAGCCATTTTTATACTTTTTTCTCACGAACACTTTTGATCCAACGCGGTGAATAACCAAATTGCAACGAAATCTCTTGGTTAGTCATATTGTCTAACTTTCCGTCCTGAATTGCTTCCTTCAGTGAAACTCGATCATACATTTTCATTGGTAACTGTAATTGAGTTCCTCGAAATAGTTCGTAAATCTTTAATAAATTCTCTTCCCCGACGATGTCATACAATGCCTTGTACGTTGGATGCAACATGTCATAGTTTACCTTACTGTGCATATTGCCACGCCTCCTATAGCGATATTTTCTAACAGTTATAAAATATCAAAAAATACAAGACACTAAAAATATCTTTTACATGCATAGTTACATGTAATGTTCATTATAAATCTACAAGGAAAGCAGAACTATCTCTAACATGTCATCGAAGCTATCACGCTTGGAGACGGGTGTATTAGTATAACGACCACTACCAACGTTAATAATTTGTCCAATAATTAAATTGCGTAACATTCGGGAAAAGACCATCTGTCTTTTTTCATCGGGAATTAATGAATTTAAATAACGATGTAAAATTTCATAAATATTTCTAAAGCTACTATTTAATGGTTCATCATGTAAATGATCAGCTGGAATATCAATGATTTGTTGAACCATCACGTATTGCCCTAAAGAAAATTGCACGCAAATATGACAAAAAGCCTTGATGGCTTGTTTTCCAGTCAATCCTAAGAGATCAGCTTCTAGACGTTGTGACAGTTTGTCATAAAAATCCGCTGCCACACTGACTCTAACGGCTAAGACATCAGGGAAATAATTGTAAATTGCCTGTGAACGAGTACCTACTAACCGACCGAGCTTACTAAAGGTTAAGTTGTCCTGGTCATCAATAATCTTAATCGCAGCTTTAATTACTTTTTCTTTAGATAAGGTCCGTGCTGTCATCTTGAAAACACCTCCCCTTAATACTTCATTATAGGTGGAGGATTTTTACAATTCTATTTATTTATCAATTGATATACAAAATGGAAATTATTCCCAAATGTCTAATTTCTCATCTTTATAAAAATAGTCATGATCATGTTGATTGATCTCACGAAGAACCTTACAAGGAATTCCAACTGCCACTACATTAGCAGGAATATCTTTAGTAACAATACTACCGGCTCCAATTACTGAATTATCACCAATCGTCACTCCTGGCAGAACTGTGACGTTACTACCTAGCCAAACATTATTACCAATTTTTACCGTTTTATTGAATTGATAATGTTTTGCTCTAATGGCCGGATAAATAAGGTGTCCAGCAGTTGCTATCGTTACATTTGGGCCAAACATCGTATCATTTCCAATGTAGATCTCTCCATCATCGACTAACGTGAGATTAAAATTAGCATAGAAATTCTTACCAACATGGACGTGCTTGCCACCCCAGTTAGCGTGAAATGGCGTTTCAATCATACCGCCAGTTCCAAATTCCGCAAACATCTGCTGTAACATATCCTCTTTCAAATTCATTTCTGAACGTCTTAGTTCGTTATAACGGTCATTTAATTCTTGAGCTTCAAGTTGCTCAGCTAAAAGTGTTGTGTCATCAGGGTTATAAACTTTCCCATGTTTCATGCGCTCGATATTTGTCATCTGATATCCTCCTCAATTATTAATATTATAGACCAAAAAAAGCTTCCACTAGGAAAGCTTTTTTGTGTGTTCTCTTCTAAATAGGTAACCTAAAATCAAAATTACTGCGATGATCAAAAGCATTGCTGTCAACATGATACTGTGGATTCCCGAGAAGAAGATCCTTCTCATTTCAGGAATCAAACTCTTTGGTAAATACTTTGCGTCGGCGGCGTTACTGAGTTTGTTCATCATCGCCATCGTTATGTGACCGTTACTATTCTTAACTCCATGCATCAAAGCAATATTTAAAATTACTCCGTAAATTGAGGACATGAAAGTTTGACTGAGGATTCTGACTAAATAAGCAAAGGAAGTTGAAATTGGAACATCACGTTCTTCAACGTCAAATTGAACCGCAATCAACAAGGCGTTGAAACAAATTCCGACACCAAATCCTTCAAAGACTCCCATGATCAATAAGAAAGTGTAACTGGCACTTTGTTTTGCAACGTACAGACCAGCAAAAGAAATCAAGAAAGCAATTGTCCCGATACCAATAATCGAGTAACGATTCAATTTTCTCTGAATTAGAGGTTCTAGTTCTGATCCGATGAAGTTGGCGATGGCTCCGGGAATCTGTGTCATACCACCGATCAAAGCGCTCAGACCCATGATTCCTTGCGCCCACATGGGAATATAGATGTTGAAGGCCACAAACGACCCCCACAACAGAGCAAACAAGATCAGGTCAATCACGAGTTTCTCATTTTTGAACAGTCGATTAGGTACGATTGGATCGTCGACTTGACTCTCAACGCGTGACATCCAAAAAATCAGCAAGCCACCAAGAATGATGAAGGCAATCGTAATGAAAATCGAAGCGACTCCAAGCAACTGAATTCCAATCAGAATAGCCGTCAAACCGAGTACCATCAAGATTGCACCGCGATAATCGACTTTAGCATGATTCAAAGTTTCTTTGATCTTGAAGAATAATGAAATAATAATAATTGAAAGGAGTGCTAACGGCAGATTGATGTAAAATACCCAGTGCCAACTGAACGTATCAACGATCCAGCCACCAATCAGCGGTCCGATAATCGAAGTCCCACTGAAACCAGCGGAAGCAATCCCAATAACTTGTGAACGACGTTTAATATTTTTGAAAATCTGGGAATAAATAATAAAGGGAATAGTGTTCATACCACCAGCCCCAATCCCCATCACACATCTAGCAGTAATGAATCAGATAATGTTGGGAGCGAGTCCTTGAAATAAGGCCCCAATCATGAAAACAATCGTCGCCGTAATATAGGCAATTTTGTTTCCACGCTTTTCACCAAATTTACTCCATAACGGTGTTGAAACGGCCATTCCCAATAAGAAAATCGCCACGATCCAACCCATGTAGTCAACTACCACTGACTAAAGTCAGTGGCTTGTGAACTTCACTAAATAGCTTATCGCTACTTAATTACTGGTCACAACTTATTCAGATACAGCATCGCATTACAATATCTCATGCCGTTAAGCAATCGGAATCATAACGTCTTACTCGCTAATTACCAGAACTTAGGACGTGAGTTGCCAAACGCCCATATATTTATCTATATATTGGACTATCTTCAGTTAACGGTTTAGTTAATTCAATCAAGCCTTTTGCTAGGATATTTTTAGATGCGTTCCAATCCCTAATATGGTGAGTATTGCAATTGGGACAGGTCCATTCTCTATCATTTAGGGTTAATTTATGAGTATTACCTGTACCCATTCTGAATTCACATTCACTACACTGTTGAGTAGTATAGGCTGGATCAACCTCAACGAAAGTACGACCATACATTGGAGCTTTATATTCCAACATACCAATAAATGTTCTCCAACCGGCATCTGAAATAGACATAGCTAAAGCATGATTTTTCAACATATTTTTACTCTTCAAATTCTCCCCAACTACCAAATCGTGGTTTTTGATAAGTGCAGTTGAGAGATTTTGAAGAAAGTCTTTACGTTGATTTCTTATTTTACTGTGGAGTTTAGCTACTAGTTTTCGTTGTTTCTGATAATTCTTAGATTTCCAAAGTTTTCTCCCTTCAGATTTAGCACGTCTACCTCTTCGAGATAACTTACGTTGTTCCTTAGCTAATCTTCCTTTGATAGAACGATAGAATCTAGGATTATCAATAGTATTGCCGTAACTATCAGTTAAGAAATTTTCAGTATTTAAATCATAACCGATTTGTGAATTGGCCTTTGGAAGATGTCTTTTAAATGGTTCATCACTTTTTAACAGGAGGGAAACAAACCATTCTCCAGTTGACAAGTATTTGATGGAAACAGTAGCTATTCTAACCAATTGATTATTAGGTAGATTTCTAGATAGTTTCACTTTGATACGACCAACTTTGGGTAATCTAATATGCTTATTATCTAGAAATTTGATTGATCCATTGTACAAAGATGGAACACCACCGTTTTTCTTAACAGCAGATGAGCTATAGTGATTGGAAGTCCTGTAACCTTGATTTGGATTAGACTTGCGTTTAAATTTTGGAGTACCAGATTTGTGTACTTTATTAAATAGGTTCCAAGCCGATTTATAGGCAACTTGAGCATTATTGACCATATCACTATCAATATCCTTGTCGCCTAACCATGGGTACTTATCTTTAGTAATCCGAGCCAGTCCTGTTTTACGGACTGTACTAGATTTAAGTAATTTGCCATTTTTATTATACTTCCAGTATTTTTCCGGAATAGGATACAATTCATCTAACTTATTCTTGTAAACAGGCGTGTCAGTCCAGCTGTTAGCTAGTAGCTTATTATAAACAAACCGAGAAACATTAATATTCTTCCAGAAAATTCTCTCCTGTTTTCTGTTAGGATAGATTCTCATTTTCAAACCCATCATAAATTCTGCTTTATTCTCCATCATTTCACCCCCTTATCTTTATAGGCTTATTGTATACGAACATGGGTTCGAAATCCCGTGATAAGGGTGTGATATAAGAAGTTCAATATCAAAAAACAAATAATTAATAATAAAAAGAGGGCTTACCTCCCACGAATGAATTCGAAGGATTCACGCCTAGCTTCATTGAATTCCGTGCAGATCACTGATGATTGCCGGTAAAGCTGTATTAATAATTGTAGCGTCCAAGCCTGCCATCATATTTGACAAAACTAAGGCGAAGGTAACTAAAATTTTACGATTACGACTCATAGCCTGACTTCTTCCCCAAGTATAAAAAATAAGACTTCCACTTTGTGTCCGCCTTACTTCGCATAACTAATATATTTTTACAGAAAATGAATAACCATCTTTCAATTATAGACCTCTTTTTCTATTTCGCAAAGTCAATTACTGTCAAAAAATTCTCTCTTACGGTAAACTGCAAATTGAAGGTGAATTATGGATAAAAACAATAAGAAAATAGATGTTGATAAATTAAGCAGTCAAGCAAAAAAGAAACTCAAAGAAATACAACTTAAGCATAATTTTAAGAGTATGGAAGAAGCTGCACAGTATATGTTGGATTTTACTAAGGAACAGAAATGAATTTTTGTTAGTGTGACTCCTTTATTTGAGTGGCTGTAATTCTATATTTTGACAAAGTTAATTTTTAGAAAAATACTAATCAGAATAGAGTTATCATTCTTAAATAAATGGAAAGCAAATAAAAAATAAGTGTGAAATTCAGTCCGGAATAGCGAAGAAAATTGACTCAGATGTGAAATTTTTGTTAATGCTTTAGCATTTACAAAAAGGCCGAGCTTGGAAATGCCGCGCCCTTTGCAGTAGTTTCAAGTCTTGACCACATCGTTCCAGCCAAATTTTCTTTGCTATGGAGGACGGCATACTACACCCACCTCACAAAAAGAACTTCAACAATATAACAATTGCTGAAGTTCTTTTTTATTTTTTCAACTCTTCAATAATAAACGATTCCATTTTTTCAGGTTTAGTGATTGGAGCAAATCTTTTTACTAGACCACCATTTTTGTCGATCAAGAATTTTGTGAAATTCCACTTGATTCTGCCTTTGCCTGACTGATCCTTTAAATAGGTAAACAATGGATCTTCACCTAGACCATTTAGCACAACTTGTCTGGTCATGGGAAAAGTCACACCGTAATGCATCTGACAAAAATCACTGGTTGCTTCATCACTAGCCAATTCTTGATGAAATTGATTTGACGGTAATCCCAAAACTTCTAGACCACGCGTACGATATTTGTTATATAACTTCTCAATGGCCTCTAATTGCGGAGCCAGACCACATTTACTAGCGGTATTGACGATCAAAAGTACCTTGCCCTGATAATCTCTGAAATCAATAATTCCGCCATTCATCTCAGTTTCTCGAAAATTATAAATTGCTTCCATTCCAATACCGCCTTTCCTAGTCCAATTTTTCTATTAACTGTCGACTTAATTATACTAGAAAGACTCCGGAACAAGACAATTGTAATCAAAATTTATTCGATTATTTACCAAATGGCAATCACGCTTTTTTATCAAGTCGATGAATCGAATAAACTAAAACAATCGCTGCAATCAATAACAATAGTGCTGTCAAATAGGCAAAGTGCATCCCACTCAAGAACCAACTCGGATTGTGACTTGGATAATAAGCAATCTGTTTACCGGCTCTAAAACTCATCCCTGAATAAAGACTCGTCGTTGCTAAACTGACACCGATACCCATACCTAAATTTCTAAACAAGGCAGCCAAACTACCGGCGATTCCTTGATATTCAGCTGGAGCATATCCCATTATCATCGGATTATTTTGAAAACCACCATTACCAACTCCTAAGAACAGTAGCATAAAGGTAAATAGGTAGAGGTTTTCCTTTCCTGAGACAAACATCAAAAAGACGATTGGAATTGCATAGACGAACAAATTAAAGATCGACACGCTTGCAGCATTATATTTATCGGTGAAATAACCTGCAATTGGGGCAGCAATCACATTGGCAAATGGAATTGCCATCATGATCAAACCAGTCAATGAGGTACTTAACGCTCTGAAATTAGTTAAGTAAAACGGCATGATAACGTTGGCGTAATAACCGACAGAAAATACTATCAACGCACTGACTAAACTTAACGTCAAACGTGATATTTTGAAAATCTTTAAATTTATTAATGGTTCTGCAAGACGTTTTTCGACATAGAAGAAGATGAACCAAAAGACCAGACTGACGGCAAAAGTGGACAAAACGCTGACTTTTCCAAAGCCAATATCTTGACCTAAGAAGATACTGACGAAAAATGTGGCGATTGCGATTGAGTAAGTAATCAGTCCCAGCCAGTCATACGAAATTTTATCGACCTTGCGATTTTCTTTTGGAAACATGAATCTGCCGTAAATATAGACGATAATACCAATTGGAATGTTGATGATGAAAATCCAATGCCACGACAAGACACTCAAGACTAAACCACCTAGACCAGGTCCGGAAATATTGCCGAGTTGAGCGATGATACTATTGATTCCATACGCCCGACCACGCTGACTCATTGGAAAAATCATCGCGATAATACCGATATTAGTTGCCATACTCATGCTGGCACCCAAACCTTGAACAATTCGTCCAATCAACAAGATATATAACGACGGACTCATGGCACAGATCAATGAACCGATCGTAAAGAAAATTGTCCCAGTTTGGAAAATTTTGATATAGCCGATTTGATCCGCCATTCGACCCCAAAATAGCAATAGCATACAGATCATAATCAGATAAACTGACACGATCCACTCGGCTCGATTCATCGGCACGTTTAAATCTTTAGTTAAACTTGGAATTGCGACGTTAACAATACTGGCATCCAGCAATTGCATAAATGACATGAAACTGGTCGCAAACAAAGTTAAAATATTGTGTTTACTTTTCATGAAAATACCTTCTTAAAAAAATACACTTCTAATATTAGACCTCTTAACTTAATTCAAGCAACCACGATAAACGCTTCCACAAAAATAAAGCTATGTAATGATTTGTATTCGAACAACTCATTGCATAGCTTTATTTAGATATCCGTTACTTTGATACCCGCTTGTTTCAATATTTTACTTTCAATTCCATGTTCCAATTCTTTATCATGATGAATTGGAACTGGCAAAGTCACATTCGTCGTTGGATTATACATTTTCAAATGTGATCCATTCTGTGACTTCTTAACAAAACCATGTTGTCGTAATATTTTAACGATTTTCTGGGGTTTCATTGCCATAAGAATTACCCCCTCTCGTTACCATTGTACACAAGATTGACAGTATTCAAAAATTTAGTCTCTCAAATCCAAAGCAAATTGGTACGAAATGATCTCATCAACTCATAATCCGCGAAGACCTGCCAAATAAAAAAACAGCTAGACCAATTATGGTCTAACTGCTTATGTAAACTGCCATCAACTTAATTTGACGAACAGCCACTAAAAAAGCACATCGAAAATGATGTGTTTTTTTATAAATTCATTATTAAGTAATTAATTATCATAAATTTAAATAATATTTATATTTAGTTAGTGATATTAGACCATTCAAAAATGCCAATTTGATAAACTATACATGTTTCCTTACCAGTCTGGTATCAGATTGGAGGTGTGTTTTATGTGGAGTTCCTTTTTTGCATATAAATTATAACACGTCAACAACTATAAACCAATATTTTGCAATAAAGGAATTCTACTTAAATTTCCAATTTATTCTTCAAAGCTTCAGTCAAAATAGCTGAAAAATTTAAATTCTGCTTCTTTCCCAAAACGACTAAATATTCCGGAACGGTAACATTCTTACGAACAGTTTTGGGATTATTACGCCGATACTCTTCCATATCAATGTAAACGACTGTTTTTATATCTTCACCTTTTACTTTAATATCCTCAATTTTAGTAGCTTGTGGATATTCAGTTTTATCTTCTAACATTATGCCAATTGCATCTTGGGCCATCAACAAAGCGTCTTTCATCGTTTCACCTTGAGTCCAAGTACCTTTATCAATATCAGGAATCTCAACACTATATCCTTGATCTTCGGGATGCAAAATAACTGGGTAAATTAAATTTTTTCTTCCTGCTGACATATTTTTCTCCTTTAAAAGAATTATTCTAACCCTGCTTTCTTTAAAATAGCATGTTCAATTCCTTTTTTTATTTCTCGTGCATGAATAGGAATTGGAATAGTTACTTTAGTTAAAGGATTATACATTTTCAAATGTAAACCTTGTTGTGATTTTTCAATAAAGCCATTTCGTTTCAAGATTCTAACTAATTCTCTGGGCTTCATGGGCATAAGAATTATTCCTCTCACATTTATTATACACATCAATACTCATTTTTACACTTTGATGCTTATAATATAAATTACGAAGAAATAGCGAAAACGTAGCGTCCTAAAAAAGGCAAAAAAAAGATACAGTCACATATGAAATATGGCCGTATCTTTATATTCAACTAATCAAAAATTAGTTAAGCTTTTCTTTACTTACAACGTTCAACTTGTTGTCCAAGTCATAGACAACTGGTTCACCAGTTGCCATTTCAACATTCATGATGTCAGCATCAGAGATGTTTTCGATGTACTTAGTCAAAGCACGTAGTGAGTTACCATGGGCAGCGATGATTACGTTCTTGCCGTCTAATAGCTTAGGAGCAATTTCGTCTTCCCAGAATGGAATTACACGTTCCAAAGTAACTTTAAGGTTTTCACCACCAGGAATAATTCTTGGGTCAAGGTTTGCGTAACGACGATCGTTAGCTGCTGAACCTTCATCAGTTTCTTTCAATAGTGGAGGTAATGTATCGTATGAACGTCTCCAGATATGAACTTGTTCATCACCGTATTTTTCAGCTGTTTCTTTCTTGTTTAGACCTTGAAGTGCGCCATAGTGACGTTCGTTAAGTCTCCATGTCTTTGTTTCAGGAATCCATAGTTGATCACAGCCTTCAAGTGCGTAGTGCAATGTCTTGATAGCACGTGTCAATACTGATGTGTAAGCTTGGTCAAATTGGATGCCAGATTTCTTAAGAAGTTTACCAGCATTTTGAGCTTGCTTTACACCTTCTTCACTAAGGTCAACGTCAACCCAGCCAGTAAATTGGTTTGATAAATTCCATTCACTTTGTCCGTGACGAATGAAAACTAATTTTGCCATTTATATGATCCTCTTTTCATTTCATTAACAATCTCCATTTTACACGATATTGGCAATAAAAAAAAGAGAGTGACACCCAAAAGACAAAAATAGCCCCTATTCAAAAAACGGATTGGATTATTTACACGATATCCTTACGTTCATTATGAATAGCTGCTATTTTTTACATTATTGTTTATAAATCGGTGTGTCGATTTCTTTTAAAGTTGTGATATCCAATTTAGATTTGGCGTTCTTATTCAAGTAAGTATTCACTTGATCAGTTCCGGCTAAGACTGCTGAAACTTTATCTGTGCCTTCTAGCAAATTGGAAATGGCATCCGCATTTTCACTCTGCTTCATCACGATTGGAATCACTTCGATACCACTATCTCTCAAATCTAATAATTTTTGATAAAATTCTGAGCCGATAGAAACAAAGATCGTAGCATTACCTTGCTTGAGAGCTTGATTTTTGAGCCACCAGACGATTAGATCTTCATCACTGTCAAATGTACTGATCAAGACGTTGCCTTCGCTAAAGAGCTGAATATAAGGCTCATCGCCCGTGTAACTCTTTATCAAAACTAGTGTCCCGTTTTGACGATAAAAGTTTTCACGCACTACTTTATTGGCATTTTTATGGTCATAGAATTGAGTCGCTGAAATAACTCCGTTGACATCAAAAATATCACGACTCAAAACTTGGCCGTCTTTGTAATGGCGAATGACTTGAAGTTGATGATTATCATCTCGAGATACTTCCATCACTAAATTATCTTTAGCATCTAAAATTTTATCGACCTTGTCAGACATGTGCTGCACACGGTAATTTGGGTCGAATGGAATTTCAGCTGGCGTGACAGGAACATTCAAGTTACGACCTTGCAATTCATTGTACATATTTAATAAATACGCATTACCGTCAACGAAGCCGGCATTCTGATAATTCATCCAGGTTGCATCGGAGCGGTCGTTATATGTCACGGAAATAGCGTTGATCAAGAGATTTCGTTCAGCCATAGTCCTTGTGATCTGTTGCCACATTGAACTAGTGGCGCTGTCTGGATTAGCAGGCAAATCATCCACGAAGACGAAGTACTCACTATTAGGGTCCAGATAGACTTCATTGGCCATATCGGATGTGCCAAACCAATCTTTTAGTGAAGCGTTGATTTCTGTGATTCGATCACTGGCTTGTTTTCTTTGATCAACTTGGTCGCTGCCAACCGTCCGCAAAATATGATTGCAATAGCTGCGATCTGCCAATAACTGACTGCGCAATTGTGACTTCAAATCAGCACTTTGATTCAAAGTATCCTGCAAATTTTGTTCAGTATATTGCCAATCATCAACATTTTGATTTTGTGGCATTGGTTGGGGTTGTGGCTGCTGTTGGTCAAAATAATAATTGGTGCCATTACCATTATTAAAATCGTTTTGATTAAATTGAGTCCCCGAACTCATTGGGTCATTGAATTGGCTTTGACTAGGATCAAAATTATTTTGGTCTGGTTGTGGATTTTGATATGAAGAGTTATTTAGATCAGAATAATTACCATCGTTGTCTTTCTTTTTTCTATCAAAAAATGACATACACTTAATCTCCCATCTACGTCAGTTAATTATCTTCATTATATATGACAAGTCCAATTTAAACTCAATTATAACGATTTCTTTAATTTTATTCTCTTCTTTTTGGAGTTCTTGGTGATTGAATGCACACCTAAAATATCCAAGAAGAAAACAAAAATTGGTATACCAATGATCAAGCCCCAAGTTCCAATCAATTCTTCAGAAACAATTAGAACAACAAAGGTAAAGAAGATTGGTAAATGCGTCATGCTCGACATGAATTGCGGATTCAAGAAGTAAGTTTCAATCAAATGAATCACTATGATCATCACAATAATGTAGATGACATAACGGATACCACCAACCGTATAAGCAACAAAACTAAGCGGCACCATCGAAATGATTACTCCGGCCACCGGAATCAGCGACAAGATAAAGACCATCACCGCTAAGGCAATAATTCCCGGCATCTTCATAAAGAGTAACGTGATTGTCGTTAAAACAGTGTTGACGATAGCAATCAAAAGTTGTGCTTCCAAGACAACTCCAAAAGTATTGACAAATTTTTGTCCATAATACTTCAAATCAGAAAACACCCAACCGTATTTACTGTCCAAAAATTGACGACCAAAAGAATTCATTTGCTCAACTTGACTCGAGTAAAAGAAACTCAGTAGAAATGAAATAACGATATTGAAACCAACAGCCCCAACACTACCAATATAATTGACAACTTGGCCAATGGCGACTTTGATTTGGTTATCTAAATTGATCTGTTGCAAGTAATTATAAATTATCTGCAAATAAGGACTCTCGCTGACATCCTCATGTTCATAAAATTGTTGCAGCGAAGAAAACATTTTAGCTGTTTGATTGACTAATTGAGGTACATAATTGGCAACTACGAATACTAGTAAAGCAATAATCACCAGATAAACTGGTGCGATTATCCAAACCGGCTTAATCTTCGGAATTTTTCTTTGAATAGCTCGCACTAATTGAACTGATAAAAATGTAAAGATAAAGGTTAGTAAAAACATACTCATCATCGACCGAAACAAGTAAATCAAAGCGATGACTACAACTAACAAGGTAAACCTTCTCAAACGTTTGTTATCAACAAACTTATCATACAGACTCATAAAAAACTCCTCACATACACATACTTACTGAGAAAACAAAATCCATTCCCAACAGTGTTATTAACGAATAGCGATGATACCAGACTATCGCCGTGAACTCTCTAAACATGGCGGGCCAACGTAACATCTGAACGGTTCTAGCCGCTGAAAATTGGACTTTTAAGCCTAATTTTTGAGCGTGCCATTTAGCTCTAGGAATATGATAATCACTTGTCACAACGATTGCTTTTGGATGTGATGCTTTCTGCCAAAGCCGATGAACAATAATTGCCGAATATTCTAAATTTTGAACTGTATTGATCGATTCAGTTTCCTGAACGATTTTTTCATCTGGAATACCACGGTCGAGTAAGTACTCACGCATCATCTCAGCTTCGGTTTTTTCTGAATAAGCCATACTCTTACCGCCACTGACAATAATCACCGGTTTAGTTTCAAAACTTTGATACAGTGAAAAAGCCTTGTCCAAACGTTCGCTTAAAATTGGTGGAACGTGTGAACTGAGACACTTATTTCCCAAAACAATTAAGAAATCCGGTTGTTTTACAGCTGGTAAATTTTTTAAATCTCGTTTCATCTGATACATGTAGCACAGCATGATTATCAAAAGAATCAAATTAACTGTCGCTAGATTGAAAGTATAGGCTCTTAAATATTTACCTACTGATATCTTAGCAATCACGTAAAAAGCGCCGATTGTAATCGCTGTCAAAACGATTGCAAAAAGAGGCATGCGACTATACGCATATCTGATTTTGTAGACAATTACAATCTCGATTGCCGTTACAGCAATCATTAAAATTAAATTCATATTCCCCTCCACTTAGTTTAAGCTGAAGATCAACTTAGGAACTTTCAATTCAAAGTCCTTCACTAATGTCCAAGTTACGGTCGTTGAATCTTTATCTGGTTGTTTCAAGAGAAACAACTTATTATCTAATGAACCGTAAATCAAAAATTTACCTCGAGTCGTTGTCACGGCTGGCCCATTTTCCGAATAAGCTGAAGGCGAAACTAAAAACATATATTGCATCAGTGGTTGCTTATCACCATTTACACTAATCCCTTGATAATCCGTTGGCTGCAAATTAGTTCCATATTTTTCACCAAAGTTGACTCCTAGATTGCCAACTTTTTTATTGTGGTTATCCGATATGGCCCCAACTAATTGCATCAAATCAGCATTTGATGATAACGGATTCTCTTTATACTTATCATAATATTCTTTTGTCTGAGTAATTGCATCCCGCAAACTAGTTTGTTGCTCGTCTGATTTAGTCAAAAGATTACCATTCTTGTTACTTTGGCCATCTTGCAGGCGAACTGTGTAATCGCTGCAGTACAAGTACATTTGGTTGGCGTGACTCTCAATCCGAATCTTTGCACGTTTAATTTGATTCCCTGTCGATTTGGAATTTACTTTCAAGTTCACACTCTGTGGCAAAAGTCGATCGGTATTTTGACCGTGATAGTAATAATCGATCGTCACTTGGTTCTTCGGTGTCAGATAAACTTTGCCATAAAGATTCTGCACGTACCCATTTTCGACAATCGTCGTCATAACGACCTTACTGTCAGTTTCCTCGGACAATTTTTGGGCAGAGTGTTCTGTCAAAGTCATCTGATAAGTGCCATTTTGATTGATCGTTAAATTCCCATCAGTCCGCCGATAATCAATGATCGTTTGAAAATTGTAATTGCCAATCATACTATTGTTAGCAACCAACGGATCGGCGTGGGCATCGATATTGATGATGTGATCAAACAATTGATCGTAGGCGATTTTTTGCGAAGTGTCTTTTTGAATTTTACTAGTATTAGTAGCTTTATCGGTCTTAGTAATGTAAGCAAACTTATACGTAGCGCCGTTATACTCGACCGAATACCCCTTCATATGCTTACCGTAGACATTTTCGTGATACGTCTTCAGCAATTTCAGAGTCATCTTCTTGTCGGCTGTATCAAAGATGATTGTTTTACCGTCACGATCCAACTCATACTTAGGATTATTCGACTGTGCATCAAACCGATCAATTCCCACTTTTCCATTGATAGTTGACACATCTTTGATTCTTGCTCGCTGATTTTTTAAAAATTTGATTGAAATAGTATCGTTTTCTCCTTGATCCTGATAGAGATACCAGGTCTTATCATTAGAAACGATTTTACTAGTTTCTTTTGGCTTACAACCTAAAAGTACGAGAAAAAGACACAAAACGCCGCAAACTGCCCAAAATTTTTTAACCATGTTTTCACACAATGCCTTTCTGATAACAATTATACAACTTCCAATTTCCTCTTTTAGAAAATATCATAGCAAAAAAAGGCACGCTTGACAGCGTGTCTTTTGTAATAATTAGTTATTAATTTTTATTTATCTGCAGTAACGTAACTTTGTTGAACCCATTCGTTAGTAGCAACACGACGATAAGTTGTTCCATCAACATCTTTAGTCTGATCAGTTTGCCAATCAGTCTTATTAGCTAAAGCACGGTTAGTGATCATAGTCATCTTGCCATCGTTACCTAATTGATATAAAGGAACGGCATATCTATTAGGGGCATTAACTGTGATAATTCCCTTAGTAGTTGTAGCACCTGAGTTATTGTTGTTATTAGTATTTTCACTACCACCATTAGTACTTGAACCACTTGTCAATTGATTGTAGTATTTACCAACTAAGTCATAGAATTGATCCATGCTGTAACCCCAGGCAGCAAAGTAACCAACTGGATCAGTATGGTTTGTTTCACCATACATTCTTGAAACGTCATTATGTGAAAGTACTGTCTTACCAGGTGTGAATGGCAAGCCATATTGTACCAATCTGTAAGCTGTATAGTAAGCTTGGTTAGCAACTGAACGAGCAAATTGATCCTTTGTGCTTACACGACACAACTCAACTTGGATGTACTTGCTGTTAGCAGTTGGACCAGCACCCCAAACACCATAATCGGCACTGTGAATATTTAAAATTTCTTTATCATCAACAAAAGCATGAACATAAGTCTGTGTTGTAGGCCATGACCAACTGAAGTATGAAACTTCATCTTCGGCAGTAGCACCTGGTGTAGCAGTTTCGTGAATTACGACCCCTTCTGGTTTACCGACACCATTTTCATAACCGAAATATTTGTTAAATGTACCAGTACGATATTGAATTGAAACTGGTTGAATGTTATTTGCATTAATATAATCGTTAATTGCTGAAGTGGCAGCTTCTGCCTCTTGAACGTTACTTCCAAATTGTGGAACTACTTGTCCGACAGTTGCGAAACCGACACTAGCAAGAGCAGCTGAAGTAGCTAAACTCGTAATGAATTTTTTCTTCGAGACCATAATATATAATTCCCTTCCCACGTTAATTTCCTTAACTAATAAATTATAACAACTTTTTTCCCCTTTTTGAGAAAAGTAACAAATCTGTAAACAGATGGTAAAATTCATTCGGCTTTCATTCGACGCAATTTTTGCAAAAGCTTGTCACGATGGTATCTCAAGTTACGTGGCGTACAATTTTCTTGCTCAGCCATTTTCACCAACGGTATCTCATTAATGAAATGTTCTTGCAATATTTCTCTTTCGAGCCGATTTAATTCCGTCAAGTTGATGAACTCCAATGACTCTAATATAACGCCTTGCGGAACACTTTTGAAATCAAATTCGTCTAACTTATTAAAATCATAATAACTTTTCTCTTGCCGCAACATGTCGGTCATTCGCCAAACGAGTTTTTGAAAAACGTATGGTTTAAACTTTTCTAAATCTTGATCTTTTTGACGATATTTCAAATAAGTTTGCGCATAAATAATCATCGCTTCTTGAAAATAATCCTCGTAGTCGAAGCGGGTCGGATAAATGTGCACTCGTTTTAGTACACCATGAATTAATTTTTGATTCTTTAGAGCGTCTTCAAAACCTTGCGTGATTTCTATTTCCATATTTGTGAGTTCTCCTTTTTACTCACAAGCGCTTGTGGTAGACATAGAATAATTGAAATCACAAATTTTTATTAGTTGCTAAAACCACCTAGTTTAGTGCATTTCTAGGCGATAAAACAAAAAAGCACCCAGTAAACTGGATGCTTTTTTCATTATGGTGACTAAAATAATTTTTTAATTCTTTGGTAGTTATATTTGTAATGCTGTTTGGTGGCTTCTTTGACTGGGCCTTCGATGCCGATATTTGAGAACAGAAAATCCATGTGCGAATCATTCAAAGATTGTAGATTTGCTATTTCTCTTAACTTTTGGTGTCTTGCACAAGAACAATTATCAAAAAGTTTCATAAGCTTATCTTTTTGATATATCAAATAGGCAGCCCATGACTTGCTCTTTAGCTCTAAAATTTTCAAATGAGCTTGCCTCACAATATCAATGTCGTGCAATCTTTCTTCAATTTTGCCTCGCGGAAAATCTAACACGATTTTGTTATCTAATGTAGTTATAAAGTGAATCTTTTTATCAAAAATTTCAAAATCTTCAATGAAATGTAAACCAATCCAATCCGTGTTCTGACGGCTTCCTCCTGTCATTGGCATATAGGCAACGCGTCCATTCACGTATGGTAAGTGTTGTTTCAATTTAAACTTGGGGTAAAGAAATTTAGAAATTTCAAATCCCACTCCATCCGATTGATACATTTGATTCATGAGTTGCTTAGTAGTACGAATATCTGTATAAACTCCGTTAGTGACGCTGATTATGAATGAATTTCCGGGGATATCTAAATTCGAAATATCAAGTAGTGCAATAATTTGATTATTTGGTTCAAAATTTTTAAGTACTCTTGATTTCAAATGTTTGTTCAAGTTTTCGATTGTTTTTTCGAAAAAACTCATATTAAAACCCTCGATCTATAGATTCACTCTAACTGAGTGTGTACCTACTATATCAAGAACGTGTGTTCTAAGATATAGTTTAATGTCGATTTTTTATTTTTTTTGAGTCAATAAAAATAGACCTTGGAAATCTCTTGGTTGGAGATTTTCTAGGTCTATTTTTGGGATTTGTTTTGTTACTTATTTAATAACCATGGTTCTGTTTGGTTATTGTTTTAGTTCTATTCTGAATAACCATGGTTTCTGGCGATATAGCTAAAACGCGTTCCGCAGGCCAGGACTTGGACAGATAGCTACGCTTCCCAAATCGCCCGCAAAGAGCGCGGGCAATTCGTGAAGCTAGGCTATCCGCCAAGTCCTAAGCAGGCCTGCTCCACGCTCTAATTTTCATGAAAGATACAATACTTCCCATTAACCCAACCGGCATTCACTTTATACCAAGTTTGTCCATCGACGATTTGTTTCGATGTAACTCGCCAAGTTGTTCCGTCGGCTAATCTGGTTCCGGTGAACTTGTTATTGGCTGCCGGGCTGTTGTAGACGTTAACTCCGTATCCTGGGATGTAATTGATCTTAGCCATTCCGTCGACGCTGGTTACATAATTTGAACCTTTAACTTCTACATCATTGGCGCTGACCCATTGATTGGTTGCTACTCGATACCAAGTTGAGCCGTCACTGTGGGTCGATTTTTTATCAATTTTCCAATTAGTTGAATCGGCTAAACTTACTGCTAACAGATTATGTTTGTCATCATACACTTTAGCCCCGGGGTTAGCTGTGATCTTAACTATATCTGGATAAGCTACAACTTTGTCTTGGGTGTAATCACCACTTGATTGTTGTGATTTCAATGTTACGTCACTGGCTTTGATATAAGAGTCATTGCCGACAAAATAAAATTTGTTTCCAGAATTATCAATCACATACTTAGTCGTGATCCAAGCAGATTGATATGGTAGAACTCGATTTGTTGCTGTTCCTAAGTTAGCCGTCTTGTAAACTACTGCTCCTTTGGAATCAATGACAATTGCCGTGTCAGCAATCTTCACTGGTGGATTCGTTTGTTCAGAAGCTAACTTCATATCTGAAGCTTTGACGTATTCGTTAGTTGCCACTTGGTAATAAGTCGTACCGTCTTTAGTCACAACTTTTGAAGATACACTCCAGTCAGTGTTGTAAGCTAGGGCTCGATTTACTACCACCTTATTTGGATCGGCGTTGATATAAATCGTAGCTGAATTTTTATTTACTACGGTCGCAGTGTCGTTCATTTTCGTTTGCGTACCGTCAATTTCATTTTCATTACCAGTACCACTTGTGCTGGCTTTTCCGTCATATTGTGTCAAATTAGAGCTCTCAATAATATTATTTAATACTGATGCGTAGGTTGGTGAAGTCGCATACCTGCCTTGTAACCATGCTGTTGCGTCTTTGTAGGAAGAAGTATTTTCTCTCCAAGTTCCCTTGTAGAAAGCATTATTGCCGGTAATTCCGTTACGGAGCTTGTCACCATTATCAGCGAACGATTCATAAGCACTTGGATATTTTCTGAAATTATCAGAAATGAAATAATAACCCTTTTCCGCACTCCATTCACGCGTCTTCATCGTGACATATTGTCCGTTATAACTACCTTTAATTCCAAAGTAATTATTATATTGCGATGATAAAGTTGAAGTTCCCCAAGAACTCTCCAAAATAGCTTGTGCCAACATTACTGATGTGTACAAGTTATATTTAGAAGCTGCTTGTTGAGCCATTGGAGCAACTTTATTCAAAAAAGCTTGTTGTTGAGTAGCCGAAACCCCACTAGTACTAGAAGCTTGTGTCAGTGCAGCGATAGCATTAGCTGGCAAGACACTTCTTGTCCCATTTTGATTGGCTTCAATCGCATCAGCTACATCGTCATCAACTGGAGCACCATTTGAATCCATCACACTAGCAACAGTTTCATCTTTTTTAGCAAGTGATTTTTCATCTTGGTCATCGGTTTGATTTCCATCATCATCTGAAAAAGCAGCTTTTACTGGAGAAGTATTTGAAGACACACCAACAGCTGCTAAAAAACTAGCTAAAGCAGTTGAGGCAACCCATTTTTTATTCATACTTTGTCTCCTCCCAATTCCTTGTCTATTAAATCTAGACTACTATTTAAAGGAAAAGGGAACAACAAAACCTTAAGAAATTTGGATAATTTTAAACAATTTTTGCGATTTTTAATAAACTTGTAATATTAGTCTTCAGTTGGAATGAAGTCGACGTATTCAGCTTCGATCCATTCGCCATCTTCAGCGATACGATAGAAAGTTTTGCCGTCGTCACCAGTACCTTTAGCGTCAGTATACCAAGCCGATTGACCTTTGACGTAACGGTCTTGAAGCATTTTGCGGTTCACTTCGAAATTGTCGAATAAGAAGACAACATAGCGATCATCTTGAGTTACTTTAACGATTCCATTAACTTTTTCAAGCATTGTAATACCACCTTTAAATCATATTAATTACATTATACCTTACTACCCAAAAAAATATTCTAAGTAAATAATCTTTTGACAAATGGAATCTTGCTGAGAACAAAGATTATCAATAATGAAGCGACAACTGACAATAACCAGACGTATAGAAAATTGGCTGTGACGTAATATTTTTGTACCGTTTGAATTGCTAAACCGTGGACTAGATAGACACCATATGTCAGTGGAGCGATTAATTCAATTATGCGTGAAAAGTTGTCCGTATACTTAGGTTCAAAACGTTTGAACAACATGAAAATCAACGCCGCAATGATTGGAATATTGACGTTAGAAACGGCGTTTAAAAAATTTAGATTCTTATTCAGAGCTAGGAAACTAATTAAAATATTTATCGCTAACAAAATAATTGGCAAAATAATGTTCAAATTCAGCTTCAAATGATGCTTGTCGATTTTCGAAATTCGATAGCCAATAAAGAAGTACCCGATATCCTTGGAAACCACGATTCTTCCGAGGTCAAACGAGTTAAAGTACATCCCCACATTTTTCGGCGTGGTTGTCGTCAAAGTTGGCAAGACGATATCAATAATTGTCCAAAGAATCAATAAATAAAGCAGTGTCTTGTCGCTGATCTTATCCGCAATTGCTTTCAAGAATGGTGATAATAGATACAAACCAATCAAGGGATACATAAACCAGTAAGCTATCAAGACTGGCTTGTGATACATCAATAACAAGGTGTTAAAGAAGTCATTCATATCAACTGGTCCTGACAACCAACGTGCAACATAGGCAGAGACAACTGACCAAACCAAAAACGGCACTACTACTCGAACCAAGCGATGCTTAAATAAGTATTTCAGATCATAAGTCTTGCGACTATTCAAAACCATTGCTCCACTGATCATGAAAAACAGTGGCACGGCAATTTCAGTTACGATAACGATTGAATTGACCACATCCCACTTCAAAGTTCTAGGAGTAGCGGCTAAATCATTTGCACAAGCATGGGCTAAAACCACTAGCAGCATGGCAAAAACACGAATCGTATCCACATAAATCAATCTTTTTTTCTTCAAAATAACGTCCCCAAATCAATTAAATAATAGAAATATTTTACCATTAAATTTGCTAAGTATGCCGTCCTCCACAAGAATTAGTGCTGGGCTGTTGCGGAAGACGGCATCAACCACCTCCCCCAACTATAACAATTGTCTATTGTTTTTTTGATTCTAAAAAACGATATTTCGATACGCTTTTAATTTTTAATAAACTTTTAAGGCTACTAGGATAAGAAGTGGAGCAATAGATTCTGAACTTGACGAATAATTGATATAAAAAGAAGGCTTGTTTTATGAAAAAGAATAATTCGACAACATTTAGCAGAATCAAATATAAGGATTTAGCAATTGCAGTAGCTTTAAGTGGAGCATCATTATTATTGTTCCCATCTACAGCTAAAGCTGCGACGAATGAAGACCCACCAATTAATTCGACTACTTCAACTTTGGTCCAAAAAAATAATGAAGCCTCTAATGCAGCAATCACTACTAAAGCGACTGCTGGATCAGAAACTTCACCAACTTTAAATAAAAATACTACAGGTACTTCTGATGTTTCATCCGACGAAACATCTAATACTTCTGCAACAAATTCATCCGTTAGCAATGCAAGCGATACATCAAATACTTCATCCGACGAAGCATCTGATACTTCTACCGCAACTTCATTAGCCAACAACACAAATAATACTGAAACTACTAATAATTCTCAAGTAATTACGTCTACGACTGATAATTCGGCAACTCCTACTACTAACACAACCGATACGGAACCAGCGGCAGATTACACTTTAAATAACAATGGTAATTTTATTCCCGCTTATAAGGTTCCTGATTCAGGTATGTCCATTACCAATATTCCAAATTCCACCCCAAACAGTCTTGGTCAATATAACGTTTCTGTCCAAGCTGTTACAAATGATGGAAAAGTTATCGGTTCTCCTGTCTCTGCATACAACGGTTATCCTGGCAGTAGTGTAACGATTAGTCCAACGATTTTAAAAAATGAACTATCTACAGGGATGGCTTCTTCACCTGTTACTTATATACAAGCACCATGGAACAAAGATTATGATCAACAACCATTAACAATCAATTTAAATAATAGCAATATCATGGTTTCGGTCTACTTTGAAGCTCCTTCAACTAAAATTCATTACGAATTCATGGATGAAACTACCGGTAAAGAAATCGTTGGCGGAACGAGACCATATCATTTTGAAACCAACGCCTCACTAAAAGATGGAATTGAAGTTCCTAAGATAGTCCAAACTGATTCAGGTTTTAGTATTGAAGATAATTCTGACTATGCTGGCAGTGCCATCAGTAACGTTCAATACTTTGGCCCAACTGGGATGATTTTGAACAACAGTTACTACATCCTTGATCCAACTAAATCTAATGGAATTACGCCACTAGATATCATGCAATATCCAGTCACATCTCAAGAAATAATTGAACAATTCTGGTACAAGAGAGCAACTGCACCAACGATGACGATTGACGCTACTGACCAATTCGGTAATGTTATCAAGACCTTTAGTACTTCAACCATTTCACCAACTGACAAAACGGTTACCCCAAATCAAATTTTGCCACCTGTTTCTGAAACCAATATCGATAATAATACTTTAAATAGTATTACCGTTATTGAAACTAATAGTTTAACTGGTCAACCAGATCAGACGACGACTTATCAAATAACACCTTCACAATATGAATCATTATTGTCAGGCAATCAAACAGATTACGACTATCGTAGTATCGGCGATCATCAAAATGTTGAAGTTCAATTAGGATATACAACTAATAGTATTCCATTGTACATTCAACCAGTTGATCCAAAAGGCAATGATGTTGGTGCTCCAATTGCTGTCGGTACTGGCGTTGTTGGTCAAAATGCTACTATTTTTGCACCAACAGTTACTGGTTACTCACCTATGACTCCTTCTGTTAGCGTGACAGTTACTCAAAATCAAGGCCCAATCGATTTCCCATATATTTCAGCTACTGATATCGATCCTAATGACAACGGTTCATATCTATATGATGGAAAATTCAGTTCGATCCCAACCACAGGTATTCAAGTAACTAATACGGGTACTGCAAGTACTGATGCAAGCGCTGAACACACTATCAGTCTTCAAGCGGTCGACACATCTGGCAATCCACTCGGAGCTTTGATTCCCGTTTCAAGTGCCCCTGCTAATTCAACGTATCCTCTCAGCTGGACTCCTAGTTTGGTAAAACTTTTGAATAGTTCAGTCAAAAATGTCAGTCAATACGAACTTTGGAATGCGAATGCTTTGGCTGGTGAATTGGATGTTCCAGTTAAAAATCAGGATGTCGTCATCGATGTTATTTACGCCTTACCTAAAGTTACAACAACTTACAATTATGTGGACGAAAACACTGGTAAGACTTTACTCACACAAACGAATACTTGGAACTTAGATGATCCAACAAATGGCAGTACTTTCAAATCTCAAGGTATCAGACCACCAATGACGATCATTGATCCTGACAGTGGCCAATTGACCGCCGACGATTTGACTCCAACCCCACAGACTAACCCGGCCGATTTGCCATTCTTTGGTCCAGGTGGCACAGTCTTTAATACTGGTCAATATCAATTGAACTCATTAATGAGTGGACTGACGACTCCAACACGTTACATAACCTGGCCTTCGAGTAATGTTACTAAGACCTTCTACTATATGGAAAATCCAGATCCAACTATTACTTTGGATGCTGTCAACCAAGAAGGTAACGTCATTAAGACATTTAACGCCCCAACTGTCGTAAGCACTTTGCCAGCTCCTCAATTGAGCCCCGCAGCCGACTTTCCAACTGTAGCTCAAGCAACTATCAACGGGTACACATTAACTGGCATTAAAGTTCATGCCACAGGCAGTTACTTCGGCGGCACCGATACTGATTACAGTTACAATCTCACACCTGATCAATATGCTGAATTCATCAGTAGTCCAGACGCTCAAAGTACAATGGACGAACGTGCTTTAGCCGCCCACTCAAACTTTGGCATTCACTTTACTTATACCGGCAATCCAGTAACTTTGATGGTTCAACCAGTTGACGAAAACGGCGTTAAAATCGGTAATCCAATTTCTGCTGGTTCTGGAATTGTAGGTTCTTCAGCAACCTTAACAGCTCCAGAAATTGCTAACTACAAAGCAGTAAATCCAACATCTACTATTACAGTTAGCCCTGATCAAGGAACTGTAGAAATGCAATATACAAAGGTTGATACTACTAATCCTGATACTGGCAACACTGGTTCTGGCTCTTCTACTGGTCCCGATACGGGTAATACTGGTTCTGGGTCTGTAACTAATCCAGATTCTGGTAACACTAGTTCTGGCTCTTCTACTGATCCCGATACAGGTAATACTGGTTCTGGATCCACTACTAACCCTGACACTGGTAATACGGGCTCTGGTTCTTCTACTGGTTCAGATACAGGTAACACTGGTTCTGGATCTGTAACTAATCCCGATTCTGGTAACACTAGTTCTGGTTCTACTACTAACCCCGACACTGGCAACACTGGTTCAAGTTCCACTACTAATCCTGACACTGGTAATACGGGCTCTGGTTCTTCTACTAGTTCAGATACAGGTAACACTGGTTCTGGATCTGTAACTAATCCCGACACTGGTAACACTGGATCTGGTTCTTCTACTAATCCTGATACTGGCAACACGGACTCTGGTTCTTCTACTAACCCTGATACAGGTAATACCGGTGGTTCTGGATCTACTACTAATCCCGATACAAGTAATACTGGTTCCAGTTCTGTAACTAATTCTGACACTGGTAATACTGGTTCTAACTCTACTACTAATCCTGATTCCGGTAACACTGGTTCTGGTTCTTCTACTAACCCTGATACAGGTAATACCGGTTCAATTATTAATTCTGATACAGGAAACAGCGACTCCAATTCAGTAACCGACACTAATAACACAAATTCCAGTCCTACCACTAGCCTCGATTCCAATACCACAATTATTCCAAATAACAATGAAACAAACTCAAACAATGAAATTTCTAATCATACAACCAACATCAATAATTCTACCAACAATCAAAATACTGCCACAGAATCTAACCTAACCACTGAAAGTAACAACAATGTTAATGAGAATTCTTCAATTAAGAATCTATCAAACGAAAAACATCTCAACAATTCAAACATTGCAAAAGCTAACAAACTCAATCTAACAAATTCTCAATTTACAAACGCAACAAATGAAAAATTACCACAAACAGGTAATAAGTTTACTTCCTTATTAAGCGTAATAGGTTTGGCAATTTTGGGAGCTATAGGATTATGCTGGAAGAAAATCAGAAAATTCATTTAACGTTTAATTAAATTTTCTCTTGTCATCTAAAAAAGAAGTCACGCAATCAAATGATCACGTGGCTCCTTTTTTTGCTTTAAAATCCAATCTCTATTTAATATGACGAACCTTAATAGTAGTCTTCTTGTAATTAATCTTACCTTTGTACAACTTCTGTTGCTTAGCAAACTTGTAAGCTTTCTTAAAGTTAGACTTCTTAACTTTGTGCATCTTCTTGAACTTAACATCCATGGAATTCAACTTAGTAACAGCTTTTCCACTGACATTATATTCAGAGAAAGAATTATTCATTTGCATGTAAGAATTAGTCTTGTTGATAGTTCCGATCTGCTCATTGATCACACTAGCCAAAATATTCGTGTTAGAAATATTCTTCTTAGCGTAGTCGCTGTTAACAATCAAAACGTTACCATTGTCGGCACCCTTCTTTTGTTGGTTCAAAATTTTCGAACCGTTAACTTTAGCTTCGGTCAATGACGGATCTGATAATACCGCAGCGTCAATTGAACCATCCTTCAAAGCATTTACTCGATCCTCT
Organism: Companilactobacillus miaonis; assembly: GCF_036913615.1. Lineage (NCBI taxonomy): Bacteria > Bacillati > Bacillota > Bacilli > Lactobacillales > Lactobacillaceae > Companilactobacillus > Companilactobacillus miaonis. Next base: position 149,002 of record NZ_JAYKTX010000004.1, on the reverse strand, counting down.
TGTGAGTCAACTTGTTTAATGTGAACTTTCGACAACTTAACCTTTTTCTTCTTCAAAAGATTCTTCAAATAGTAATACGACATGTTACTCTTATCAACCGCAATCGTCTTACCCTTTAATTTCTTAACACTTTTAATATTCTTGTTAGAGGCTAAGCCAAAATAACCGGGCATAGTTCCAACAATTTTCCAACTAGAATTTTTTTTCGATAAAGCAGCATAGTTAACTAAATCAGTCACCGCCGCATTGACCGTTCCATCAGTAATGGCACTATTCAAATCCTTAGTTGAATCGTAGGCTTTAACGTCCGCATTCAAATTATTTTGCGTATAGCGATTCAAATTCTTACCCATGGAAGCAATAGCCGATGGAATATCCTTTGTTGTTCCAATCGTATAAGCAACATCGTCAGCCGCAGAAACATTCTTGATCCCGACGAAAGAGAATGTACTGAAAACTAACAAACAGGCTGCTAAAAACACACCAATTTTCTTTAAGTTCTTCACAATAAAAACTCCCTTTTTGTTATTCAACTTTCATCATAACGTAAAGGGAGTTATTTTTTCTACTCAATTAAATTTACTTATAATTTTTTTACACATTAACTTTAAATCTAGGATAAATATCCAACAGCAAAATTGTTAATAAACTAAATATGCTGATTAGATACAGACTTACTGACATTTTGGAATCATAGGTCAGATCAATTTTAGCGTAATTTGTACTAACTGGAGATTCAAATTCAACAATACCTTTATCATTTTTAATGATATTTAATTTTCTCCCATTTAAGAAGGCTCTTGTATACTTATAGTCAATGTATGGAAGGTCAATTCTATCTCCTTTTTTTATATTTCCAAGTTTGAATTCATTTGCAAATCCAATAACCCTAGGACTCTGAAAACTTTCATGCCCATTAATTTTTACCTCATGATTCAGTATATCAGGTAAATATTTCTGAGTTCTTGCAGGTACATACTGATTTAAGTACGTTTCTGGTATGGCATTCTTTTTAATCATTTCGTTTGAAATCACAAATTCCTTTTTCGAAACTAAAGAATGTTCAGTAGTATTCAATATTGATGAGGCCCATAGTCCTCCCATTATTACAATTGCTGGTAACAACACGACTAAAAAATTTTTATCAAATGAACTATCAAAGATTATTTCTACTGACTTGGCAACTATTATTGAACCAAATAAAGTAGTAAACATTAATATTCTAAATGGAAATTGAATGACTTGAATCGGTGTGTGTTGTAAAAATCTCCAGGGAAACAAGTTGGACGATAAGACAAATGTCATTAAAAATAAGAGATAAACCCCTTTATATTTGGCATCAAATTTTTTCAGTAAAATTGCACCAATTAACAAACCTAGTACAAGGATAGTTCCTATACTGTAAATACTACCTTCAGCCATTCGTTTACTTGAATTATCTATTCCAAATATCAATAATTTAGAAATATCTTGTCCTTCAAGAATTTGTGGATCTGGAACCCCGTAATTTTGAAAAGTTTCTTCTGATAAGAATGGAATAGTAAAAACCAAGGTTGAAAGAATAGTTCCCGCTACTGCTTTGACCAAATTTAAAAGTCTATTTTTTGTAATGTGTAATTTAAAACTGAATAATATCAAAATTAGTAAAAACATAAGTACACACATAAAAGTGGTCAACACATGAGAAAAAATGATCAGTGACATTCCTATAGCAAGAGAATGCCATTTTTTACTATCTCCAAAAAGGACTTCATAGAATCCTAAAAAACAAAGTGGCAAAAAGATACTAGCAACATATTCTGCCACGGCCGAACGTGGTAAAAGTTCAACTAGTCGATAAGTCCCAAAATTATAGACTAGCGAAAAAATGATTGCCAGTTTATTGCTATGAGAAAATTCTTTCATAGAATAATGACTTACTAAAAACGAAATAAAAAAATAAAACAGCAAACCATAATAATAAGAGTTAATATAATTACCAGATAATTTAAAAAAGAGTTCAAATGGTAATAAAGTAACCCAAGGATAAAAAATATTTAATCCATAACCTATTTGTCCAAAATCCGATAATGATACATTGGATGCCATGAAATCATTGTGAATATTATCATGTAAATCCATAATTCTTCGAAAATGATAATAAATATCGTCTCCGTTCCAAACAAATCCTCGTTTTATAATTTCATACATAAAAATGGATAGCGATGCGTATAAAAGAAACATTCTAACATAGCTAATCACACGTTTGTTCAAATTAATTTTCCCCACGATTACTCCCCTATGTGACAATTATTCTTTGCATTTTCAATTATAGCAAAATATAAACAATTATAAGGTTAATCCTAAAGCTAATTGCATTTTTCAGGTTGTACGATAAATAGAGTTGATAGGCATTTTGCCATCAACTCTATTTTTGTATACCATTTATTAGTAAATGTTTTTAAGAGCATCAAAAAAGACACCACTCATGTCCTTTAGATGTTCAACCCTCTACAGCTTTACAATGAAAGGAATTTGAATGATGCCCCTAACAGATAATTCTATACGAAATTCTTTAGAAATTAAAGACAAGAATATTATATTCACTGATGATTCAGTTTTTATGGATATACATGGAACTACATCCTTAGTTTATTTTGCGAAACTTACTAAGGACGTTGAGCGTTGTGTTAATTGTGGCCTTACAGGCCACGTAATTAAAGACGGATTCAATTCAAATATGATAATAGCTCCGTCCTTAACCCTACGCCCAACTTATATCTTTTTACAGCGTCAAAAATATAAGTGTAAAGCTTGCGGATCAATTTTTGTAGCTAAAACTAGTTATGTTTGGGATTATTGTCAAATTGCGCAGCCGGTCAGACAGATGATTCTGTCTGAGGCTGCTCATAATACATCTCTTAAAGATATTGGCAGACGATTTAATGTATCAGATAAGACCGTTCAACGTATTATTGATAAAGAAGCTGAACTACATAAAAACAGATACACAGACTCTTTACCAAAGCACATGGCCTTTGATGAGTTCATGGCGACGGATAAATTAAGTTTTATTTGGTTAGATAGTAACGATCATCGAGTTGGAGATATTTTGCCTAGAAGAACCTCTTATCAAATTAAAAAATATTTTGAGAACTTCTCTTTAAAAGCCAGAAAACAAGTACAAACCGTTTCTTTAGACTTAAACGCCGGTTACATCAATCTCGTTCCAAAATTATTCCCTAAGGCAAGGATAGTCGTTGATAGGTTTCACATTGTTCAAATGGCCAATCGTTCTCTTAATTCTGCAAGAATTAAGGTAATGAAAACTATGCCCAAGCGCAGTAAAGAATATTTATTCATGAAACGAGATTGGAAGAAGTTCTTGGAACCATTCGATTCCATCGAAAAAGTAACGCCTAAGTATCAATATAGCGTAAATTATTATGAAACAGATTTGAACTTGATCACAAAATGTTTGGACTTAGACGAAGGCTTTGCCAAGTCTTATGAGACTTATCAAGATATTTTAGAAGCTATTGAAACAAGTGACGTTGAATTAATGAATGAAACAATACTTGATTATCATTCATTGAACACACTTATGGATACAACTATGAAATCACTGAGAAAATATCGAAAGCAAGTACTAAATGCTCTACACTTCGATTACTCCAATGGATTTTTAGAGGGAACCATTGGAAGGATAAAGAAAATAAAGAATGGTGCATATGGCTATCGAAACTGGAGTAACTTTATTAAGCGGATTGATCTCCAAATCTTTTGGCTTCGAGCAAGCTCTTCAGCCAAATAAAAAAACAGCTAGACCAATTATGGTCTAACTGCTTATGTAAACTGCCATCAACTTAATTTGACGAACAGCCATTTTTCAATCAAATTTAAAAAAGTGCATAAAAAAAAGGCTCGCTTACGCGAACCTTTAAATTTCAGTAATTAATAATTACTTGAATGAAACGCCTTCACCGGCTTGTAGCCATTCGCCAGTAGCAACACGGTAGTATGTGTTACCTGCAGCGTCTTTAGCAGTCTTATCAACTCTCCAAGCAGTACCTGAAGCTAGACCACGGTCAAGAACGTTACCGTCATCACCGAACAATGACATTACGTAACCAGCTGGTTTTGTCAATGTAGCAACACCAGAAGCAGCCTTGATGTCTGTTAAAGCACTACTATTTGAAGTACCATCAGAATATGTTACATCAGAAGCATCAATCCATTCGCCAGTAGCAACACGGTATTGTTTGTCACCGTTAGCATTTGTACGAACTTTGTCTGTCTTCCATGCTGAGTTAGCAGCTAATCCACGGTTAGCAATTGTTTCGTTGTCATCATTCTTCAATGTGTAAACTGAGTGATCAGTCTTTGTTGTAACAACGCCAGTTGTATCTGTTGTTGTCCAGCTAGCAGCTTCCTTGCTACCCACATGAATTTCACGAATCAACGTAAATGACTTTGTGCCATCAGCATTTGTCTTTGTTTGGAATGATGTTGGATCTGTATAACTACCAGTTGGTGTTGTTCCGTTAACAGTCAATCCATATTGATCAGCATGTAAAGCATGGTTTGTCAACAATGTAGCAAATGCTGAATCAGCAGCAAATGTACCAGTAACTACTTGGTAATATGTTGCGTTTTCTTTGTCAAATGTTGAAACAGCGGCACCATTTGTACCATTGTAAGCATCATTATATGAGTTATAGAAGTTTTGACTTACTGAAGGTGTGATTGTATCTTCCTTAGCATTTGTCAATTCATTACCATTGTTATCTTTAACTGACAAGTTTGCTGTAGCAACAAGCTTGTAATCAGCAGCTGATGTACCATAAGCAACGTTTGTGCTCTTATCGTATGAAATAGCAGCTGATTTTAGGTCAACAGCTTGTTCAACTGCAGCCTTTGTAACAGTAACATTCTTAACGATAGGTGTTGCATCAGCACCATCAGATGTCTTGTAGTTGAATGTAAGTGTCAACTTAACACCCTTTGTTGTTTTATCTGATAAGTATTGGTTTAATTCATCCAATGTTGAAACCTTTACACCATCAGTTGTAACTGCAGCAACATCAACAGTTGTACCAGCTTTTGTTAATGCATCAACATTCTTATTTTGTAGACCATACTTAACGATTTGTTGATAGAAAGCATCACTGTCAAAATCAGCAATCTTAATACCAGTACCAAAGTTTGCAGCTTTTTCAGCACTTGTATTTGCAGCAATAGTATAATCATAATTATATTGGTTAGCATAGTCTGTAACAGCAGATGTGTTTGTATCTGTAGCAGCTTGTACAGTTGTTACATTTGAAACAACAGGAGCAGCAACTGGAGCAACAGCTAGAAGTGTAGCAGCAGCGATTCCTGCATATTTAATAGATTTTTTCAATGTTAATCCTCCCCTGGACTACAAGAATTTATTATTTTAATTGTCGTGGGGCTATCCCACTGACAATCATTATATGAAACTCCGGCTTGTGAATCAACTGAAATTTAAAAAGTCCCCACTTTTGTAACATTTCTGTATTAAATATCACAGTTTTGTAACATTTCCATACGAAAACGCATTAAATTAACAAATTCCTCTAAGAAAAAGTTCAAATCTCATGCATAAAATGTTTAAGCATTGACTATATAAATTTTTATCAACCCAAAAGAGCCTACTCTTATTCTATTCTAAATAAGTCGTAGGCTCAAGGCTTATACCTTAAATATTTGAATAATTTTTAGTAAAATCTGGAACCGCTTAGAAGATAGTGCTCTCTTCACGATCAACATACTTAGCGCCAAGAATTTCGTTGTAAAGTTGGTAAGTATTCTTTTCAAACAATTTACTAGCTTGAATCTTGTTCATGGCTTCTCTAACTGTGTCCTTGTCCAAACCATCCTTGACATAACTTAATACTAGATCCTTATTCTTACCGTCAGCTGTCTTAAATTTCAATTGTAATTTTTTCATAATATTCCCCTTTTATTGTTAGTCTAATGTGTCGTGTTTAACTACTTCTGTGTCACCAAGTGTGTCGCCGTTTGATAATAGTAGTAAGGCATCTGTGAAAAGCTTAATTTGTTCTTCAGTCGGATTTTCTACTATATTATTGAAAGTTCTAGCCTTCTTACCGCGGGCGTAGTTTTCGTTGTTCAATGTGACGATGATTGATGTTTTCTTCCAGTTCATTTTTCTTACCTCTTTTTTTATTTTGTAAGTTCTTGGCCGGCTTAAGTAACTTACACAAATACTAACGAAGCGTGATGGCAAAAACGGAAATATTTTTTGAAATTTTTTTGAACATGGTATAATTCTTACAGCAACAATATGGAGGAATTTCAAAATGAAGAAAGCTTTATTACTAGCAACAACTGGGGTGGCACTATTGCTAGCTGGCTGCAGTAACGGCGCACAAAAGTCTACTGACAACAGTAGTAGTACTTATAAGACTGAGATGTCTAAGGGAAATGATGCCGTAAGTGATGAGAAATACTCAAAAGCTATGGATCACTTTGCTTCCGCAATTAAGGCGAAAAAAACTGACAAAGCGCATGATTCAAAAGTCCAAGCACAAAACTTGGTCAAGGCGAAGAAGTTGATGAACCAAAGAAAATTTGACAGTGCCAAGAACGCTCTTAATGAAGTGACTGACCAAGATAACGGTAATCAAAAGATGGTCAAACACGCTAAGAAACTCTTAAAGCAAATTAAAGTAATCAAGACAAATCGTAGTAATTTCACTAAGAATATTGCTACAGCTCAAGATGTAATGAATGATTCACCTGATCAAGCTAAGACATTGCTTGAACAAGTAACTAATTTTGAAGGTATCAAGGGGAAATATTATTCAGACCTTTACAAGCAAGCTAAGAAGCTTTTAGCCAATCTACCTGTCAAAGCTGAAAATGATACAACAACTGATACTAATACTGATAACAATAGTAGTAGTTCAGATACAAATAATGATTCTTCAACAACTACTGATAGTAACTCAGCTAATAGCAATTCTAACCAAAGTGGTAATCCAGCTGCTAACGGTGATTTCGATACTGAGAAGAAAGAAATCGACGGTAAGACGATCACTGATGCCGACATCAATAAGGCTCGTGAAGATCTTTCTAAGCAAGGTGTTAACGCTGGTGCTTGGAGTGACAACGATATTGTTCGTGCGATCAAGAATGCTTATAAAGACGGTCGGACTACTGTTACACCTGACGATGCTAAGATCCAAAATTAATTGTAATAAATATCTAGAGGTGACACTCTCTAGATATTTTTTTGTCTAAATTGCGTGATTTCTATTTAAAATATTCATTTATCAAAATTTTTTTGAGAGAAAATTGCTCAATTCTAAAGAAAGATTTACGTTTCTGTTAACTGTTCTTAACACTTATTGATTAATTTTTGATTGCATTATAAGTTTACTATGAACCGCAAAATAAGGATTGGAGGTTTATAGATGAAAAAGAATAAAGCTCTTATTGGTTCAGCGCTGGCTCTCTTAATCGCTCCGGCTGTCTTGTCCAACTTGTCTCCTCAAGATGTTGATGCGGCTGTAGCTACTCCAAGTAATTTGGTCGGTACGGTTCGTCGTGGCAGTGGTGTCTTGGTCAATTCTCAAGGTCAAACTATCACGAGCACTTACCTTCCTAACTTCAGTTCTTGGAAACTTGGCGCAACGACTCAAATCAATGGCATTACTTATTATCAAGTCGCCACTGATCAATGGATCGCTGCAAGTAGCATTGTTATTTCTGACGCCACTCCACAAGTTGATACATCTGTTTCTGGTCAAAATGCCACAACTAAGTGGAATGCTGCTGTTGTTAACAGTCAAGGTCAGGCAATCACAGGTGTAACTTTGCCTGCTAATTCTAACTGGAAACTAGGCGCATCTTTAACTATCAATGGTAAAGTTTACTATCAAGTTGCAACGAATGAATTTGTAGCTGCTAGTGATTTGAATATTGGACAAACACAAACAACTACACAAACTCAAGCCGCAACTTCTACTCAAGACGTACAAAACACGCAAGATCAAAGTAATCAACAATTAGTTGGACAAGTTGTCAACGGACCAGCTGATTTGTATGATACTTCAATGGATGCATTTTCAAGTCGACAACTAGCTGAAGGTACTAATTGGAAAGTTGGTAATATGGTGCAAAATAAATATGGCCATACTTTCTATCAAGTTTCGACTAATGAATGGGCCCAAAGTTCTAATATGAAGTTGAATCAAGATGCTTCAAGTCAAGTTACCAGCGAGCCAGAATTCGCCACTTCAGTAACACGATAATCAGTGAGTGAATTTACTATTTTTTAGATTTCACATTTTCTTCATATTTACCGTTTACTATAGTAGTTGGTAAACAAGAATTAATTGTTTTACTCTAAAAATATTTAAATAAACAAACTAGTATCATTCACCTCCCTGATATTACGGACCTCCAAATTTTTTTGGAGGTCCTTTTTTTGTTAGAAGTTCTTTTTGCAGGACTAGACGTTGGGCTGAATAGTAATTGGTCTTTATTTTGGGTGGCGTTACATTGCCGTCTTCCGCAACAGCTCTGGGAAACGCTGGAACGCTGTGGACGCAACTTGAAGCCAATTTTAAGACCGAAAATTGTCTCCAAGATTGGTCTTTCACTAAACGCTAAAGCGTTAAGTGAAATTTCACGGCTGAGCATTTCCCAGAGCTGTTACTCCAGACTAGAGTTCAAATCTATGCAGTATTTTGGTAAATTCTGAATGGGATACTATATCTATTTAAGAGTATATGTTGAACTGATTTATAGTCTGGACACGTTATAAGCGTTCGTTTCTCAATTTGTCTAACTTCATTCAAAAACAACACACTACATTCAACCACTAAACAGAGCAAAATATCTCCTCCAAGAACCATTTTCCAACGTAGTGTGACACCAATTAAAAATCCAGTTCCATAAAAATAAGAACAGTTGTTAATTCCGATAGAACAACTATTTCTAAAAAAATGGAAATTATATAAACCATAGATCCATTATTCAGCACCGGAGCAACAAAGCTGATGGGCTCAGATGTGAAATTATTCTTAGCAATTTATTGCTTAGAATAAGGCTGAGCTTTGAGATTTTGCGTACTTTGCAAAAGCTCAAAGTCAGCCCACATCGTTCCAGCCCAATCAGCTTTGTTGCGGAGGAGCGGCATACTTCACAAACAAAACAAAAGACACAATTGTACATGTGAGTCTTTTGTTTCTCCTGAATAACAAAAGATGCTATAATTACTTCAATAAATCTGCAACGGATGCGTGACAAAAATGGTCAATCCAAATGAGATAAAGAAAGTTATTGAAGTTATCAAAAAGAAAAGATTCTTTTGGAAACTTAGTCATAGAAGTAAAAATTACCAAACACTTTCTATCCTAGGATTGGGTGAAGAAGCTATATTTAATATTATTTACAATGATTTATCTTGGAGAGACTATTCTTCAGGTCCTTTACTTGATGACCATATCCCTCCTATTCCAGGTAATATCTGGATATTCGGATTAACTATTTCTAATCAAAAATGTTATTTAAAATTTCAAGATAAACCAAGTGGTATTATCATGTGGATTTCAATTCATAAGCAAGAATATCCACTGTACCTACCCTATAAATGATTATTTTCATACAGGAGGTATTTAACATATGAATAAAAAAAAGATTTTTTACAACGAAGAAAAAGAAATTTCCGAAGCCTACACAGAAAAATGGTTGCTAGAAAAATGTACCGTAAAAGATATCGACAACTTGATTGTGAATCATCATTACTGGGAAGATCCTGAAGGCGAGCTTTGGGTAGATTTTAATAATCCAATGGAAAACGTATACGCAGATTTTAATGCATATAGAGAAGTTAAGAATTTTATGAAGCCCAGTGAATTAAAGAAGTTAAGGGAAACACTTAATTTAACTGTCAGAGAATTTTCCAAATTAACTGGTTTAGGATACTCAAATATTTCTCAAATTGAAAATAATCAGAGAATCCAAACAAAATATCAAGATTTAATTTTCAAATTGATTCAAGAAAAATTTAAATACACTGGTAAACTTCCATTAGAAGAAATTCCAAATGAACTAACCGATAAAATCAATCATAAAATTAACAAAAATGACTATTCCCAATCAAAGAGTATTGAAAATAAACATAATCTAAAATCCGATTCATATAATTTCGATAAAATATTAGGAGATGCAATTTAATGGCTGTCTTAAACTTCAATGGATATACTGTTAAAGAAATGAATTATACTAAGAACGATAATTTTAAAAACGATTCTGAAATAGCACTAAAGCCAAAACTAAAATTCAATAATCAAATAAAAAACGATAAAATTGTTGTTGAGATTAGTGCATCAATTGGTTCGCTAAAGGATAATCGTATTCCCTTTAAAGCTTCTTGTTCTTTAGAAGGAACTTTTGAGTACATATCTTCCGAAGACGAAAGCAATATTGGACCTGACAGCTTAATACGTAATAATGCTGTAGCAATACTATATCCTTATTTAAGAGCAACTATTTCAAATTTAACCTCACAATCAAATGAATTTCCTGCTTACATTCTTCCAACCGTTAATGTTGCAAAACTACTAAAAAACAATGATTAGAATAATTAGAAAGTAAATAAAAGAGAATCTTATTAGAGCTACAGCAAATTGCATTCTAATAAGATCCTCTTTTTTTACATTCCAGCAAAATTATCTTTGTTACGGAGGGCAACACACTACATCCAACCACTAAACAGAATAAAACATCCCCTCCAAGAACTGTTTTCTAACGTAGTGTGACGCCAATTAAAAATTCATTTCCATAAAAATAAGAACATTTGTTAATTCCAATAGAACATCTATTTCTAAAAAAACGGAAATTATATAAACCATAGATCCATTATTCAGCACCGGAGCAACAAAGCTGATGGGCTCAGATGTGAAATTATTCTTAGCAATTTATTGCTTAGAATAAGGCTGAGCTTTGAGATTTTGCGTACTTTGCAAAAGCTCAAAGTCAGCCCAGCACGTTGCCGCCCAATCAGCTTTGTTGCGGAGGAGCGGCATACTACACACCAAAAGACATAAAAAAATCCTTTAGAGAACACTTCTTGTACTCTAAAGGAATGGTAAAGCAATATTTAAATTTAAAGATCAGTTCTACTTCTTAAGGTTCTTTTCAACCCAGTCGCGGACTTCGTCATCTTTCATATCCAAGAATGGCTTTTCTGCTTCTTCGGTCTTAACTGTGTCGTGATTGTTGTTCTCCATGAAATAATCCCAAATAGCGTCACGGACAACTGTCTTATCATCGCTCCAGTCGAAAGCCTCGCTCATCTTTAGGTTCAATACTTCTGGTTCTTTTGCAATGGCTGCATCTGCCATCTTTGATGGATCTACTTCTGCCATATCTAACAACCTCCTTAGTTACAAGATCATTATAGTTCTCTTTTTAAAAAATGGCGCATTTTATGTTTATATTTTTTAAAAAAGATCGGATTTGGCATGATAATTTCTCTTGTAAGCCTTTATAAATAAATGTTTCATACGTGATTGGACACTTTGTCTAACCACTTTATTTGCTTTTATCTGGATTTTTTGCTTTCTTACCGAGAGTTGAGTGGCGGATTCCATAAGCCAAGTAAATTACTAATCCGATGGCAAACCAGCCGCCAGCATACAGCTTTGCTTGAATATCCAGTCCCCAGAAAACGACCAGCGAACCTAAGAATCCCAGTGCAGGCAAAATTGGGTACAGTGGCATCTTGAAATCAGGGTCGGCGATGTCCTTTCCTTCACGATGGCGCAATGGATAAATTCCTAGTGACACGAACATGAAGGCTATCAAAGTCCCGGCGGAAATCAATTGGGCTAAGAATGCAAACGGACAGACGGCTCCTAAAATAATTCCGACCACGGACAAAACGAGTAATGCGTTATTAGGTAGATTCTTGTTATTGAGTTTTCCCAGCCACTTAGGAAGCATCCCATCACGCCCGAAGGAATAAATCAAACGTGATCCGGCTAACATCATCCCGATCAAAGCAGTGAACATCCCGATAACAGCAATCGCTTGAATGACACTGGCAACAATTGGATGTCCAGCTTGTCGAAGGGCCCAACCGACCGGTTCGGCATTATTCAAATAGGAAGAATACTTGAACATCCCTACTAAAACAAGTGCTACGGCAATGAATAAACTGACCGCAATTACTAATGAACCCAGAATTCCCCGGGGCATAGTTTTGCCTGGATTTTTAGCTTCCGCGGAATTTGCAGCAATCGAATCAAAACCGATATATGATAGGAAAATCATCGAAACGCCAGCATAAATTCCTTGCCAACCACCAAAGGCAGTACCATCACTGTTAAGACGATATTTAGGAATAAATGGAAAGTAGTTTTCCACATGAATGGCCGTTAAACCGACTACGATAAAAGCTAAAATTGCTAAAACTTTTAAGATAACTAATAAATTTTCAACTCGAGCTGCCCCACTGACTCCTCGGGATAACAACCAAGCGACCGCCGCAATTACGACTACGGCAACTAAATCTAAGACGCCACCATTACTACCTAAAGTATTGGCAATAGCATTAGGAAAATGAACTCCCAGTGGTTCCATTAAACCTCGAAAATTGGCTGACAGCCCTGACCCGACAAAAGCGAGCGCGATGAAGTATTCAGCCAGTAATGCCCAACCCGCGACCCAGCCGAAAAATTCGCCAAACATAACATTGATCCACGAATAAGCCGAACCAGCAAATGGCATCGCTGCAGCCATTTCAGCATAGGCAAAAGCAACTAATCCAGCAACGATTGCGGCAATGATGAACGAAAATACCACTGCTGGACCAGTATGTTGAGCCGCCACGACCCCTGGCAAAGTAAAAATAGATGTAGAGACAATTGTCCCAACACCCAAGGCCAAAAAGTCCTTCACTGTCAAAACTCGTACTAAATGTGAATCTTTATCCTCATAAATACTCGGATCCTCTTTCAAAGTCAAACGTTTAAAAAAACCACTCATAGGCAAAACTCTCCTCAAAATTGACTGTCATAAAGCGACAAGAAATATTGCCTATTTTAATGGTTTTTTAATTTTCTTGCAAGAAATTTATAAAATTACTAATCCAAGAGGAAGAAGTGGATAAGTGTTCTTAGTATCAATTTAAAATAAAGCCTAAATTTAAGAAAGAAGAAGACTATATTTCAATCCTTTTTTGGTAAAACATTACTTAAAAAATTAACAGATGTGTATTTATTGTGCTGTTAACTCATTTTTTGATGAATATTTTTGATATATATAAGTTTTATTTTCAATGCTTTTTTATACTAAAAAGCGCATCAATTTTGTTAAGAATTCTTTATCATATTTGATATATCGAAAATACCTCAAAGAATATAATTATTACCGTGATATTTTATATATTTTATAAAATAAAGGGGTAATAATTATGAGATTTCAACAATTAAAGCGTGATCCTAATAGTATAGTTAGGAAACGTCTCGTTAAATCTAAAAAGAATTGGGTAGTACTAAGTAGCCTATCCATTGCGGGGGGATTATTTTTACTAAGCGCTCCTTCAGTCACAGTCAAGGCTGATACGGTATCCGGCTCAAATGTTCAGACTACTGTAGTAAATATTAAAGATAAATCTTCAGGGAATACTGATACACAACCAATCACAAAAACTGGTCCCGTTGAAAATGCTCAAACAACCACAACAGATACTAAAGCCCAGACAGATGTTCCAACAACTGATGAAAAAACAATCTCAGAAACAAAACCGTTAACTGATACTAAACAGGGAACTTCAACATCTACTGACAATACATCTAAAACTTCTGATAATAATACTAATATTAATGATGTTTCAACTACAACAGATGCTAAAACAATAGATACTGATACTACCACCATTACCGATAAAACTTTATCTAACTTAGCGGTATCGAAAGCTAGACTTTCAAAACTTGGTGTTAATGCTGAATCACTGTCCTTAAATACAAACTCCACACTAGCTGACGGTAATATTGCTGAAGGTACCCAAGGAACTACCCCTTGGTATATTTCAGCCGATGGTATTTTACACTTAGGTTCTACCATTGAAACGACAAAATTAACTGATAATACTACAACAACAACTGCGAAAACTAGTGAATCTTCAACTACGGGTACTGGCCCAACTACTTCCACAATTGTAGAAACACCAACTTCTCCTTGGTACGATAATGCAAAAGACATCAATTCTATTATTTTTGACGGAAAAGTCACAGCTGCAGATGACATGAATCACATGTTTGCTAATTTGACCAACTTGAAGACAATACAAAACATCAATAATTTAGTAACTGATGATACAACTAATACTGCCGGTATGTTTGCCAATGACACTAATTTAGTCGATGCATCTAACGTTGGTGAAACACATTCAGCTGACGATCAAAAGCTCGATTTGTCAAAAATGAACTGGTTCTTTGTAAAAGATACCAATAATATGTTTTTAAACGATAGCTCGGTTACTAAAATAGTATTTCCTGACAGCCAATTTGCAACTGTTGCAGCCGCAAATGATGTTAGTCATATGTTCAAAAATGATATAAATTTAAAATCTGTCAATGTTGCTAATTGGCAATTTAGAGTACCTAAGAATATGATTGGCTTATTTGAAAATGACATCAATTTGGGAGTATCTGAGGTACTTGATTTAAGCACTTGGAATATGAGCTCCGATACTGTCACCGGTGATTCTACAAAGGGTGAAGGAATGTTCGATGGTACCAATATGGAACAAATTAGATTATCTGGATATAATCGTTTCCAAAAAAATACAGATTTACCATCTAAAAATTCTAATCATTGGATAGATACAACCAATAACATCAAACTATCAACACTTACTGCTAAGGATGACAATCCTACGCTTGGATCATATTTTGTTGATTCTATGCCGGCAACGAGAAAAATTAATTTAGTCCCTACCCCTGGTGAAACGGTAAAAACTGTCAAGGCAACTATGGAAATACCTTCAAACTTAGGTCCCCAAACAGTCACTGTAACAGGAACTGTTAATGGAGCTGTAACTAGCATCACTGTACCTACAGTCAACGGATACCATCCCAATATCACAACAGTCAATGGGACTATTATCAATGAAACGACCGCTCAAACTAATTACTATGTAACTTATACTGGTGATGAAATCGACCAATGGAACGCTTCAGTCACTCTTCCTGATAAAACCGTTAAGCAAATCACCGGTACAAGTAATATTGACGGTCAAACTGCCCATATTGGAGATACCGTTTCTTTTGATGCCCCTACGGTTACTGGTTACGAAACGACCCCTACTAAAATAACTGGGACCATCCAACCTGACAAAACCATCAAATTTGAGGAACCAACTTATAAAGAAAAGACTTACACAACCAGTGTCGATGTTCCTTCAAATTTGGGTGTTCAAACAATTACCGTATCTTCAGTGGCTGGAAAAATTAATATTCCCGTCACTAAAAAAGAAGGTTACACTGCTGACAAAAATTCTGTGACCGGTACTATGAATCTTGACGGAACCATAATTTTGGATCCTGACCAATCTGTCATCTATACCGGAGACAATATTACCGGAAATACTTCAATCACAACAAATTTGGGAGCAAAAGAAGTGACTAACGTTTCAGGTAAAGTTGGCGATACCGTAACTGTTGCTGTTCCTAAAGTTGACGGTTACACGAGTGATAAAACTTCCGTACAAGCTAAAATTAACCCTGATCACACTATTACAATCACCGATTCAATTACTTATACTGGCAATAATGTATCTGACGGTACTGCAACTATTGCATCAAATTTTGGTAACCAAATTGTGACGAATATTACTGGTAAAGTTGGCGATACCGTATCAATCAAGGTACCACAAAAGGACGGTTATACTACTTCCTCTGAATCAGTACAAGGTACTATTCAACCTGATCACACTGTTTCGGTCAAAGATACTTTAAACTATATCGGTAACAATATTACTGACACCTCTACAACTATCAAAACTAACTTAGGTGATAAGGTAATTAACAATATCTCTGGTAAAGTTGGTGACGCAGTAACACTTGAAGTCCCTGATGTACTTGGTTACAGCAAAAATAAAGACTCAATTTCTGGCATTATCAATCCTGATGGTTCAATTAAAATTACCGATAACGTAACTTACACTGGTAACGATGTAACTAATGCAACAGCAACTATCAAGGCCGTCCAAAATACTGATACTATTCTACCCGATATCACATTTAACAATATTGCTGGTAAAGTCGGTGACATAGTTAATCTCGATGTTCCTAAAAAGGATGGCTATACTTCTGCTAAATCCATTAAAGGCGTAATTAACCCTGATGGTAAAACTGTTACTGTCATCGATTCAGTTAACTATATCGGTGACACTCATTCAGACGTTAAGGCCGTAATAAATTCCAATAAAGGTCCTCAATATGTCGAAAATGTTACTGGTCAAGTCGGAAAAGCTGTTGAACTAACAGTCCCTAAAATTGAGGGATATGACCCAGATGTAACTTCAGTAATTGGAATAATGAATCCTGATGGTTCGATTACTGCTAATAAGAACGTTACTTATACTCCTAAAGTTTTAACTGGCGGATCAGTTACTATTTCTACTCCTGATGGAAAACAGACCATTACTAACCTAACTGGTACTGTTGATCAAAAAGGTGGCACAACCATCAAAGTCCCAAGTATCCCCGGCTATACTTCAAACAAATCTGAGATCAAAGGTACTATGCAAGCTGACGGTTCAGTAATCACTAGTGAAAATGTAATATACACTCCAGACACTTTGACCAATGGTACAACTGAAATTACTATCCCAAATGGAAAAATAATTAAGATATCCCATCTAACTGGCACTGTCGATAAAGTCGGCAATGTTCAGATAAGTGTACCCAAAGTAACTGGATATACTCCTAATAAAACTTCCGTTACGGGTACTATGAATGCCGATGGTACAGTAATTCCTGATGAAAAAATAACTTACTCACCTAATACTTTGAATAACGGTATAGCCGAAATCAAAACTCCAAAGGGACCAATTAAATTAACTGGTTTACTTGGAACCGTTGGTAAAAAGGATGAAGTAGTTATCAAAGTTCCAAATATTACTGGCTATACGCCAAATAAAACCTCAATTACTGGAACCATGAATCCTGATGGAACAGTTATTCCGAGTGAAGAGGTTATCTATACACCTGATACTCTGACTGGAAACGTTATTATCCACACTTCTAAAGGTGATATTACTTTAACTAATGTAACTGGTACAGTTGATCAAAAGAATGGTATTCAAATCAAAATTCCTGCTGTTCCTGGATATACAGCTGATCCAACTTCGATTACTGCCACAATGAAACCAAATGGCTCAATTACTCCTAGTCAAAATATCACCTATGTACCAAACAAATTAACCAATGGTACGACTGAGATCAAGACCCCTGACGGAACTGTCAAAGTAACCAATTTATTTGGTACAGTCGATCAAACCGGTGGGGTAACCATTAAAGTTCCCGAAGTAACTGGTTACACACCTGATAAAACTTCAATCACCGGAACTATGAACCCCGACGGAACGGTTACTCCTAATGAAACTGTTACTTACATTGGCAATTCAATTGATAATCAAACTTTGACTATCTCTGCCAAACTAGGCAATCAAACAATTACTAAGACTGTTACTAACTTAAGTGGAAAAGTCGGTGACACGATTGAAATCAAAGTCCCACAAATTGCTGGATTTACGACTAATGTTTCCACTATCAAAGCAACTTTCAATCCTGATGGCAGCCTTTCTACAACTGACTCGGTAATTTATACCAGCATTCCTCAAACATCTCCATCTGTAACAGTCGAAAACATCAAATCCACCATCGCCACCTTTGCCGACCAACCAGACGTGCAAATTTACGCTAAAGATTCTGACAATCAAATGTCCATCGTTAGCCGCAAATTAGTCCACAATTCTGATTGGCTAACCGATCAAAAGATGACCCTCAATGGCAATACTTTCTATCGTGTGGCAACTAATGAATGGGTCAAAGCTAGTCAAGTTTATCTTTACAAAGCTGAAACTTTATCCTTACAAGCTAAGACAGATTCCGATAAGCAGATGATTAAAGCTGAAGGAACTACGCTTTCTAACTTGCTTGCTAAGGGAACACAATTCACTAGTGACCGCATCGCTTACATCAATGGACAAGAATATTACCGTGTCGGCATCAACCAGTTTGTCAAAATCAGTGACACCGAAATCGTCAATGACCAAAATATCAATTTAACCGTGGCAACTTTCAGTGATCAGCCTGCCGTTCAAGTTTATGCTCTGAACAACGACCAAATCACCCCTGCCAACCGTAAATTGATGCCGCAAACTGATTGGTTAGTCGACCGTCAAACAACAATCGGCGGCCAAAAGTTCTACCGCGCCACAACTAACGAATGGATCAAAGCTAGTCAAGTTTATCCGTTCGTCTACAATCAAACTGTTGTCCATACAACTGCTGAGAAAAAACTGTATACAGCACAAGGCAATCTAGTCGCTAACCGGAAGCTAAATAGTGACTCCGCTTGGAAAGTTGATCGAATAGCTTATCTAAACGATGAAAAATATTTCCGGGTTGCAACCAATGAGTTTGTTAAAGCAGTCGATTTAGAAAAATTCTAAAGTAAAAAAATAGAGATGATAAATTCCGATTGGAGTTTATCATCTCTATTTTTTGTTGGATCTAAATTCTTCTTTTACTCTGATAGTTGGTGAGATAGATTGCCGTTGCTTTTCTGATTCTGTTAGCGGTTCTTTTAGATGTGCAATTCTTTCCTTGTCAGTTGGTAACAAACTAAGCATACGCTCAAGTGCCAGTTCCTCTTGATCATTATCTTTTGCTTGATAATATCTCATCAAAGAAATCGTAAATTCTGCACGGTCTAAATCATTGAATGGTAATGTTAAATAGTTTTCTTTTTCCCAGGTATTAAAAGCTGCATTTGCAGCAATTAATGCCGTTCTTTTATTGCCATCTTGGAAGGGCTGTAACTTTGATAAACTAGCAAATACTCGCCAAGCATCTTTTTCCAACTTGGCAGACTCACTAAACACATCAATAACCTTTTGAAGATCTTGACATGTAACTACTGCCGGTGGCCGATAATAATCATTTACCGAAGAATTAGGTGCTGTTGCAATGGCAATAGCATCATCTGGATTATAGTTTTCATTTCTCAAGTGCCCTGGCAAATCTGGCTCTTCTGGAGAAGGTGAATCAAAATTTTTATTAATAGCGATGATTCCATCCACGCTAAAGCCTATTTTTTTGATAGCTTTGATTCCTGACAATGCATCCTCAAAAATCGCCACGTCATCATTATCTTGATTCAGTGGCTTACTGGAACCACTGTCCAAAGCTCTCTTAGTCTGAGCAACCGTACTAGCATAACCGTTCAAACTTCCCAAAGAAGTGATAAATCTAGCTAATTTTATATTATTCATCTGCAGTCTCCCTTCTTTCAATCTTAGTTATCTTGCAGTCATTATATCAAAGGAAATTTTTTTATTACAATACTATAGATGCAAAAGAACCTTATTAGAATATAAATCGTATTCTAATAAGGTTCTTTTGACGATTCTATAAGAATGAACGTAAAATCTCTTTCATTGGTGGTAATTCTGGCAAACTCTTCTTGTCGATTACGTGACCCAAACCAAATTTAGCGTAACCTTGAGCTTCATCCATCATAATCTTACCTGGTAGTGGAGCTTCATCGTTTACAGCTACATCTAATAGAACTGGTTTTTCAGGATTGCGATACTTTCTGATAGCATCTGAGAATTGTTCATCAGTTGTGATAGTTTCACCAATTCCGCCACAAGCTTCAGCAAATTTGGCAAAGTCGATAGTTGGCAAACTGATTCCATAATTTTGTTGCCCAGCTGATTGTTGTTCGTATTCGATAAAGGCTAACAACTTGTTATTCAACACGATAAATAACATTGGTAAGTTGTATCTAACAGCTGTAGCAAAATCCTGCATGACCATTGAGAAGGCACCATCCCCAGCAATCGCATAGACTGGCCGATCTGGCATGTCCATCTTAGCGGCAATTGCTCCTGGCAAAGCACAGCCCATAGTTCCTAACCAAGCTGAAATTGTATACATTTGTGAAGATTTGGCCGTCAAAAATCTAGCACCAAAAGCAGTTGAAGTTCCGACATCAATTGACCAAACTGTATCACTTGGCGCACTCTTACTGATATTGTGGAACATCAAGGATGGTAAAACGCCGGTATGCTTCTTGGAATAGACATCATGCATCCAACTGCGCCATTGACCAATCTTGGAGACGGCTAAGTCTAAGAAATGACGTTCTTTGACAGGTTCACCTAAAGCATTCCAGTGTTGCAAAACTTCTTTGACATCGCCTTGGATAGCTAAGTTGACGTGACGACGTTTGCCGAGCCGATCCGGATTAATATCAACTTGAATGGCATCAACTTTCTTATTCAAGTATGGAGCGTAAGGGTAATCGGTTCCCAACATAATTACGAGATCTGCTTTTTGCATCATTTCAAAGGCGGGCTTAGTCCCTAGTTTGCCTAATTGTCCTAAATTATAAGGATGGTCATCGTCAACCAAACCTTTGGCAGGCATAGTTAAAATAATTGGAATTTTATATTTTTCGATAAATTCTTTTGTTTCCTGCTTAGCGTCCTTGATTCCGACACCAGCTAAAACGATTGGATTGGAATGAATCTCAAGCATTTCCTGTGCTTGCTTGATTTGGTCCTCGTTGACCTTATAGTCGTCGAGTTTGAAATTATCAGCATTAGGTGTGAAATTATCCTTAATCATGTGAGCCGGAATATCATCTGGAATCGTTAAAACAGCCACACCTTTCTTAGCAATGGCAGTTCTAATGGCCTCATCAGCGATTCTAGGCAAAGATTGCGGATCCATGATGATTTTATTGTAGACCGCTACATCTTCGAACAAAACGTGCGTATCGACCTCTTGGAAGAAGTCCGTATTCAACAATTTTGATTGAACTTGACCCAAAATAGCCAACACGGGAGCATGATCCATTTTGGCATCATACAAACCATTCAACAAATGAATTGCCCCAGGTCCACCAATTGACAAACAGACACCTATTTTACCAGTTAATTTAGCATGAGCTGCGGCAGCTAAAGCAGCTACCTCCTCATGCAATACGTGTGTGAATTTTATTTTATCTTGAGCGCGATACAGAGCATCGATCGTGGTATCAACAGAATCTCCCGGAATTCCGTAAATATTATCAATACCCCATTTCTCTAAAACTTTTACCATTTCATCAGATGCACGAACACTCATTTGTAGTCCCTCCTAGTATTAATTACCTCTAAAGTACCACAACGATTTCACAATTAAAGAGATATGCTCACGCCTGATATAATGGTTTATAAATACTTTTATAAACCAGCTTGTGAATATAATTATTATGACTGATTTTATTTCCTTGATTTTCTGGTATCATATATTTAGACATTTTTAGGTTCTTATCATGGTTAGCGTAATTTGCCGTCTTCCGCACAAGCTCTGTGATGAGCTGGAACGCTGCCGGCACTATTTTGAGCTTTTGCAAATTACGCAAAATCTCAAAACTAGGCCTTCTTGTTGGTGCTAAAGCACCAACAAGAATTTGGCAGCTGAGTCATCACAGAGCTTGTGCTCCAGACTAGATAAGTGATTTTTATTATTTATCACTTTTAGTTCGAAATAACTAATTCACATTTAATGAAGCTTATCTGTACTTTTTATAAACCAACTATGACAAAAGCCTATTTTTAAGGGGAGCAAAATATTATGGTTAAGCAGTTCCAACTTTATCGTTGGTTGCGTTTTTTATTCTTGCTGACGGCAGGGATTCTAATTGTGATTGCACCAGTCAAAAGTTTCGATATTATTGTTTATATTGTTTCCAGTTACATTGCCATTTATGGGATTTTATCGATCATTGACGGCTGGAGTATCAAGCGAAGTACTGGTGAAAATAATATTGCTATTGGTTTGGGGATCGGAGCTTTATTTTTAGCTTTAGCTGTTTTATTATTTGTTAGATTTTTAATTCCTTTAGTTCCACCTGTCTTGGGAATCATCCTCTTAGTCAACGGAATCAACCAATTTCGAGATTCGCATGAGATGACAAAAAGAGTCCAGATAACACCCTACCTAGATTACTTTTACTCAGCATTACTGGTGCTGGCAGGTATCGTGTTTATTCTGAACCCTTCAAAGACAATTATTTTTATTTATCAATTATTTGGAGCCGGTTTAATTGTTTTGGCGTTCTTCGAGATTATCAATTCTCGAATCTACCGTCATTAGGCTTCAATTTTCTTTAATGTTATTGTACAAAGACTATTGCTGATGGCACTGTTGTCATAATGAAGTGTAGCTTGCCAAGTTTGAATATTACTACCATCTTTGACTGGTTGAGCTTCGACGATGATTCTTCCTAATTTGAGTGCATTCAAACTATGCAAAGAAACACTAGTAATAGCGGCACTTCCTTGATGAAAACTCAAATTAGCTCCTATACTGGCAGCTGTTTCCGACAGCATGGCGCTGATGATTCCTGGTTGTTCGGTTTCTTTATCCAAGTGATCTTGAGTGATTTCCATCCCCAAAATTACTTTGTGTTTCCCTTTTTCGACTACTTCAATGCCTAAATCATTTAGCAAACTCATTTTGTACCTCAATTTTTTTCATAATTAGTTAAAATTTTATTATTTAAATGTTTTACAATCAAGTTATAGCAATATCAATGATATCAAATCCGTTTTGGAAAAGAGGTCATATTTTGGAAAACTGGTTAGTCAAACGCGCAAAACTCGATCCTGACAAGGTCGCATTAATTCTCGAACACGCTGATTTCACTTTTAAAGAGCTGAATTCGTGTGTCCAGTTATTTGCGAGCAAATTATATACTAGCGGTATTCGAAAAAATGACTCCATAGCATTATTTTCCGATAATTGCTTTAACGGCTACGTTGCCATTCTAGCACTTCAACAGGTCGGTGCCCGGATTATTATGCTGGATACACAATTACCGACCAGCGCTTTGGAATATCAGATCAGAGATTCGCAACCAAAAACTGTCTTAGTTTCGGATTCTGCTCCCACAAAAAACATTTTAAATGTTGCTTGGGACAAAATTTGGATATCAGACGTTTTAAGTCTTAGCAAGAGTTTCAATTATCAGCCAGTTTCTGAATTTGACAATGACCAAGTGGCAACTATCCTCTATACTCCTAATGATAACAGTGATATCGGAGTTATGCTGACATATGGTAATTATTTCTTCTCGGCTATGGGAACGGATCTAACTTTAGGCATCAACAAAGATGATATTTGGGTTTTAACGTTACCACTTTTCAACGTTCCTGGCTTTTCAATTATCATGCGCTCAATGATTTATGGAATCGGCGTTTATTTGATCGATGGCTTCAATTTACATCACTTAAATAAAGTTTTGATCAACGAACGAGCTACGATTATTTCACTCACCCCACCGATGCTACGAGAATTATTGAATTCCCTACCTCAGGGCAAAGGCTACAACGACAAATTTCGTTGCGTCTATCTAGGCTATGGGTTGGTCGATAATTGGACCTTGTTGCGTTGCAATATGTTAGGAATCCCGGTATTGCAATCTTATGGCATGACCGAGACCACTTCAAATATTGCTGCTTTAAGTTTTGACGACGCTGAAACTAAGACCGGATCGTGTGGCCAACCATTTTTCACTGAACAAATTCGCATCACGGACATCAATCAAGATAACATCGGTTCGATCGAAGTTAAATCGCCCACTATCGCAATAGGTTACTTGAATAAGCGGCAGTTGTATCAATCACGCTTTACGAATGACGGGTTCTTCAAAACTGGTGACATGGGGTACTTGGATGAAAATAACTTCTTATATGTCAAAGGTCGTAAGAATGAATTAATTTATCGTGGTGATAAAATTATTTATCCTAAAGAAGTTGAGAATACGTATCGCAGTATCAATGGTATCGTTGATATTTGTATCGTAGGAATTGCCGATAAATCGGAAAGTCAAGTACCAGTCGCCTATTTGGAATTAAAGGAGAACGCCTTTTTGACCAGTGCTAGTTTGGAAGAATTCGGCCGACACAATTTGATTGATTATCAAGTTCCTGTCGAATTTCGTTTGATCGACAAATTACCGAAAACTACTAATGGCAAGATTTTACATCGAAAATTATTAAGTTTGGAATATGAAATTATTTAAAAACATCCGCAAAATTGTGGATGTTTTTTTATTTCCTATTGCTTTTCAAAAAAATCCAGAGTACGATTAATAATCGTTAGTCATCTAACGTTTATGATAGAGAGGTCACTTATGAAGAATACTAACATGTTAGTCAAAATAGCAGCTAATCAATTGTCTCGGCGCTTAGATACCTTTGCCAAACAACATGATGCTACTTGGGTTCAAATGTCGATCATCGATTTTTTAAGTAATCACCCTGATAGAGAAATGTTTCAACGTGATATCGAACAAGAATTTTTCATTCAACGTTCGACTGCGACTATTGCTCTACAACGGATGGAGAAAAAAGAATTGATCACTCGTAATCCCTCAAAATCTGATGCTCGACAAAAATCAGTCTTCTTAACTGCCAAAGCTCGGGAACTGGAGAAAGAAATTAAGCACTATATGAGTCTTCAGCAACAAATTTTGGATGATCATTTCACAAAAGAAGAATTGACAATTGTTGAAAAATTCTTAAAGTTCGAAGCCTTTCAGGAGGATTAATTTATGGAAAAACAAGAAAAAATCCCTTTAAATGTTTTATTAGCCGTTATCGCTGCCGGCCTGATGTCATTTTGTGGCGTAATCGTTGAAACTGCGATGAATATTTCCTTTCCAACATTAATGAAAGAATTTAATATCGCTACTTCAACCGTACAATGGATGACGACTATTTATTTGTTAGTCGTTGCCATCATCGTTCCGTTATCATCTTTCTTCAATCATAATTTCAAAACTAAAACACTCTTCATCTGCGCCAATCTACTTTTCATTCTTGGAGTCGTGATCGATGCGATAGCCCCAATTTTTCCAATTTTATTGCTCGGTCGGGTTATTCAAGGCCTGGGGACCGGAATTGCTTTACCATTGATGTTCAACATCATTTTGGAAAATGTTCCCGAAAGTAAAATTGGTCTAATGATGGGAATTGGAACTCTAATTACCGCAGTCGCTCCTGCAGTTGGTCCCACTTTCGGTGGTCTAGTCGTCAATTCCTGGGGTTGGCGTTACATTTTTGTTATCTTGATTCCAATTTTAATTATTTCATTCTTTCTAGGGATTAAAAATATTCGTCAAAAGAGTCAAATTCAGAAGAGTGAATTCGACGTCCTAAGTTTATTTGCTTTAATTTTTACCTTCGGCGGACTAATCTTCGGCTTCAGTAACATGAGCAAAATGTCCCCTATCGTCATCGTATCATTTATCGTCGGTATTTTAGGATTGATCAGTTTCATAATCCGTTCACAAAAATTAACTCACCCATTAATCAATTTGCGAGTGCTGAGAAACACAAAATTCAGTGGGCACTTACTCAGTTTCTTTCTTCTACAAATTTTATCATTAGGCTTCGCTTTTATTTTGCCAAATTATATTCAACTAGTTAACAACGACACCGCTACTATTGCCGGATTAGCCGTTTTGCCTGCAGGTGTTGTTGGTGCAATCTTTGCTCCATTAGGTGGAAAAATTTTGGATGAATTTGGTGCTCGTTTACCAATCTTATCTGGTGTCACGCTGGCCGAGATCTCATTAATTATCTTTGCTACCATGAGTTTGAAACTGACAACTACCATGATTGTTTGGTTCTACATTATTTATATGCTGGGTATGGGTATGTCATCAGGAAACATCATGACTGACGGATTAAAATTTTTGTCTGATGAAGAACAAACTGACGGTAACGCTCTGTTCAATACTCTCCAACAATTTGCTGGTGCCATGGGAACTTCCATCGTCTCTGCTATCGTTGCTTTGAGTCAAAACAATCAAAGTTTAAGTATCGCTAAATCAACGGCTATCGGCTCTCAACACGCCTTTATCTTGTTAATAATTCTTGGTTTGCTTAATATGGTTACACTTTATTTAGTAGTTTCAAAGAAAAATCAATTTAAATAATACTCAAAAAAATTAGCAATTTTATCCATCAACGGCGGTTCAACCAAATGTCCTGCTCTATATCCGGTAATAAAGGCTACCTGTTTTGAATAGGATTCGCCTTGAATTTTATCGAAAAAATCTTTTGATTCATGATAAGGAATTCGTGGATCGTTTGTCCCATGCCAAAAAAGTAACGGCCGGTTATCAATTTTTTCCGGTTGGCTATTGAGGTCGTAATACTTGATCCAACTAGTCAATAGTTCCATATCTCGAGGTAAGTACATTTGCCGTTTCTTCGCATCTTCACGAACTAATTTTGCATAAGCAAGCAAATTCGGTGTCCCCATGATGATGCTAGCGGCCGTAATTTCGGGATGTTGGGTCAACAAGGCTCCAGTCGTCATGCCACCCATTGAATAACCACCAACACCAATTTTTTGATCTTTGATCAGATTTTGTTTTTGATAATAATTAATTAATAAAGAAAATTCCGAAACATTGCCTTGGATACTATTCCAAAAAGTAAACGATGGAATTGAGGAAACATCCGCATGTCTTTGTCCATGATTCATCGCATCGGGCAGGATCACGCGGATATTTTTTTGCGCCAATTTTCTAGCTTGGGTTAGAACTTGTTCCTTAGCCGAGCGCCATCCGTGATAGAAAACTACAAGTGGTAATGGCTGATTGAGATTTTCTTCTTTGATTGCTTCAAGAATGGGAACATCTTGGATAGTTTGGGGGATTATCTTTATCATTTGAGTTTTACTCCTTTATTAGTATTTTAATTATTTGCTGGGGATTTTGGTAGTTTTTGGGTAAAAGAAAAACAGGGCTGTTTGATTCTAACCCTGTTTTTTAATTTGCGTATTTGTTTGTGTGTGTTTGTTTATTTTATTATTGTTCTTTTAGGAATAACCATGATTCTGTTTTTGAATAACGATTGTTCTTTTGGTTTATAACCACGGTTCTATGCTTTATAGTCAAAACGCGTTCCACAAGCCAGGACTCGGCCTGTTCCACGCTCTAAATAAATGGCAACTTTCTATTCTTGATCTTAAACAACAATTCTTCAACATCTCTATTGTGCTTATGTCCAGTATTGATGTCATACTCGATCAAATCTTTTCTAAAATTACCTAATTCTGCTTCTAAATTGTCATTATATTCTAAAAGTTTAATGTGTTTAAAAACTAATTCAATTAAACTTCCTTCGCAACCCAAATTGAAGGAGCCAACTGATTCTTCCACGGAACGGATGAAATCTTCTCGTTCTACGTTGGAAACTCTTACTTCTTTCGAATTCGTACCACCCTTCTCAATAATATCCTCAAAACATGCAATATATATTTAATCTCTCTTTATCGTCACTTATTATGATGCATAATCATGACGATATGCTTTCAATTTTATATAAAATACTTATACTTTTCTGAACATTTTATATATTATCAGCATTCTATACACCTTTTAGTATGACATTTGTCATTTTCTATGTCACGTTAATCCACAAAAACAACAAAATAGTGTATTTATTTCTCTATAACTTGTAAAATCTTGTTTTTTTGATCAAATTATTTTTCCTGAATTGTAGAAATACTTTTATATCCGTTTTATAATTAATTTGGTTATATAAGCGAGATGTATTAACCTAACAATGTTTCATTGTTATCCTTTTAGAGTAGTACTCCTTCTCAACTGCTTAGGAATCAGGGTTAGTGGTAGGCTCTGATTTAATTTCTCGCAAAAGTAAAGGCTAGTGGTAGGCCTTTATTTTTTTGCGCTTTTTACTGATATAATTGGCTTATACCAGTTTTCGAAAGAATAGTTTACAAATATAGACAACACAAACAAAATTTGGACAAAAATAAAAGAATTGCAGGCTAACATATATAAAATACGTGGAGTCTACAATTCTTTATTCAGGTTTAGCAAAATAGTGGTTGATTGGTTGATAGTAGTTGTTCCTTAGTTTGGGTAGTGGTTAATTGCCGTCTTCCGCAACAGTCCTGGGAAACGCTGGAACGCTGTGGGCACGACTTGAAACTACCGCAAAGTTCACGGCATTTCCAAGCTCGGCCTTCTACGTAAGCGCTAAAGCGCTAAGTAGAATTTCACGGCTGAGCATTTCCCAGGACTGTCGCTCCAGACTATATAAAAATCCTAATTTCTATTGAGGTAATAGCTTATGGGATTCGCATATTGCATTCTATTCTGAATTAGCTTTGGATTTGGTATTTCATACTTTAATTGAGTGTTAAATCAGAAATAGAAATCCTATTCCAATCCTTCGATTTTCAGACCGGTCATCCAGAATAGCGTGACACCAATTAAAAATCCAATTCCATAAAAATGAGAACATAGGTTAATCCCAATAGAACAACTATTTCCAAGAAAATAGAAATTAAATAATCCATAGATCCGTTATTCAGCGCCGGAGCAACAAAGCTGATGGGCTCAGCCCTGAAATTATTCTTAGCGCTTCAGCGCTTAGAATAAGGCCGAGCTTGAAGATTTTTCCGGGCTTGAAAAAGCTTCAAGTCGTGCCCAGGGCGTTCCAGCCCAATCAGCTTTGTTGCGGAGGAGCGGCATACTTCACCCCCACCACCATCAAATAGAATTACTTCTTATTATATTCAGGATCATCCAAATCCCGTTCGATATCCACACCATATAGCTTATTAACTTCTGCATCTTTAGGAGCCGGATGGACAACTACAATAGCAATGGCACCCTTACTGCTGACATAACCGACAAAAGTCGTTACCTCTTCAACATAATATGCCAAGCCGTCTGTGTGAATGATATATTGTCCAGCAACGGGCATACTTTCAATGTAAACTTTGTTCATTCTAATATAGTCGTCGCCTTCGTGGAGCACGATCAATACTTTATACATAAATACACCCTTTTCTTATTTCTTAACTTGTTTTAGCATAATAATATTAGTGCCAAATAGTCAATATACATATTAATTTCATGAGGATAAAAAAATGCAAAATAAGCGTCAAATCTACGCTGATCGCATCGTGGTCAAAGTAGGAACAAGCACCCTGATTCATCATAACAGTAAAATCAATTCAACTGTCATCAAACAACTCGCCAAAGTTTTGAGCACTCTGAAAAAAGATGGCAAAGATGTCGTCTTAGTTTCTTCAGGCGCTATCGGCGTCGGCATGGGAGTGTTAGGGCTTGAACAACGTCCCGTTAAAATTTCTAAACAACAAGCCGTGGCAGCCGTTGGCCAAGCGGAATTGATGCAGATTTACAATGAAGCTTTTCACGAATATGGCATGTCCGTAGCACAAATGTTGATCACTAAAGATATCATCGACTATCCCGAAAGCCATACCAACGTGATGAACAGCTTCCAAGAATTGTTATCCATGGATAATACGATCCCCATCGTCAATGAAAATGATACCGTGACCGTTTCTGAGTTGGACCACCATACTAAGTTTGGTGATAACGATCAATTATCTGCCATCGTAACTAATTTGGTCGATGCTGATTTGTTGATCATGCTGTCTGATATCGATGGCTTTTACTCCGCCAATCCAAATAAAGTGCCAGATGCCAAATTGATTGGTACAATTGGAGAAATCGCACCAGAGATAGTTGCCGCTGCTGGTGGTCACGGAACCAAGTTTGGTACAGGTGGCATGACAACCAAACTAAAGGCTGCCCAACGCATTCTAAAGCATAATCAACAGATGGTTTTGACAAATGGTAAAGACCCTGAGATCATCTTCAATATTTTAGCTGGCGAGCCAGTCGGTACACTATTCTCCAAAAATATTTAGGAGGAAATCAATGAATTCTGAATATCCAATCTCAAAGGCACTCATGGGACTCGTTTCTGGTTACAAAAACACTGTTACCAAAAAAATCCGTCCCCTTGGACTTTATCCAGGTCAAGATTTGATTCTTTTGTGCTTAATGAAAAATAACAACATTTCCCAAAACCAACTCGTAACTACGCTTTGTGTCGACCACTCGACTATTGCCAAGTCCGTCAGCCGCATGACTAAAGCCGGTTTAGTTAAGACCCACAAATCTAGTAAGGATAAACGAATTACTCTAGTTGGGCTGACAGGTGATGGCAAAAAATTAGCTAAACAGATACATGAAATTTGCCTCGAGGCTGAGAAAAAAGCTATGACAGACTTCAGTGAAGAAGAACAACGACTCTTTTTGGAAATGCTAGAAAAAATTAGTTTTAATCTTAATCAGTAAATAAATATGTTGACAGCCACATAATTTGTTGTAGAATATACTTATTAAAAATAAAAATACTTAGACGAAATAGTGGATGCAGCCGTCCGCTATTTTTTTGCGTTATAATTATAGAAAACGTTTTAGGAGTATACAAATGACTAATCTTGAAGAGTTGGGACAAAAAGCCCAAAATGCTGCCTTTGAATTAGGACAACTTGGCACTAAAGCTAAGAACGCCGCCCTAATGGCAATGGCAGACAGTTTAGTTTTGAACACTAAACAGATCATCGAAGCAAACAAAGAAGATTATGATAACGCTGAAAAAAACGGCGTCAAAAAAGCTATGCTGGATCGACTTTTACTGACACCTGATCGAATCAACGACATGGCAACTGGACTACGCCAAGTGATGGATCTACCGGACCCTATTGGAAAAATTGATCGTGGTTGGCAAACTGAAACAGGACTCGACATAACTCAAGAGCGTGTCCCTCTAGGTGTTATCGGTATGATCTATGAAGCACGCCCTAACGTCACTGTCGATGCGGCTGGATTGTGCTTCAAAGCAGGAAATGCCGTCATCTTGCGTGGCGGAAAAGAAGCTATCAATTCAAACATTGCCTTGTCAGAAACTCTTCGTCAAGCTTTGAAAAAAGTTGGTATCACTGAAGATGCAGTTCAATTGATCGACGACGTTAGCCACGAAACGGCTCAAAAAATGATGGAATTATCTGAATATATCGACGTTTTGATTCCTCGTGGTAGTGGTAAATTCATCAAAATGGTCGTCGACAAAGCCAAAGTTCCCATCATCGAAACTGGAGCCGGCAACTGCCACATCTACGTCGATAAAGACGCTAATTTAGATAAAGCCCTCCAAATTATCATCAATGCCAAAGTTCAACGCCCTTCCGTCTGCAATGCGGCCGAAAAAGTCATTTTACATAAAGATATCGCCAACGAATTCTTACCAGATTTGTACGATGCACTAAGAGCCAACAGTGTTGAAGTTCGTGGTGATACTTTGTCACGAGCAATCGAACCAGACATCATCCCCGCTACCGAAGAAGATTGGGACACTGAATATGACGACTATATCATCGCCATTAAAATTGTCGATTCACTCGATCAAGCCGTTAAACACATCAACAAATACAACACTAAACACAGTGAATCAATCATCACCGAAAATTACACTGCCAGTCGCAAATTCATGAAACAAATTGACGCTGCTGTAGTCTATACGAATGCTTCAACTAGATTTACCGACGGCCAGCAATTTGGCTTCGGGGCAGAAATTGGCATCAGCACCCAAAAGTTGCATGCCAGAGGTCCAATGGGAGCTAATGAGTTAACTACAACTAAGTATTTGGTCCAAGGTGATGGGCAGATTAGACTTTAATTTGTCACAATCCAAAAAGAGCATTAGATAATCTGCAATGATCATCTAATGCTCTTTTAGTTACCCTATATTTTAATCCATGGATAACTAAGAAGGTCATTTATTTTAATAGATTCTGAATCCCTAAAATAAACATTTACAAACTTATTAGTATTGTCAAAAATATATACGATATCAACTTTAGGTTCAATAACAGAAAGATTCTTTAATGATTGATAATATCTTTTCTTTATCAAATCTGGAGGAATACCGTGCCCTCCCTTTTTTACTCTTTCATTAACCCTCTTTATTGCTCTCTCATAACTATCTATAGCAACATAAATTAAAGTCACTTCAAATCCATTCTCATGTGCCTCTCTGATTAAGTCAATCTGTGATTTCCCATTTCCCGATAAGGTAATTTCAACATGCAAGCCTTTCCTCGCATCTAACGACGTATGTATTATTTTTATTTCCTCTCGCATAGCTTTGAGGTTGTCACTCGCTTTTTTCCAATCGCCATTAAAAACCACGTAGTATTTCATCAGCGTTTACTTGTTGAGTATTTTTAAACAGAAATGTACTCGTTTCATAAAATGTACTCTTACCAGCACCATTAATCCCTGCAACAATTATATATTTTGGCTTTTTTATCATCTGATGAAATCCTTGCGTCTAATTACTTCATCTTGTTTCTTATCTAAGACGTAAGTATATAGAGAATTCAAAACTTTTTTCTTTTCTGGATCAGTCTCATTCAAAGTTTCATTCATTAGGTCCTCTAAACTAACACTTTCAGCCTTATTTAAAAGATCATCAAAAATTTTCTTACTGTTCATAAAAAACCTCCAATCTATTTTACAAAAATATATCTGTACATCCTATTATATTATTAACAACCAGGTAAACAAAAAAAGAGCTTGGGATACAAAGTAGAATATAACATTACTTTTTCTGTTTAAAACAAACTTGTAAATATGGAAGTCTTTTACTATCAAAATTGCATCCCCAAGTTTCATTGAGATCACAATTGCTGATAAGTAAATTAACTGTCGCAAAGAATCTTTATCTAACTGAACTCCTTGTGACACAAAAACGTTGGAAGTAGTAAAAGCTAAAACAAGAAAACCAACATGAAGCTTATAAAATAGTCACTAGATAGCATTGTTTTCTTTTCATCTATCTAGCTACAATTTTAATGGCTTTGCTGGTTTTTTTAGTCTAACTTTTAGTGAATCTGTTTTAATATCCGCGTGAATAGTTCACGACATTTTTATACACTTCCCCATTTTCTACATAGGCTTTCAAGTTATGTTTGAAAATATCGAAGGCACGTTCCTCATAATGAACGCTCATACCGGCGTCGTGTGGGGTGATGATGACGTTCTCCATGTCCCAAAGTGGGCTGTCGCTTGGCAATGGTTCAGGTGTCGTTACATCAAGTCCTGCTCCGGCAATTTCACCATTTTCAAGGGCAGCTACTAAATCTTCCATCTTAGTAGTCTTTCCACGGCCAATATTGATGTAGTAGGCTTTTTTAGACATTGCCTTGAACAAATCTTGATTGAACAAACCAATTGTCTCGGCTGTATCTGGTAAGGCGTTGACGACGAAGTGAACTTCACCGATTCTTGAAGAAAGTTCTGACATTGGAATCATTTCATCGATATTTTCAGCCGCTTTATCACTGTGTCTGACACCAATTGTCTTCATTCCTAAAGCCTTAGCATATTTTGCAATCAAAGTCCCGATATGACCAACTCCGACGATCATAACCGTCTTGTTGTAAACTTCATCATAACCATCATCGTGTTTCCAAAGTTTTTCATCTTGATGGCGAGCAGTCAAATTCATACGACGGACAAACATCAACATGTAAGCCAAAGTTTGTTCGGCAATATTAATCGCATTAGCACCGGAACCATTAGTTAAAATAACACCTTTTTCATCTAATTCTGGTAGTGGCAAAGCGTCAACTCCGGCCCGTACCACTTGGATCCAATTTAGTGTATCACTTTTTAGAACAGCATCTTTTAAAGTATTGGACCAGTCATAAAGCACTTCAACACCTTCTAGATCTTGCGGTGTGACTTGCTTAGGAGAAACAACACTCAAGTCAACATTTGCGATTGACTCAAGCTTATCTCGTTGTTTTTTGGTTAAATTAACTAAACTAAGAACTTTCATCTTTCTACCTCATTTTATTTTTAGATTATATTATTACTATATAGCAAAAACTACTCATTTTTTACCCGATTGTCAAAAAATATTCGGAATGTATGATACAATATTAAACGTTGCTCAATATTTGATTTATTTTACTATTTATGTTAGTGAAAATTGTCCTGATTGTCGGGGCAATTTTTTCATGTAAATTTTCACTCATTAAAGACAAGTTATCTCGAATTTTATATAATTGACCCATTTTTGAGTGAATTGGAATATTCGTGTTTTGCTTAATAGTGATAAATCAAATAACGAGAAAATTTAATTACATTTAGGGGTAGTATTAATTATGCACTATACGTTACTAGTACGTTGCGTCGCTGAATTTATCGGAACAGCCATCATGGTTGCCCTTGGTAATGGTTCTGTTGCCAACGTTGAATTAAAAGGAACAAAGGGATTCCACGGTGGGTGGATCTTGATTGGATTTGGTTATGGTATCGGTGTTATGATTCCAGCCATGATGTTTGGCCCAATTTCAGGTGGTCAAATCAATCCAGCGATGACTTTGGCATTAGCTTTCAATGGTGAATTTCCATGGGCTGAAGTTGGTCCTTATATCATCGCTCAATTCTTAGGTGCAATCTTTGGTCAATTGATGATCGTTGCCGCCTACAAACCTTATTACAACAAGACGGAAAATGTTGAAAGTATTTTAGGAACTTTCTCAACTATTGATGCTGAAAACAGTCGTTTGAATGGTTTTATCAACGAATTTATTGGAACATTTATTTTAGTTTTTGGTGCCGTAGCTTTGACATCAGATCACATCGATCCACGTGCTGATTTTATCGGTCTAGGATTCTTAGTTATGTGTTTGGTTGTTTCATTTGGTGGTCCAACCGGCCCTGCTTTAAATCCAGCTCGTGATTTAGGTCCACGTCTATTGCATGCATTATTACCTTTGAAGCCAAAAGGCTCATCACAATGGAAGTACAGCTGGGTCCCAGTTGCCGCTCCAATTTTAGGTGCAATTTGTGCCGTTAAACTTTATGCCGCATTCTTTTAATAATAAAAAAAAGTTCGATTCTGGAAAATCTATCCAGATCGAACTTTTTTTATTTGGAACTATATGACAATCCCCGTTTAAACCTCTTCCAAAAACTAGAGTCATCGGTTTGTAACATCAGACCTTGATAAATTTTTCCAATATACCAAGCTAATAACACGGTACTTGCCAAAAGAATCACTAATGACAAAGCTAATTCTAAGCCACTGGCCGAATCATTGATCCAGCGTAATGGCATGAAGTATGAGGAGAAAAATGGTACATAAGATAAGATCTTAACAACGATTGAATCGATGTTATTTTGGAATGGGAAGGTCAAGAAGAAGGCCAACATGCTTAACATGATAACTGGTTGTGAAGCTTTGGGAGCATCTTCAACTTTGGAAACGAGTGCCCCACAAAAAGCGGCTAGAATGGTATAAATAACTACTCCCAATAATAAGTAAAGCAGATTGACGCTGAGAATGTTCTTTAAAACCGACGAGATCAACGTATGATATTGTTCCATAAACGACTTAGTTAAACTCGAGTCTTTCAAGAACATGAAGGCTCCCCAACCGCCGACTAAATAAATTAAGACTTGGGTCAAAATAACTAACATCACGCCAAAAATTTTGCCGAGAAAATATTTTGTGGCTGTCGTACTGGAAAAAATAATTTCCATGATCTTGGTCCCTTTTTCTGAAGCAATTTCTTGAGCCGTGATTGAAGTATATGTAATCAAAATCATGTAAACCATCAAGACGATGATCCAAAAGGAAATAGTTTTCGCCAAATTGGCATCTCCAGTTTGCTTTTGAATATCCTCCGTTAATTTTGGTTGGCGTGATAAATCTTGCAATTGTTGCTGAGTCAATTTAGCCTGAGCAAGGTTTAGTTGTTGTTGTGTCTGACTCAAAAAGCTGTTAAATTTGGCCTTTTGAGACGAACCGAGCGAACTCGTCCCATGATAAGTGGCAGAAACTTGTTGATCAGCTACTTTTAAAACGATATAACCGTCCAACTTATCCTTTTTCATTTTCTTTTGAGCGGTTTTTTCACTAATTACCGACTTTTTGACATCATCTTTATTAGCTTTGATAAAACTAGTTCGCAGTTGTTGATTGTCACTGATCACCGCAATGCCATTGTCACTAACACTTGAAGCTCCTAGATATCCGGAACCTACCATAATCGCAAACATGATAAAGGGTCCTAAAATCAAAGTCACAAAACTCCAAGACTTAACTTGACGCAAGAAAGTTTCAAAAGTTACGATCCATAATTTATTCATTGATTTTACCCGCTTTCTGACGGAAGATTTCATTCAAGGTTGGTGGCTGCTGACTGAATTCTTCAATGTACTGCCCATCCGTCACTTCAGCGAATACTTCCTTACCGGCATTTTCGTCATCTAAGAACAACTCAAAGCGTTTTTCTTCGAGTGGTTTAGCGGCGACAACATGAGGCAGTTGCGCTAGTTGCGTGATTTCTTTATCGGTCGTAACGAAAATTCTCGTTTTGCCAAAGGAAGCCCGAACATCACGAACGGTTCCATTTAAGACAACTTGACCGTCGCGTAACATGACTAACTTATCGCAGAGTTCTTCCACGTTTTCCATATCGTGGCTAGAAAAAATTATTGCGGCCCCATTTTTCTTAGTTTCGAGGATAGCTCGCTTCAGTAAATCAGCGTTAACTGGATCTAGTCCACTGAAGGGTTCGTCCAAAATAACCAGCTTTGGTTCATGGATCAAGGTACAGATTAACTGAACTTTTTGTTGATTACCTTTAGAAAGGTCCTTGATTTTATCTTTTTTACTACCTTTGACCGCAAATTTCTTGAGCCAAGTATCAATTTTGGGTTTGATTTCTTTAGCGGGTTTATTTTTCAAGCGTGCTAAATAAGTAATCTGTTGCTCAACGGTCAATTTGGGCATCAAACTACGTTCTTCGGGTAAATAACCAATTTCATCAAAAACACTTTCAGTGATTGGTTGATCGTTCCAAGTAATTTTCCCTTGATAGTGCAGAAAGTTCAAAATGCTGTGAAAAGTAGTCGATTTTCCGGCACCATTTTGACCGATCAAACCTAATATCTCTCCGTCAGAGACATCAAAGGAAACGTGATCGAGTGCTTTTAAATCGCCAAAATTTTTATTAATATCTTCAATTTTAAGCAAATTTCATCCCCCTAGTTAATTTGATTATACAGGATAGGAAATATTCTGGATATAGTCCAAATATAAATTTAGTTATGTTAAAGTATGTGGTGGCAAAAATTCTGAATCAAAATCTACTGAATAGGAGGGAAATATATTATGACTGATAAACAAAAGGGATTCTTTTATGCCATTATGGGACCTGTTTTATGGGGATTTTCTGGTAGCATTGCTCAATATCTATTTACCATCGAAAATATTCCTACGCAATGGATTGTTGGTATTCGTTTGATTTTTGCCGGTTTAATGCTAGTGATTTGGTGTTATTTCATTGATTCCAAAGCTTTATTTGCAATATTAAAAAAGCCACGTTATCTTTTTCAATTGTTTGCATTTGGATTATTGGGGATGCTGCCAGCCCAATACACTTACTTTATGGCAATTAAATACGGTAACGCACCAACTGCCACAGTTTTACAATTTTTAGGGCCATTATTCATTATTATCTACATCTCATTAAGAAAATTACAGATGCCACGCCGAATTGATCTGATCTCAATTGTTTTAGCACTTTTAGGAACTTTCTTATTGGTAACTCATGGACATCTCGGGCAATTGATGTTATCACCAGCCGCTATCTTTTGGGGTGTCTGTGCTGGTTTGAGTCAAGCTTCCTACACTCTGTTACCTCGAGAACTATTAAAGAAATTCGATGCTCGAATCGTAACTGGTTGGTCCATGTTGCTTGGTGGAATCGTCTTCGCACCATTTGCTAATTTAGGACATATCCCCAGTTTGAACTTGGTGGCTATCATTTCAATTATCTTTATCATTACAGGTGGAACGATGTTTTCTTACTTGTTCTACTTACAAAGTTTAAATTTCTTAACACCATCCACAACCGGTATGTTGAGTGCTTTTGAACCTTTGACTGCAACTATTTTAACGGTTGCTTTTCTAAATACCAAAATCAGTGGTGCTGAATTGATTGGTGCTTTGTTGATTTTAGGAATAACTTTCTTACAAGCTTTACCACCTAACTTGTTTAATTTGAAATTCCGTTATAAGAATAAGAATTAAAAAAATGACTACTTAGTATTAAATCAATAATTCTAAGTAGCCATTTTTTTATTTATAGCCGTTGGCCCGATTTTGGTTATAGACAATCTCGTTGATTGCATCTTCATTTTGTTGAAGTGTCTTTTCGATATCGCCACCACGATAGATTTTCTCCATCGCATTTTCTTCGAGTTTACGAATACTTTGCATTCCTTCTAGTAGAATTCCTGAATTGCCGTAATTAGGAACCGTGTTCTGTAACTGTTGACTAGGAATCTTGCCTTCTGGATGTTTTGCGTAAAATTGTTGCAGAATTTTGGTATCTTTCGAATCTTTATTCAAGGCCATATATCCTGTCGACTTTTGCCATTGAGCTTGAACTTCTGGCCGAACAGTATATTTGATGAATTCATAAGCACCTTGTTGAATCTCTTTTGATTTATCATTTGAGATCCAAAGAGCTGCTCCACCAATGGAAACCCCATTAGCTTTCTTACCGTCAGCATGTGGGAAGTAAGTAACTCCCAATTTATTTTTATTCTTCTTATTCAATTGACTCATACTTGCAGATGATTGGACATACATCCCAACTTTATTAGTCAAGAAACCAGAGGTCTGGTTAGTACTTGCCATTGAACCGGCTCCATAATCCATGAAATCACCATTTTTGATGTTTTCACGAATCCATTTGAAGAATTCAATTGCTTCCGGATTATTAATGCTTACTTTAGTAGGATTACCAGTATGTCCATCATTTTGATTAGTAAACATTCCACCATTGTTAGCAATGG
This sequence comes from Companilactobacillus miaonis, assembly GCF_036913615.1. NCBI lineage: Bacteria > Bacillati > Bacillota > Bacilli > Lactobacillales > Lactobacillaceae > Companilactobacillus > Companilactobacillus miaonis. The sequence goes on along the minus strand of NZ_JAYKTX010000004.1, from coordinate 109,924 downwards.
CCTCTTCTAACAACCATCCATAGATTTGGACAGTCATTCCCTTAACCTGATGATTCGACTTTTCATAGAGTTCTTTAGCAATCTTGGTAATTTCACTATAGGTCGGAGAAACAGATGGTGGTGTGATACCATATTTTTCCAATAGTGTAGCGTTGTAGTAAAGAACAGGTTGAGAAGTATTAAAAGGCATGGCTTGTTGCTTACCACCCTGTGCATGGAAGGCTCGAGCAACTGGTGAAATTTTACTTAAATCATAGTTGTCGGCATCGACAAACTTTTGAATCGGAGTAGTGAATCCACTGTGTAAAACCTGTGCCGTGGAAACATTAGATGATTGGAATACTGCTGGAGAAGTATTTGTCCCATGAGTTTGAAAAATCTTTTGAATCGCTGTGTCATATGACCCCTGATATTTAGGTATTACTTGATACTTAGTCTGTGATTTGTTGAAATCATTGACTAACTTCAACAAAGTTTTTTCAGCTGGGCCACCCATTTCATGCCAGAAAACTACTGGAATCCGGTTGTTAGCACTAGTTTGAGCTGAAATATTATTTCCAAAGACCCCGAGAAAAATTACCCCAATGACCAAGATCAGTGAAAGAATCATTTTCTTATATTTAGTCATCTTGCCCTCTTAAATCAAATTAATGATAGCCATTAGCTCGGTTAGTTGTTGTCAAATTATCATCGATCTTCTTGTCAGCATCCTTTAAAGCTTTGATAATATCGCCACCGTTATAGATACTTTCCATCGCAAATTGTTCGATTTGACGAGTCTTTTGCATACCTTCCATCAAAATACCAGAATTAAAGTTGTTAGGAACGGCTTCTTGCAATTGTTGACTTGGTACTCGTGCCTCTGGATGCTTCTTATAAAGGTCTTTTAAAATCTTTGTTTGTTGAGAATCTTTGTTCAATGCTAAATAACCTGTATCCTTTTGCCATTGAGCTTGAACTTCTGGTTTTAATGAATACTTGATGAATTCAAAGGCACCTTGTTGAACATCCTTAGGTTTATCATTGGAAATCCAAAGTGCAGCACCACCGATAGCAACACCATTAGCTTTTTGTCCATCGGGATGTGGGAAGTAAGTAATTCCTAACTTGTTTTTGTTCTTCTTATTAAGTTGACTCATACTTGCTGATGACTGCATGTAGATACCCAACTTACCATTTAAGAAACTAGTAGTTTGGTTAGTTCCGGCCATGGCACCTGAACCATAACTAATAAAGTCACCGTTCTTTTGGTTTTCACGGATCCATTCGAAGAATTCTTTTGCTGCTTTGTTGTTAATTGTTGCTTTAGTAGGAATACCAGTGTGTCCATCGTTGTTGTTAGTCAAACTAACTCCAGCATTAGCCATTGCTTGTTCGAGTAACCAACCGTAAATTTGAACTGTCATACCTTTAACTTGATGGTTAGACTTTTCATAAATTTCTTTAGCAACACGAGTGATATCACTGTATGTTGGTGAAACTGGTGGTGGTGTAATGCCATACTTCTCTAATAAACTGGCGTTGTAATAAAGCACCGTTTGTGAAGTATTGAATGGCATAGCTTGTTGCTTACCTTTATCTGAGTAGAAAGATCTAGCAACTGGTGAGATTTTACTTACATCAAAATTATCAGCATCAATGAATTTTTGAACTGGTACGGTAAATTTACTGTGCATCATTTGGGCAGCAGAGATATCAAATGCTTGGAAAACTGCTGGTGATGTACTTGTACCATGTGTTTGAAGAATTTTTTGGATTGCAGCATCGTATGAACCTTGATACTTAGGAACAACTCGATACTTAGTTTGTGATTTATTAAAACCATCAACGACTTTCATCAACGACTTTTCAGCTGGTCCGCCCATTTCGTGCCAGAAAACGACTTCGGTACGATTATCTTTGGCAGCAGCTGTTTTAGTGGAAAAAGCTTTACCAGTAAAAACAACAACTAAAATTGCTAATAAAATAATCAAAGGCAGAGCAAATTTTTTATACTTCGACATTATTTAACCGCCCCTTCATTCAATCCAGATTTAAAGTAATGTTGACCGATGAACAAGACAAGAATTGTTGGGATAACAATAATCGCGGCACTAGCCTGGATCATTCCCCAGTTGTTGAATGTTTCTTCGGATTGCAATTGCTTCAAACCATTTTGAATCACACGTGATTCGTTACTGAAAGTAACTAAGATTGGCCATAGATATGAATTCCAAGCTCCTAAGAAACTGTAAGCTCCTAAAGTGATTAAACTGATACGGTTATAAGGTAAAATAACTTTCCAGAAAATTTGGAAATGATTCAAACCTTCAATATCAGCAGCTTCCTTTAATTCTTTTGGAGTTTGTAAGAAAGCTTGACGCAACATGAAAGTACCAAAAGCTGATGTCAAAGCTGGAACGACCATTGCTGAATAGTGATCCAACAAACCTAATGCTTTAACTGTTTGGAAGTTAGGAATAATAGCAGCTTCCCCAGGTAGCATCATTGTTATCATAAATAGTGCAAAGAAGAATTTCTTATATTTGAAATCTAGGAAAACAAACGCATAAGCACTCATTGAACAGAACAATAAGTGAGCCAACATGATCAAAGTAGAAACGACTACGGTATTGCCTAAATATCTTAAAATTGGCGTCTTAGTAAAAGCATCCAGATAGTTAGTTAGAGAAATGTTAGTGCTGAAATAATTACCTTTTAAAATATCAGCTGTAGGTAGAAAACTTGTCCAAATCCCAATAAAGAAGGGAATTAAAATAACAACAGCTAGTACAATCAAAAGAATATAGCTAAGGAGGTTCTTTAATATCTTGCGTTCATCAATATTAATCATTAGTAGTTAACCTTCTTTTCTAGGAATTTAAATTGTAAGTAAGTAAAGAAGGCAATGATAATTGTTAAAATGATTGCTTCTGCACTTGATTTAGCATAGTTTCCGCCAAAGAAAGCGTCGTTATAAATACGGTAAACTAGCATGTTAGTGGCGTTAGTTGGTCCACCTTTTGTAATAAGATCGATCAAACCAAAACTCTTGAACGAACCAATAATTGTAATCGTAGAAATGAAGAAAAGAGTTGGAGAAATCATTGGTAAAGTGATGTGGAAGAATTGGTAATGCTTAGAAACACCTTCAACGTCGGCTGCTTCGTAAAGTGTTGTTGGAACTGATTCGATAGCACCTAAGAAAACTAAGAAGACAAAACCTAAATGCATCCAAACTGTTGTGATGATGATTGCCCACATGGCCATAGTTGGATTTGATAACCAGTTGACAGTTGGCAAGTGAAGTAATTTTGTTAATAAAGTGAAGAATCCAGCAGATGGATTGAAAATAAATAGCCAAAAAATAGCGGCAACAGAAACTGAAACACCCATAGTAACTGAGTAAAGCGTTCTAAAAATAGCGATTCCTGGTAATTTTTGACTTGCCAAGTTAGCTAGTAACAAGCCCATAGCGATGGTGAAAAAAGTTACCCCAACGACATAAACTAGTGTCACCCACATACTTGAAACAAAATCTGGCGAAGTTACTAATTTTACATAATTTTCTAAACCAACAAAAAGTGTAGTATTTCCGAATGTATTCGTTAAAAACATACTGATATAAAGAGTTCTAAACATTGGATAAAAAGTGAATAATCCTAGTAAGAACAATGATGGACCGGCAAAAATTGAAGCATAATATTTATCGTTAGCAGTTAAACGAAATTTTGTTTTGTTCTTTGCTTCAACTTTCTTTTCAGGTACAACGTTAGTTGTCGAAGTTTTAAGCATTGACTAGTCCTCCCTTATTTTCAGTGATGTTGACGCCATCTTGACTGAACAATAAGACATTTCCTGTAGAAGTGATTTTAACTGTTTCAAACATATCAAACTCAGTATCACTAGGAACAATGGCAGATACCATTACACCGTTGTTAAATTTAGCGTGAACGATTTTTTCATCCCCAAGAAATTCCACATTTTGTACGGTGGCATTTGATTGTAGTTCTTCAGCCTTTTCAACAATCATTTCGTTAGGACGGATGCCAACTTTTAATTCATTTTCTGTAACTGCTTGATCCAAATCTAATTGATAATCATTGTTGACCTTGATTGAGTGAGCACCCACTTTTGAAGCATACATGATGTTGATAGGTGGAACCCCGAAGAAACTAGCAACGAATTCATTAGCTGGATTCTTGTAAATTTCTGTTGGTGTACCGATTTGTTGAACCTTAGAATCATGTAAAACCATGATGTGGTCAGCCATTGTCATCGCCTCAACTTGATCATGGGTAACGTAGATCAAAGTGATACCTAATTTTCTTTGCAGAGCATAAATTTCTTGACGCATCTTGATTCTTAGTTGGGCATCTAAGTTTGAAAGTGGTTCATCCATCAAACAAATCTTAGCGTCACTAGCAACTGCACGAGCTAAAGCCACACGTTGTCTTTGACCACCGGATAATTCACGAGGTTTTCTATCCTTTAAATCTTCCAAGTTAACCATCTTCAAAGCGTTGTTAACACGTTCTGCAACTTCTGCTTGATCATGTTTTCTAGCTTTCAAACCAAAAGCAACATTATCCCAAACACTCAAAAATGGGAAGAGAGCATAACTTTGGAAAACCATTGTTAAATTACGATCCTTAGGTGGCAAGTTATTAACGACTTTGCCGTCAATTGCGATTTCTCCACTAGTGATCTCTGTCAAACCAGCAATCATTCTCAAAAGTGTACTTTTACCGCAACCAGATGGTCCGACGATGACAAAGAATTCACCTGTTTCGATTTCAGCAGAAACGTTGCTTAAAACCGTCTTTCCTTGGTTGTTGTCATATTGCTTACAAACATTTGTTATTAATGTAGACATATTTATCCCTCCGTATAAGTCATGACTACATTATGAGAAATTGTTGTATATATATAATCTATTTAATGTAAATAATGCGTAAAAAAAAGAGACTGTTTTCAGCCTCTTTTTCAATAAAATTTACAAACTTCATCAAAAGTTTACATTTTATAAGTTGTTATATTCTTCGTCAGTAACCTTCTCAAGCCACTCGGAATTTCCTTTAGTGATGGCAATATGGCTAAACCAACTATCTTTAGTTGCTCCGTGCCAATGCTTTACGCCTTCCTTGATAACAACAACATCGCCTTGTTTCAACAATTGAGCGGGTTTGCCCCATTCTTGATACCAGCCTTCGCCACCAGTTACCAAAAGAATTTGGAAACCGTTGTGATGAATGTGCCAATCGTTGCGACAACCTGGTTCAAAAGTTACATTGCTGGCACCAAAATCAATGTTGTCTTCAGGCTTTACCAAGCTCTTCAAATAACTTTGTCCAATAAAATATTGGGCGTAGTCAACATTCTTATCACCGATGGGGAAAACTCCGCCGTTCTTTAATTCTTCATTCTTAGCCATAATTAATCTTCCTTCCAAATTTCTTTAGCACGATTGAATGCGCTCCAGGCCTTAGGCCAACCAGCATAAAATCCTAATTGGGTAATTTCTGCTACAATTTCTTGTTTAGTAATACCGTTTTTCTTACCAATTTTTAAGTGTGCTTCTAATTGTTCTGTATTTCCTGCTGAAATGATGCTTGCAATAGTGATCATTGAACGGTCATGAGCTGAGAGTTCATTTTCTTTGCTCCAAACTTCTCCAAACAATACATCATCATTTAATGCTGCAAATTGGGGAGCAAATTCTCCTAAAGCTTTACGTCCAGCTGTTTGTTTTTCTGCCATAATTAATTCCTCCTTGATTCAAGTTGATAATTATATTAAACAACTTAAAGTTAACTTTAAGTCAAGGGAAGAGTTTGTTTTTTTTAGTTAAGTATGTCGCCCTCCACAAAAAACTCAATTGGGGCTGGAACGATGTGGGCGCGACTTGAAGCTTTTTTCAAAACCGGAAAAAATCTTCAAGCTCGGCCTTATAGTAAGCGCTAAAGCGCTAACTATAATTTCACATCTGAGCCCAATTGAATTTTTTGCTCCGGGCTGAATAGTGATTCTATGTTTTATTTGCTTTCCATTCATTTAGGAATATCATTCCTATTCGTATATAGTGCCTGATATTTTTATAGTTGAATTGCTCCCCACTCAATATAAAAAAGAAGACATTACTAATTTGCTGCTTCAGCCTCATACATCTTTAGTAATGTCTTCTATTATTTTTTACAAAATGTTACTAACTAAAATTCAAATGATCATAACGTATCCAAACTATAAATCAGTTCACCACTTAATCCAAACAGATATAATATCCTACTCAGAATTCACCAAAATACTGCATAGATTTGAACTCCAGAGCTGTTGTGGAGGACGGCATCCGACCTCTATCTATCTTCCAAATAAGCATGATTCAAGTTCTGCAAATACTCTGAAAAGCTTTCGCTATCTTCAATATGTCCGCCCTCTTTGCCCTTGTACCAATCCAATTTATCATTAAGTATCGTCCAGCCATCTTGCAGGCGTTGATACTCAACTTCAAAATTGCGACGAACTTCTTCTAATAACTCGACTCGTTGATTGATTGTGGAATCTCCTTGAGCTCGGAGATGAACGTAACGTTTCAATTGCTCGATCGACATCCCACAGCTCTTGAGATGTAACAAAAAATTGACCCAGCGCACATCTTGATCTGTATAGTAGCGAATTCCACTGTCATTTCGATGTGGCTTAATTAAGCCTTCTTTTTCGTAATAACGCAATGTTGGACTGTTAAGTCCCACCATTTCAGCGAAATCACTGATTCGATATTTATTTTCTGCTATTTCATTTACTGGCATTATTTCACCTTCTGCTTAAAGTTGACTTTAACTATAACATTTTTTACAAATCAACTCCACCGTCAACTCTTAAAATTTGTCCAGTGATAAAATCATTCTCCATCAAGTAAATATAAGCTGAAGCTACTTCTTCAATTGTTGCCACTCGTTTCAAAGGTACATTTTCGGCAAATTTGTTCTCTTGTTTAGTTAACTCTTTAGAATTTAGCTTGCGCCATAACCCGGTTGGTGTCCATGTTGGTGAAACGGCGTTAACACGAAAATCAGGTGCCATCTCAACTGCTAAGCCTTCCACCATCGTGTTGATAGCTTGGTTACCAATAATTGCTCCGGATGCATCGTATGAGTGACCACCAGATCCGGAAGTTAACAGGATCGAACCATTTTTATTCAAATACTTATGAGCGATTTGAACTAACTGCAAATTAGCAAAGAACTTGGCATCAATTGCTTCACGAATTTCCTCGACTGAACTGTCCAAAAAGCCACCACTCATAGCACCACCGAGCATTGAAACTATGTGATCAAAGGAACCATATTTTTCAAAGAATCGTTTCAATTGATGAACATTTTGAGCATCTAATGAACTCCCTTGAATATTTTCTTCATAACGTAATTGATTTACTCGTTCTTGATCACGGCCGATGACGTAAACATCCGCATCTTTGTGTTGGGCCATGATAGCAACTTCTTTTCCAAATCCAGAAGTTCCACCAATGACCAAGACCTTATCATTTTCTAAAGACATAGTAATACCCTCAATCATTCATTAGATTTCAACGCACCAATCATATCGATGTGCTGTAATTTCTTGTGTGTAACTAGCATAACAATTGCTGTGAAAATTATCATCAATAAAGTTGCAACCACATAGCCTGTCAAATGAATCGTCAATGGGAAAATAACTTGTTCTGTCGCGGCTTGATTCAAAATATAGGCCGTCAACAAGTTACCGATTCCATATCCAATAATAATACCGACAATCGTTAAAATTATATTTTCTCGAACCACATACATCGTGACCTCATTGTTGTAAAAACCTAAGACCTTGATCGTCGAAAGTTCTCTGATACGTTCAGAAACATTGATATTTGTCAGGTTATAGAGCACGACAAACGACAAAATTCCTGATAGCAAAATTAGAATCAAGATAATTGGTCGCAACAGTGACGACATCTTGGATACCGTGTTGAAGACATCATGCGTAAAACTCGTCCCCATCACTTGCTTAGAATCGAGCAGTTTGTTAGCTAGTTTCTTTCTTTGAGAACTCGTTTGTTTGTGCAAGCCAAGTAGTAAAGTATTTGATTTGAAATCACCTATCTTGTCTCGATAAACTTGCGGACTCAGATAAAGAAAGTGCCCGATATAATTTTTTGTGATAGCACCAACAGTTAGCGTGACAGTTTTTCCTGAAGTTAAATCAACTTTAATTTTGTCCCCTGCTTGAACGTTTAGAAGTTTAGCAGTTTTCGTTGTCAATACAACTTCTTTAGCTTTTAAATCAGCGGTTAAATGGACATACTTCTTAAAATCATTAATTGATTTTGGTGTGTAAACATTCACGTCATTGACTTGTTTACTACCGGCCTTCAATTTAGCTGTGGCGGAATTAATCCGAGTATTATCCTTGTATGTTTTATCAGCATTTAAAATAGTATCAACTTTTTGATAATTGGCACCGTCGTCCATTTTAACAACAGCTTGATAACTGAAAATATCTTTATATTGATCATTCCCACTAGCTGTAATTGAGTTTTGAATCCCAAAGCCAGTTAAAATCAAGGCTGTACCACCGGCAATCCCGATAATAGTCATAAACATTCGTGACTTGAAGCGGAATAAGTTTCGGTAACTAACTTTACGATTGAAACTCAAATGATTCCAAAGTGGTTTGATTCTTTCCAAAAGAATCTTTTTAGCCGATTTAGGAGCTTTAGGCCGCATCAAAGCAGCTGGTCCTTCGGTCAATTCTTTCCGGACTACGATAATAGCCGCGCCGACTGTTGCCAACAGTGAAAAGATCAACGCAATCACAATCGTTTGCCATCTGGAAGTGATGACCCAATCTAAGGCAATGTATTGTTTGTACATCCCCAAAACGATTCTTGGCAACGTTTCAGTCCCAATAACCGCCCCTAAAATAACACCTAAAACTCCGGCTGAAAGTGCGTAATAGAAGTAATTCTTGGCAATTTCCCACTTCGTATAACCGAGTGCTTTGAAAGTTCCAATTTCACCACGAGCTTCTTCGACCATTCTCGTAATTGTGGTAAAGGTGATCAAAGCAGCAATCAAGAAGAAGAAAACTGGGAAAACATTAGCAATTGCAGCAATTCGATCAGAACTTTCACCATAAGCTGAAAATCCAGTTAAATCTTCTCTCGTCTGCCAAGTATAGGTCGTTTTAGCATTCTTTAAAATTTTCTTCTTGGCAGCATCTAATTGAGCTTGTTTTTGAGCTGCCATTGTTGGATTGACCGCTTTTAATTGGTCAAGTGCCGTTTGTTGCTGATTCAAGGTAGCTAAATAACTACTTGCTACTTCTTGAGTTCGCTTAGTGGCACGACCTTTGAATTCATTTTTGAGTAATTTAACTTTTTTATTAACAGCATTCTTATAAGATTTGCTGAAAGTATTTTTATCTTTTAAAGAATTGAAGTGAATATTCAACATCGAAGCTGTCGACATATTCATTTGTTTTTGAGGAATGTAGGCGAATAAACTGACCTGACCATCAGCAATATTCGTTACTCCACGTGATTGATTGTCAATGTATTGTGGTGAATCGACAAAACCAACGATTTTATAACTACGACTCTTCAAACCAGCACTCTTAGCGAATTTGAAAGTGTCACCAATTTTATAATCATAATTATTACGAGCATTTTTATCCAAAACAATTTCGTGATCATTTTTTGGCAAACGTCCATTACGAATAATCAACTGATTTTGTTTGGCAGCTTTATCGTAACCATACAAAGCGATAGCAACTTTTGATTTGCCACCCAGGACATATTTGAATTTCACCGTTTCTGCCTTTGCCCCAGCGACTTTTTGAGCTAATTTAATATCTTTGTTACTGAATCCCGTTGTCGAAACCACTTGTACATCCGACAGATTTTTATCGGCGACCGTCTTATTCAACGAATCGTTCAGACTAGGACCAGTAGCCTTGACCCCAACGAAAATCAGTACTCCGAGCATGATGATCAAAATAATAGCAATGAAGCGACCCTTAGCTTGATTGATACTACGCATCATATTTTTTGTTAAAGGTTTCATTACCACTCAATATCCTTTACTGGCATTGGTGATTCATTGTCTTCAATCGATTGAACCTTAGCATCATGAATCCGAATCACGCGGTCAGCCATCTTGGCCAAAGCCGAATTGTGGGTAATGACGATAACTGTTTTATCGTCTTTGTGACTGGCATCTTGAAGTAGGGTCAAAACTTGTTTACCAGTCTCATAGTCTAGGGCTCCAGTCGGTTCGTCACATAGCAACAACTTAGGATTCTTAGCCAGTGCCCGAGCAATCGCCACCCGTTGTTGTTCACCACCAGATAATTGCGAAGGAAAATTGTCGATTCGATTTTCCAAACCAACTGCCTTCAAAGTTTCAGTTGCGTCTTTAGCATCCTTAACAATCGCTGAAGCCAACTCAACATTTTCTTTAGTCGTTAAATTAGGAATCAAATTGTAAAATTGAAAAATAAAACCTACGTCATTGCGGCGATAAGTCGTCAATTCCTTCTCAGAGAACGTCGAAATATTGGTACCATCAATAATGACATCCCCCTCAGTCGGCGTGTCCATTCCACCTAAAATATTCAGAACCGTCGATTTTCCAGCCCCACTAGGACCCAGAATGACCGTCAATTTACCTTGTTCAACATCAAAGGTCAGCTTGTCATTAGCGACAATCGTCGTTTCGCCCATTTGATATTTTTTCGATTCATTCCTCACTTCGATATATGCCATTACACTCTCACCTTTCTTAATATTACTATTATAGTGGAAAGCGAATACATCTTGAAAGGTAAAAAACCGAAAAATATTATTTAGAATTTAATTTTTGGATATGTCTGGAAAAATGAAATTGCTTAACTTGCAACAGAGCAATCACGCTACAGATTAAGAAGAAAATGGCCGAAATCAGCAAGAACTCACCGACCCGATCTGGTGTCATGATGTTTTCAGCTGTCGCCATTCCGTGATGGAAAAAAGCCGGCAAATCATAAATCAAATGCATTAAAATTGCTAGTGTTAAATTATGAGTTTTGTAATAAAGAGCTGCATACAACATCCCTGAAGCCGCCGCAATAATCATTTGAGCTACCGTCAACCATTTATTCGAAGCGTTAAACATGTTGGTAATGTGAATCAAGCCAAAACCAACTGAACTGATCAATAAAATCAAAAACGGATTTTTAACAACTCTTTGAATTTGCGCCATCAACAAACCACGATAAACGTATTCTTCAGCCGTTGCGACTAAAATAATTGCAATCACTGTCAGAGCCATGTTCTTAACGACACCTAAATTAGAAAATTTGTTAAAAAATAGCATTAAAATCATTAACGGAATTAAGTTGAGTAATTGCTTAAACGGATGTTTTGTCCTGAACCAATCTACTTTTAGCTTCAGGACTTTTTGATTAAAAATTGTCGCGAAGATAATTACCAGAGTGTCCATAATAATTTGAGCATATTTGGTATCGAAACGAACTGCTTGATAGACTAGACTTTCTAACAGAATCATCAATGGAACGATTAGAATAATTACAAAAATTGATAGGATAGTTTTTTTCTTAGACATGTTTACTTCCCCCTTTTAGGATTAGATTACGATATTTTTTGGAGTTTAACTTTTTTCATCCTGAATGGGGGGATTTTTTGACTTTAAGCAAAAAAAGAAGCTGGTGTTGGTGGGCCAGCTTCTTTTTAATGGATTTGTTTTAATATTTTTTTGAAGGTTGTTTTTGGTTGTTCTGTTTGGGAATAACCTTAGTATTTAGTTTTATGGAGGTTCTTCTTTTTGTTTATAACCATGATTCTATGCAATATAGCTACGCTTCCCAAATCACCCGCAAGTTCGGCGGGTAATTCGTGAAGCTAGGCTATCTGCCCGAGTCCTAAGCGGGCCTGCTCCACGCTCTCACCATATTTCCACTCTCTTATCTTCATCCAACCACATTCCATCTCCTGGTTTAACGTCGAAGGCTTGGAAGAATTCATCTAAGTCTTGTGACATGACGTTTGCTCTCAATGGTTGTGGGGCGTGGACGTCGGTTCTTAGTAGTCTTTCATTGTACTGTGGTGTGGCTTTGAATCGCCATGATTTGGCCCAGGTTATGAAGTAGGCTTTCGGATCATAATCTTTATCCATCTTGGCTGCTTCGATGGCACAACGCATTCCGCCGACGTCGGCTATATTTTCTCCAACGACTAATTTTCCATTTACTTTGCCACCTGCAAATTCGATGCCGTTGAATTGGTCGATCATGTCTTGAGTTAATTTCTCAAATTTTGCGTAATCTTCTTTAGTCCACCAATTATTCAAATTACCGAACTCATCGAATTTCGCACCTGAATTATCAAAGGCATGGGAGATTTCGTGGGCGATGGTTGCACCGATGCCACCGAAGTTTTCACTGCTCGTTTGTTGCAAACTATAAAATGGTGCTTGCAAGATTCCGGCTGGAAAGGTGATGTCGTTTCTGGATGGGTCATAACAGGCGTTGACCATTTCTCCAGGCATCAACCAAACGCTGCGGTCAACTGGTTTCTGGAGCTTTTTCAGTTCAAATTGTCTGACCACTCGATTAAGTTGCGTGACATTTTCATAAAGAGATTTCGTCTCATCAATTTTCAGATGGTGGAATATGTCTTGAACTTTATCCGGATAGCCGACCTTAATGACGATCTTGTTCAGCTTGACAATAGCCTTTTCCTTTGTGGCTTGGCTCAACCAACTGTTGTCAGCTAGACGTTGCTTGTAAATATCGATCATACGCACGACCATCTGGTGAACGTCTTCTTTGGCCTTTTCACCAAAATATTTTTGACCATAATAAATTCCGATAACCTCGTCAAAATTGCTTTCAGCTAATTGATACGAAAATTTCACTCGACTAGGCAACTCTTTGGCACCGCTGAAGGCTAAATCATAATCACCCACTGCCAAACGGAAGTCCTCATCCAAATTGTGGCTATTAGCAACAAGATAACGGACAATCATCCAAGCTTTCATGTTTTCAAAAGTTTCATCATTAACCAAACCATCAAGACTCTTCAGGAATCTTGGTTGAACAATAATTACTTTTTCAGGAGTAGCTTCAACTTGATCGACCACCAAGCTCTTCAAATCAACATTCTTAGCTTTTCCAACAAATTCCGCAAAATCCATTGGATTATACATCTTCGTATATTCAGCCCACTCTTCAGATGTCTTAACCGCTGGAACTAAAGTCTTATCAAAAGCCAATGCTTGTTTAACAGTCTCTTGCGCTTTATCTTGTGAGTAGCCAATCATCTGCAAAAGTTTCTCACTAACTTGAGCATATTTTGCCAATAATTTCTTACCGGATTCATTGTCAGCGTCGTAATAAGAATTGTCCGGTAAAATCAAATCAACCCCATCGACATAAACTACATTGTGCTTGGTGTCTTTCATATCGGCATCGATCCAAATATTAATTGGTAAAGTAAAATCTTCTTTACCTAATTGTGCCAATTTAGCATTAAAATCAGTTAAATTTTGTAGATCCTCTAGTTTCTTTAGATCTTTCAAAATTGGTTTTTCATGAAAGATCTTTAAGAAATCAACATTCTTAGCGAGGCGGTACAATTTAATAGCTTGCAACAATTCCTGATTTGGAACTTGTTGGTCATCTTCAGCTAAGGTTTGAAAATCATTCATTAATTCTTTTTCAATTTTCAAATCCAAGTCCATTGAAGCTCCTGCACTGGATTTATCAGCTGGAACTTCAGCTTTTTCTTGCCATTTTCCGTTAACGGCTAAATATAAGTTATCTTTGTAATCAGCTGGTGCTCCAGAATCAAGGTCACCAACGCCACCTCTAATTTTTTGTATAAACAATACTTTCACCCCGCAAAATTAAGTTACTAAATACTATAGCACTAGTTCTAATAAAGTTAAAATGTTTTTAATGATAATAGTGCTGAGTTCTTTTGTTAGTCGAGAGTAGGATGCCGCCCTCCATAGCAAAGCCGATTTTGGCTGGAACGCTGTCGGCACTATTTTGAGCCTTTGCAAAGTACGCAAAGTCTCAAAACTAGGCCTTTCACTAAGCGCTAAAGCGCTAAGTGAAATTTGACGGCTGAGCCAAATCGGCTTTGCTATTCCGGTCTGAATTTCACTTCTTTTAATTATTTTCTTTCTATTCATTTAGGAAGACTCATTCTACTTATAGATAGTGCTTAATATTTTTACAGTTGAATTGCTTTCCCTAGTAAATTAGAAGTAGAAAAATAGATACCACTATTCACTGCACTAAACTGCAGATATAGTGATATCTTTTTTCTTTCTTATCAAATTATACTAATCAAAATTCACAGGAATAACTGCGGCATCAGAACTACATTAAAAAATTTAAACTTCTACTACCAAATATTTACTCGTTTATCTTCATCCAACCACATGCCATCTTTTTCTGTAACACCAAAAGCATCATAAAACTCGTCCATATTTTGAGCTTGAACATTGGCGCGTAAGATATTTGGTGCGTGAACGTCTAATGATAATAACATTTCGTCCAATTGCTTAGTTGACTTGATTCTCCAAACTCTAGCCCAGTTTAAGAAGAATTGTTTAGCACTGAAGTCGTCTTCTTCTTTGGCAGCTTCTAGAGCACAACGTAATCCACCGACATCGGCGATGTTTTCACTAACGATCAAAGTTCCGTTAACTTTTTTACCGATATATGGAATTCCTTCAAATTCATCAATCATTTTTTGAGTTAACTTCTTAAATGTTGCGTAATCGGCTTCGGTCCACCAATTATTGATATTACCAAATTCGTCGAATTGGGCTCCGTTGTTATCGAAAGCATGGGAAATTTCATGAGCGATAACGGCACCGATTCCACCAAAGTTTTGGGAACTGGTTTGTTCTAAGCTGTAAAATGGTGCTTGCAAAATTGCTGCTGGGAAGGTGATGTCATTTCTCAATGGATCATAACAAGCATTGACCATATTTCCGGGCATTAACCAAACTGTTCGATCAACTGGTTTAGTGATTTTGGCTAATTCATCGGCATATTTGATTTTTTCAATCTCTGCTAAATTGTCATAAAGTGAAACATTAGTATCAATCTTAAATTTCTTATAGATATCACGGGCTTTGTCTGGATAACCAATCTTAAGAACCATTTTCTTGAGCTTTACGACGGCTTTTTTCTTGGTATCCTCGCTCAACCAATCGTTGTGTGACAGGCGTTCTTCATAAACGGAAATCATCTTTTCAACCATTTGACGAACGTCGGCTTTAGCCTTTTGTCCAAAGTATTTTTGGCCATAATACAAGCCAACTACTTCACTGAAATAACTAGAAACTGTGTGATAAGCAAACTTGTCACGATCGAGTAATTCCTTGGTACCACGCAAAGCTAGTTGATACTCACCAGCAGTTTGACGGAATTCCTCATCTAAAGAATCAGCCTTAGCGAAGAGGAATCTGACTAGCATCCAATCTTTAACGTTTTCAAAAGTAGTTTCATTGACCAATTTATCAAAGTTTTCAAGATATCTTGGTTCAGCGTTAATTACCTTTTCCGGTGTCACACTAACTGTATCAACGACAAACTTCTTCAAATCAATTGATTGAGACTTGGTTGCAAATTCCTTAAAGTCCATTGGATTGTAAGTTTTAACGTCATCAGCCCATTCTTCAGGAGTCTTGACGATTGGCACCAAAGTCTTATCGAACGCCAAAGCATTTTTTACAATTGCTTGTGAGTCAGCCAAACTATAGCCCACCATTGCTAGTAAGTGATTGGCCACTTCCGCATATTTCTTCAATAGTGCTTTCCCAGATTCATTACCCTCTGCATAATAAGATTGATTAGGCAAAATCAAATCGGGTCCCTGCAAATAAACGACATTGTGCGCTGTATCTTTCATATCCATGTCAACACTGAGTGGCATTGGTGTGACAAACTGATTTTTTGTCAAGTCAGCCAAGCCATCACTCAACTCTTGTAGGTTTTTGATTTGAGCTAGCTTTCTGAGATCATTGATAATTGGTTTTTGGTGATACTTATGCAATTTTTCCGTATCATTAACTAATTCATAAAGTTTTACAGCTTGCTTTAATAAATCATTATCAATTTTACTTTCATCTTTGACGAATTCATGGAAATCATTGATCAAAGTTTCCTCGACACCTTTATCAAGTTCCGCAAAACCACCAGTTCTAGGACGGTCATCGGGAATCTTAGCAGTCTTTTGCCAGGCTCCATTTACAGCTAAGTATAAGTTTTCTTTAACATCTGTTTCTTCCGGAGCAAGAATACTTCCAGCTCCTCCAACAATTGTTTTGTTCAACAATTCATCCACCTCACCTAATCATTTTGGTAACCACTATACCACTAATTAGAAAACATTAAAATATTTCTAATATACAAAAGGGAGGAAGCTATGTCGCCCTCCACAAAAAACTCAATTGGGACGGCAAAAGAAATAGGATCTCACCAGATTGTTGCAATTCTAGTAAGATCCTTTTCTACTTTTAGCGAATTAAAATATTGAAACATCATAACTATTCAGACTATAAATCAGTCTTGAGTTTAAACTGAATAGAATCGTATTAATTTAAGAATTTACAGAAATAACTGCAAATATCTGAAATCCAGCTGCGTCTACAGCACTTTTTAAAAATAACCATAGTTTCTGGCTGCATAGCTAAAACGCGTTCCGCAGGGGCAACTCCCTCCGAGATAACAAAATTTCCCAAATCACCCGTAAAGTTCAACGGGCAATTCGTGAAATTACGTTATCCTCCGGGAGCTGACCGCCCCTGCTCCACGCTCTACTTTACCAAATATTTACTCGTTTATCTTTGTCTAACCACATGCCATCTTTTTCTGTAACACCAAAGGCATCATAGAATTCGTCCATATTTTGAGCTTGAACATTAGCACGTAATGGAGCTGGAGCGTGAACATCGATTGATAGGAACATTTCAGTCAATTGTTGTGTTGACTTGTTTCTCCAAACTCTGGCCCAGTTGATGAAGAAAGCTTTGACGTCGAAATCTGAATCCGACTTAGCTGCCTCTAAGGCACAACGTAAACCGCCGACATCAGCGACATTTTCACTAACTACTAGCTTTCCATTAACTTTATGACCGGCATATGGAATTCCTTCAAATTCATCGATCATCTTTTGAGTTAAGATCTTGAATTTACTGTAATCTTCTTTAGTCCACCAATTGTTCATATTTCCGTACTCATCAAATTGAGCACCGTTATTATCAAAGGCGTGGGAAATTTCATGAGCGATAACCGCACCAATTCCACCAAAGTTTTGAGAATTTGTTTGTTTCAAACTGTAGAATGGTGCTTGCAAGATAGCTGCTGGGAAGGTGATGTCATTTCTTGATGGGTCATAGCAAGCATTAACCATATGTCCTGGCATCAACCATTTCTTGCGATCAACTGGTTCGTGATATTGATCTAAGTTGTGTTGAGCAATTGTTTTTCTAATTCTTGAAACATTATCGTACAAGGAATCATTTTCATTGATTTCAAACTTGTCATAAAGTGGGTCGATCTTATCTGGATAGCCAACTTTAATAACAATTTTTTCAAGCTTAACAATGGCTTTCTTCTTAGTATCTTCGCTCAACCAAGTATTTTCTGAAAGTCGGTCTTCGTATACGGCAATCATTTTCTTAACCATGTTACGAACGTCTTCTTTAGCTTGTTCGCCAAAGTATTTTTGACCATAGTAAGTACCTACGACTTGACTGAAAATACCAGCTGCAAAGTTGTAAGCATACTTAGTTCTGTTCTTCAATTCTTTGGCACCACTGAGGGCAAGATTGTATTCACCAATAACTTGACGGAATTCTTCATCCAAAATTGAAGCATTACCAGTTAAGAATTTCACCATCATCCAAGCTTTGATATTCTCAAACGTGTCAGCGTTTACCAATTTGTTTAAATTATCCAAATATCTTGGTTCAGTGATAATAACTTTTTCCGGTGTATCATTGATTGAATCAACTACCAAACTCTTCAAATCCAAAACATCGGATTTCTTAACAAATTCATCGAAGTCCATTGGATTGTAAACTTTTGTATAGTCAGCCCATTCTTCAGAGCTCTTAACGATTGGCACAAGTGACTTGTCAAATTCCAACGCCTTTGAGACGATTTCCTTTGCTTCGTCCAACTTGTAACCGATCATTGAAAGCAAGCGACTGGCAACGTCAGCATACTTAGCGAGTAATTGCTTACCTGATTCATTATCTTCTGCATAGTAAGTTTTATCAGGCAAAATCAAACCGGCACCATTGATATAAACAACATTTTTAGCTGTATCTTTCATATCAGCATCAATGCCCAAATCAATTGGCAAACTAAAGCCGTCTTTAGACAAGGCAGCAAGGCTATCACTCAAGTCTTTCAAACTGTTTAAGTCTGTAATACGTTGCATATCTTTCAAAATTGGTTGTTGATGAAATTTACTCAAGTGTTCCACATTGTTAGCCAAACGATACAATTTAACTGCTTGTAAAAATCTCGGATCATCAACTTTTTCTTCCGCATTAGCGAATTCATGGAAATCCTTCATAAGTGTCTTTTCAACACCCTCATCCAAATCCGTGAAACCACCAGTTCTTGATTTGTCAGCTGGAATAACAGCTTTTTCTTGCCAGGCCCCATTGACTGCCAAATACAAATTATCTTTATAATCGGCGGGTTTAGCATTAATTAAATCCCCTGCACCACCGATAACTTTATTCATTAACAAATTCTTCACCGCCTATTAATTTTAAAGAATACTATAACACTAATTACTTTTTATTAGAATATTTTTCATTTTTGTCATTTGTACTTAATTTAAATTACGAAAAAAGACGCCAAAAAATTTTGGCATCTTCAATTTTTTCTATATTATCTAATAACACTGACGGAAACATTGGCATTATTAACAATTTTTGCAGCTTGTGACCCAATTGTATTGCGGTTTCTATTCTTCTTTTCGACACCAACAATAACCAAATCAGGTTGGAACTTAGGGATTACTTGTTCAGCAATTACTGTTCCGGGACCACCTTCTGTAACCATCAAGTGAACATTTTCAACGCCGTATTCTTTAGCTTTTTGTCCGTAGACTTCAAGCAGTTCTTTAATTTCTTCACGACGTTGTGTCAAAACATCTGGATCTAGAGATTGGAAAATATTCAAATCTCCTGTTTCAAGTACTGAAACAATACCCAACTCAGCTTTGTAATGTTTGGCCAAAGAACAAGCATAATTAAAGGCATTTTTTGATGATTCAAAATCATCAGAATCAACACAGATCAAAATCTTAGAATACTCAATTTTCTTAACTTTGTATTCCTTTAATTCGTCCATATAGGTAAACCCCCTCGGTTATTTAAAGTCGCGTCCTTTATTTTCTTGGAAGTATTTATCAAATCTCTTAACATAATTGTGGAACATATATGTTAAAAGCAACCAACGTCTAAAGGAGTTGTCTTTGCTGTAGAAAACAGTTGTACCAACACGGTCTTGCTTGATAAGTTCATCAGCGTACTTAGTTGCATCATTTTTAGCAGCGTACTTGTTAAAGACTTTAACCGGTACACCTAACCAAAGTTTGTGTTGCGCCTTATTCTTATTAGCGTAAACAGTTGGTTCGTTTTCTAAGCTACCTTCAATATAATCTTCAACCACATATTTGGCAAGATTATAGCCATTGAGTGTAACAAAGAAACTACTTCTACCTTGGCGCAAGTTGATTTCAAAGAACTTAAACGTGTTGTCACGCGAGTCAAATTTCATATCAAAGTTTGCATAACCAGTGAATTCGATATCTTCAAGGAATTTTTGAACTTGATCATAAACATCTTGGTTAAATTCAGGGATAATGGCAACGTAATTACCGATTGATTGTGGTGTTGGATCCTCCAAAATTGGGTGACCTAGACACATCATTTTAACGTGATGATCTTGGTCAACGTAAGCGTTCAAAACACGCATGTTGGAGTCATCCCCAGGAATAAAGTCCTGGAGAATCAAATCAGATTTATAACCATTATCATAAATCTTACCAACAATCGTCATATACTCTTCTTGAGAATGAATTATGAAAGCCTTTTTACGTCCTTCAAAATGAATATCCAACCATTCAACACTGTTAGCAGGTTTCAAGGCAACTGGAAATTCAAAAGGAACATCCAAGTCAGATTTTTCTTCATACATATCTTTAGTGATGATTTTTGTCAATGGATGTGGCAAACCATGCTCATCGGCAACGTGATAGAAACTCTCCTTGTTGTTCAATGATTTCAACAAATCATAATCAACATAAGGGCAGACGAATGTCTTTGATAACTCATCTTTATGCTTACTAATAAGTTCAGCATAACCGTCCCCACAACCAATTAAAATAACTGGTTCTTCATGGTTTTGATAAACTTTAGCAATTTCACGCATTTTTTCGATGAAAACAGGGTCTTCAGAAAATCCTGAATAAAGAGTTAAGTCTAATATTTTTGTATATCTAGTTGGTGCTAATTGAATTTCGGCATAGGCCTTTACAGTGCCACCATAAAGTTCATGGAAAGCTCGGGCCATTCCGTATACGTTCATATCACTACCCAAAAGAATGGGCGTGAATTTTTTTCCTGATTCAGTTTCGATAGGGATCAACCTCTTACTATATTAATTCTATATTTTAAAATTACACACATTTCACACAAAATTATACCATACTCAATCTAGCACAACGAGCGTGGCATTAATACTAAAATTTTGAGGTTTATTGTTTTCTTAAATTATTATTTTAATTTGTAGCTTTGCTTTTTTGATAGAAATTGTTCCTTAGTTTGGGTGGTGGGTAATTGCCGTCTTCCGCGACAGTCCTGGGAAACGCTGGAGAATGTGCGCACAACTTGAAGCCAATTCCAGGCCCGGGAATTGTCTCCAAGATTGGCCTTTTTGTAAATGCTAAAGCATTAACAAAAATTTCACGGCTGAGCATTTCCCAGGACTGTCGCTCCAGACTATAGAACAATTCTAATTTCTATTGAGGTAATATCTTGTGGGAGTTGCATATCACGTTCTATTCTGAATCCGGTTTAAATTATTGTTCTTCATAACTTAATTGAGAAATTCTATTCCAATTTCCCAAAAACTGTTTTCCAAAATAGTGTGACACTAACAAAAAATCTAATTCCATAAAAATAAGAACATAGGTTAATCAAATAGAACAGCTATTTCTAGAGGAATGGAAATCAAATATCTTATAGATCCGATATTCAGCGCCGGAGCAACAAAGCTGATGGGCTCAGCCCTGAAATTATTCTTAGCGCTTCAGCGCTTAGAATAAGGCCGAGCTTGAAGATTTTTCCGGGCTTGAAAAAGCTTCAAGTCGTGCCCAGGGCGTTCCAGCCCAATCAGCTTTGTTGCGGAGGGGCGGCATACTACACCCCACCAATCAAAAAAAGCCGATTCAATATATAAATCAGCTTTTTTCATCAA
This sequence comes from Companilactobacillus miaonis, assembly GCF_036913615.1. Taxonomy (NCBI): domain Bacteria; kingdom Bacillati; phylum Bacillota; class Bacilli; order Lactobacillales; family Lactobacillaceae; genus Companilactobacillus; species Companilactobacillus miaonis. The sequence continues at coordinate 88,396 of NZ_JAYKTX010000004.1, read as the reverse complement.
ACTCAAAATAAAAAATTAAATTATAATTATCCTACTTTAACTTGTGGATCAACATCTGGCTTCTTGCCTCCGTCGATAAAGAAAACCTTGTACCAAACTAAGAAAGTATAAATTGTCCAAACTTTTCTACGATCGTCGTTTTCACCACGATAACAACCATCCAACATCTTCAAAATGGCATCCTGATCAAAGAATTGACCTGCAAAATCAGCGCTGAATAATTCGCGGAACTTTTCGTAAACTTCCTTAGTCTTGATCCAGTCTCTGATTGGAACTGGGAAGCCCAATTTTTCTCGCTTAGCCCATTCGTCTGGCAAAGCTCTTTCAGCAGCAACTCTTAGTGCATACTTACTATCCTTGCTGTTCAAAAGATACTTAGTTGGAATTCCAGCTGCCACTTTGGCTACCTTTTTATCCAAGAATGGTACACGTAATTCCATTGAATTTGCCATGCTCATACGATCAGCTTTTAATAAAATATCATTTGACATGAATTGGTGTAGGTCAAGGTATTGCATCTTCTTAACTTCATCGTTATAACCACTAACTTTGCTATAACTTCTCATAACGATATCTTTAACTGAACGTGATTTTTCAAACTCTGGTTTAACTAAATCAGCTGCTTCTTTTTCAGTGAAGATCTTGGCTTGACCAATGAAGAACTCTTCAGCTTTAGCAGTTGATTCATACAAGTGCAATCTTCCAGGGAAGTTTGGCATTTTCTTTAAACCATGGGCTAGCTTATACTTCACACCCTTTGGTAAATGTTTCAAATCTTCAGCAACTACTCGAATCACTTTTGAATGTGAATGGAAACCGTAATTTGCGTAGCCAGCGAACAATTCGTCGGCTCCTTCACCTGATAGTATAACGGTGACATCGCGGCTAGCTAACTTAGTCAAAAAGTAAAGTGGTATACATGAAGGATTAGAGTCTGGTTCATCCATATAGTACTGAATCAACGGAATGGATTTGACCGCTTCCTCTTTTGTAACGATACCACGTGTATTTTCTAGTCCTAACTTATCTGCCAACATCTTAGCGGCAGTTCCTTCTTCGTAAGTACTTGTATCAAAATCAATTGAATAAGTATGTTGAGGCTTCAAAATAGCCGTTACATAACTTGAATCGACACCACTTGAAAGTAGTGAGCCGACTGGTACATCACTGATCGAATGTTCATTGACTGATTCACGAATTGATTTGTCGATTCGTTTAACAGTTTCTTCAAACGACAAGTTATTAGCTTTAAATGACATATCCCAATACTTTTTAATACTCAACTTACCATTCTTAAAGGTGAAGTAATGACCTTCAGGAATGCGGAAAACATTTTTAAAGAAAGTTTCATGCAAAGCTGAATATTGGAAAGTCAAATATGGCTTCAAAGCAGCTTTGTTCAATTCTTTTTTGAAATTTGGTTCTTTCAAGAAGGATTTGATCTCTGAACCAAAGATAAAGGTTCCTTCACGGTTGTAATAATAAAGTGGCTTGATACCGAAGAAATCTCTTGCTCCAGTAATGTCACCAGTTTTTAAATCATAAATGACGAAAGCAAACATCCCACGAATTTTCTTCAAAAGATCTTCGATACCCCATTCTTCAAAACCATGTAACAGAACTTCAGTATCTGTATCCGTTGTAAAAATGTGACCGGCTTTCTTTAATTCTTTTCTAACATCTTTAAAGTTGTAAATTTCACCGTTAAAAATCACGGCTTTTGATCTGTCTTCGTTGTAAATAGGTTGCATACCACTACTAATATCGATAATGCTCAAACGACGAAAGCCCAGTGCTGCATCACCATCAACTAGTTCACCAGAACTATTTGGACCACGATGTTTGATTGTTTCCATCATCGCTTCAATTACAGGCTTCTTGTCTGCAATATTCTTATCTACGAATCCGACAATTCCACACATAAAAATTTCTCCCTTATATTTCAAAACTTACATATCTTGTAGCGGCTCCGTAACCGAAAATCTGTAAGCGCAATTTGTTCGGGTCGATATTAATGAAATAGCCTGCTAATTCTGAAATTTCATTATAACGTCTATCCCATTTTTTATTGTAATCAGTTGTTAAACCATGTTTCTTTCCCATTAAGGCCGAACAATTTAATATTATATGATTAATTTCAGAAACTTTGTAGTTTTTTTCATAATGCATATGTCCACAAATATAGGTTGTAACTTTTGAAATGCCTGTAGATGAGAAATCATAGCGTAAATTCACTCCAAAATCTCCCGTCAATTCATTTTTCAATTGTCCTGAGGTCTTATTGTTAAAGCTTACTAGCAGCTGCTGAATCAAGTCACCGTTGAAATTTAAAGCACTACGACCACTGGGGCTAACGATATTAGCATGTCCCATCATAACGACATGCTTATCGACAGTCCGTTCCAAGATTGTAATTAAATCTTCTAGTTGTTGTTCTCTAACTCCACGAACTTTCTTAAAATCGTATTTCTTCGAACCATTGCTTAGTATATAAGGAATATCGCTAGTATCAATAAAAATGACTCGGATGTCACCTTTGTCGAACCAACCGACTTTTGAAACCGGATTAAGGCGATGAATTTGTGGTTGATCAAAGTTATATTGTGTTACTAATGAATCATAATCGTCACGATGAAATGAGGCCGAGCCAAAGAAACGATGCTCATCGTACTTGTCATTTTCATCGTGGTTTCCTTCTAGAAGATAAAATGGTGGCTTACTGTTTTGATAATTTTCCACCGCAAATTGCAACAAACCGCGACTAATCTCAGGTTTGTCACTGCCATCGATCAAATCTCCTAGATGCACATTCAAATCCAAACCAACGGCATTACTGACAGCGTTAGCCTCAATGATGTGTCGTGCACCGTTGATTCCATAATAGGAGGCACTCGCAATCGCCTTAGCATGGGTATCTGTTAAAACGGATAAAGTCAACGTATCGTCAGTGACATTCGGCTTGACGTTTGTGTCATAGACACCTTGTATATAGTCGGTAACAAATGGTCTTGGCTTTAAGCGTTTTAAGAACAGATCCGTCTGTGCTGAAACGAATTCTGCTGGTTTAGGGTTCAACATCTTTCTTGCAATATTTTTGATTTTCAATTTTTTTATCTCCAATATCCAATAACTGGAAACGAATTATAGAATTATAGTAAAAAAACCATCTTAACGATGGTCTCTTGGCTCAATTATATCCCAAAGATTTAAAAAATAATCTTTAGACGCCTTACTTTAAAAGAATTTGGTAGGCTTTTCTAATACCATGATCTTCATCCATCGTTATGGTACCTTTTTCCACGAACCCATTACTAGTAATTACATGTTGCATTACTAAATTATCGGGATGTGTGTCGATTCTAACGTCTTGATAACCTAAGTAATGAGAAATAGTCAATAATTGTTGAATCAAAGCACTAGACAGGTGTTGGCCTTGGTGTCCCGGTTCAACAGCTATACGGTGAATAATGGAATAAGTTACGTCGGAATTACTAGACCACTCACCAGAAGTCATGTCTTGGTAATTTTTATCATAACCTTGTTGTAAAGCAGCAACTCCCACTACCTCACCATCTAGTATTAAAACATAACTTATGTCCTCTTGAATATCTCGTTTCAGGATTTCTTGATCAGGATAACCTGCTTGCCATTGATCAACACCGCGGTCCCTTAGGGTTTTCTTGGCTCCGTCGATGATGTCAATAATCTTTGGCAAATCGTCAACTGTTGCTTGACGCAAATAAATATTGCTCATAAAATTGCCTCCTTACTTCATCAAGACATTAAAACAAAAAATAATACCTCATTGCAATACTTTTTATCAACTTTTCCTATTTCTTTTGTAAATAAAGCTACTAATCAAAAACAAGACCAACGAATAAGCCAAAGTTTGACCGGCAACTGGTAACAAACTCACAATCGAATCAGTACTGTGAAGGTTGGTAATCAATTCTGACAATGGAGGAAAGAGAATTTGCACTGGCTTGAAAATAGAAATCACGCTACCCGATAAAGCTAAGTAAACAAAAACTAAAACTCCTATTTGACCAAAGCTTGAATGATTGTACCACTGAGTTTTAAATAAAGCCGCGATTGAGCCTCCTAAGATTCCTACCGCAATCAAAGTTAGTACTCCTACTAAGTCCAAAATAATATCAGAACTAAAAATTTGGCTGAAAGCAAAGATCAAAATTCCTGAAATTAAATTAGAGATTATTATCGTTAAAAACTGGCTAAAAAATTCTGCCCAGTAGCTATCTACTTTTTGTTTTAAATAATGATTATATTTTTTATCGTAATAATATAAATTCATCGTTGAAAATAATGATAAAAAGAATATCCCTATCAATAATAGGCCATATTTCTCATGAGAATCAATACTCAATAATTTATCAGCCGTTAATCCAAAGACAATAATGGAGAAAAGCAAGGTTAAGTATAAGAAATTTTGAAAAATGAACTGCAAATAGTTCTTCAATAAAATTTTAATGATCCTTCACCTCTTCAAATTGATAATTGAGGGCAATCATTTGACTGACGATTTTATCTTTAAGGTTAGCTGGCACTTGCATTTGCAAAAGGTTATTTTTATTACTCGTTACATACTTGAACAATTCTTTTGTGATTGCAATTGAATTAATGTGAATTCTAAATTGCAAGTTAACTGTCGTCACTTTTTCCGGTGACGTTAAACGTCCATCTTGTAATTGATACTGTGTCGTCAAAATTTTTTCGACGTTGGGATTAAATTGACTGGCCGTAATGATGATTCCTGACCCGTTGTCTTTTAAATCTTGAATCATATCGAGCATGTTAAGAATCGTTGTATCGGTTTGAAAAATGAATGGTTCATCGAGCAACAAGACATTAGGATGACCGACGACGGCCGCTAAAAAACCAATCTTTCTCTGTGTTCCAAGTGACAATTGATTAACATTACGGTCCAAATATGGACTCAAACGTAAATAAGTTATCATCGCGTCCATTTGGTCTTTACGAACGGCCAATTTTTTTGATAATTTACGAATCTGTTCTAAATATTTTCTAGTTGTCTGATAAATTTCTTGTGGATCTTGTTGTGGTAAGTAGCCGATTCTTACCCCTGGAGTGTATCTAATTTCTCCACTATCAATGTTTTCATCGTTTGCAATTGCTTCTAAAAGCTGTGTTTTGCCGCTGCCATTGTCACCACTGATGCCAATGATCTCTTTTTGAGCTAAAGAAAAAGCTACATGCTTAAATGCAAAGTAGCCCTCATTTTGCAATGATAAATCATTGACTGATATTAATTTCATTTTTGCCATTCCTCAACGGCTTTTGCTGCCAAACCAATTGAAAGAATTGCGTCTTTTGAAACTGAATTTCTCACATCAGCGACAATGGTGTTATCGTAAACGGCTCCAATTACAGTAAATGCAAAACTTATCAAATTGATATCGGTCTTTACTTTGTATTCTCCATCAGCATATGGGTCTTCATGGTTGTAAGTAAAGTTGATCTCGTGTCCCATCAATGAGCCATCAACGTGGTTAACTTGAACACGGTCATGTAATTGACTCAACTTGTGGTCGGGATGTTGCAAAGTTAGACGATGATCTGATTCGTTTTGATAATAGTCATCTTCAGTCATTTCAAAATAATCTTTGATCGGTTTTCTCAAAACTTCTAGTGAATCTAAGATATCGTAAACTTTTTGGGCGTCAAATTTTTCAGATTTATCTTCAATTTTTTTTCGATCTTCATAAAGCCCCTCGGCTAATTTGCTAATAGTTTCAGAATTCATAAACATTTATCCTCCGTCTTCAATACCATTATACTAATTTTTACTTGTAATTACAGGAATCTAAATGGTCATTGATCACGCCAACTGCCTGTAAAAACGAATAAATAATCGTCGGTCCCACAAATTTAAAGCCACGTTTTTTTAAATCACGACTGATTTGTTGCGACAATGTTGTTTGTGCTGGAACTTCACTCATATCACTATAATGATTAATTATCGGCTTATTATCAACAAATTTCCAAATATAATCAGAAAATTTTTCACCTTTTTGATGCATTTCCACGATTAACTTGGCATTATTGATCGAAGAATCAATTTTTAAATGATTACGAATGATTCCTGAATCTTTTAACAATTCAGCCCTTTTAGTTTGGTCAAAAGCCGCCACTTTGTCTACTGCAAAATTTTCATACGCTTGTCGATAATTTTTGCGACGCTTGATGATGGTTGCCCATGACAAGCCAGCCTGAGCACCTTCTAAAATCAGCATTTCAAAAAAATAATTTTCATCATGACTGACTTTACCCCATTCATTATCGTGATAAGATTGCATCTCTTTTGAACTATTAGCCCATTCACAACGCATATTTTCCACCTAACAAAAAAGCCGGCAGTCGCCAGCTTTTTAAAATTTTATTTTTTATCAACGATCTTCTTATTATCGATATCAGTTCTAACAATGATAACGTCTGTCCGAGCATTTCTAGTAACGTATTCGGAAACAGAACCAACTAACAATCTTGTTACGGCATTCATACCGGTAGATCCGATCATGATTAGATCGTTTTTATATTCTTCAACGAATTCTTGAGAAATAACGGTCTTTGGCTCACCGAAACGAACGTGAATATCAATATCTTCCTCTTTGAATCCACCCTTAACGGCACCATCTTTCAATTCATTGAGATACTTTTGAGCATCTTCAGAAAGTTGGTAGATGACATCTCCATTTAACATCCCACCATGTAAACCGATAAATTGCTTTGTATCTAGGACTGTTAATACATCGATGTGTCCGCCGTTCATTTGTGCAACTGTTACGGCCTTTTTAAAAGCCATTTCTGCTTCTTTTGATCCATCTACTGGAACCAAAATTTTCTTATAATCTTGTTCCATAACTCAATCCTCCAATGCACTTATTAACTACCTACTATTTTAAGATTAATGCATTCATAATAATTATTCAATATTTTACCAATTATTTGAAAGCCTTTAAAGTCCTCACTAACTGATTGGAAACAGATTCATAATTTTCAAACATTGTCATTTCATCATCGTATTCGGTCATCTGCGTCGAAAAGATTCCTGTGAAAAGCTGCTCATAGCTTTGAAAATCGTCGACAAAGCTATTACACAACGCAAATGTCGGTATCTTCGAAGCTTCCGCAATTCGACTCAAGTGGTACAGCACGTCATCATGCATCGACTCTTTCGAAATTTTATCCGTCGCAGTCACTAAAACATTGGCAGAACGAATCGTTTCATCCATACCAGTAACTTTGACGATCCACTCAAATGACGACCTAAAAATACGTGCATCAATCATTTCAAACGCCCCTGCCAGTGTCTTGATCGAATCCGAATGTGGCATCGGGTGTATATCTAAATTATACTTCTGATTTATTTTTTCAGTAATAAAAACTAAATTATCTTCCAAAAATCCACGTTGCGTCTCATTCAAATAATTAACGGTATCGACTAATTTTTTAGTCGTGGAGTAATTCAACAAAACGGTGATGTGCGTTCGACGTCCTAATAAGTGATAGACATCTTCTAAATCCACCTTATAAGCGCTAATCAGCGGATTTTCTCCTTCTGGAATCAGTTTACCGTTCTCATCATAAATCTTTGCTCCTAAGGCCTGTAGAGCTCCTAAACCCCCATCAGCCACAGCTGTCTTACCCAAACAGATAACAATATTCTTTAAACCATCACTGACTGCATCCATGATGAATTCACCCAAACCATAGCTGGTCGCATGGAACAATTCGTTGCGTGATTTCTCTTTTGCAAGGTCAACCCCAACTACTTGCTCAGAATCCATAATCGCGGTATCTTGATTATCGACTTTGGTAACTAAATATCGTCCTTGACGATTCTGCCAGAAAGCATCAAAAAAGGAGAGTTCTTCCCATTGTCCACCAATCGTATGGGCAATAAGTGCGGGCATCCCGTCTTTACTATCGGTCACAGGCATAGTAACGATCTGCGCTTGCGGCATGGCACGGGAGATTCCGCTATAAATAGCCTGACCAATTTTGGCCGAGCTAACATTATTACTATATTTTCCAGGTGCGATAATGAACTTCATAATAGGATGACTCTTCCTTTTTGATATAATAGTATAATGAAATAAAATTTATAGAGGTACGCTAATGAATAACGATAACAAACGCGTTTTGAACCTTGAAAAGGGTGTTAATTTCCGCGAATTAGGTGGATATAAGACAGTCGACGACAAAACTATCAAATATCACAAGGTTATTAGATCTGCCGGTTTGAGTGATCTGACTGCTAATGATCTCAATTTCTTAAACGATTACGGCTTGAAGTTCGACGTCGACTTCCGTTCTCAAGAAGAAATCGACAACAAACCTGACAAGCTACCAAAAAATGCTGAATACGTTCAAGCTTCTGTCTTTGAGGCCGACGAAACTGAAGCTTCGAAAGTTCAAAGTAAGAGCTTCATCCCCGAAATCGGTGGTGATCCAACTGACGGCTTCGAACATATGAAAGACGTTTACCGTGATATTATCACAGGCCAACAGGCAAAGAGTGCTTATCGAACATTTTTTGATAAATTATTAACAAATGACCAAGATGACAACGTCTTACTTTTCCATTGTAGTGCCGGAAAAGATCGGACTGGTATGGGTGCAGTCTACTTATTGAGTGCTTTAGGTGTGCCAATGGGCGTTATTAAACAAGATTACTTATTGACTAATCAAGCCAACAAACAATTTGTCGATAACTTGATCAAGACACTTCAATCAAAAGGCTATACAGATAAAAACATCCTCAGTTCAGTTCGTGACTTAATGACCGTTCACACTGACTATTTAGCTGCGGCTGAAAAAGAAATCGCCGAATTGTCTGGTAATATAGACAATTATATCAAAGATGAATTAAAGGTAACTCCTTCAGAGATAAGAGATTTACGAGCAATATATTTAGATTAATATATTAAATCAAATTTTAATAATATTAGTGTCACACTTTCTTCACATTTGGTGTCTATCATAATATTTGTAAGTTAAAGGAAAGAACTTTTAGCTTACTTCCCCTTTTTAAAATTATCTTCATATAGAAAACCGAAATAGAAAAATCTCATAATATATAAATCTCGTAATCCACCCTTCCTCCCTGATATGTGGATTACCCCTAAATAATCTAAAGTAACCAATCATTGATCCCCTTCAATGGTTGGTTATTTTTTTGGTTTTTGTTTTGGTTTGATTAATAGTGGTTGTTCCTTAGTTTGGATAGTGGTTAATTGCCGTCTTCCGCAACAGTCCTGGGAAACGCTGGAACGCTGTGGGCACGACTTGAAACTACCGCAAAGTTCACGGCATTTCCAAGCTCGGCCTTCTACGTAAGCGCTAAAGCGCTAAGTAGAATTTCACGGCTGAGCATTTCCCAGGACTGTCGCTCCAGACTATATAAAAATCCTAATTTCTATTGAGGTAATAGCTTATGGGATTCGCATATTGCATTCTATTCTGAATTTGCTTTGGATTTGATTCTTCATACTTTAATTGAGTGTTAAATCAGAAATAGAGATCCTATTCCAATCCTCCAATTTTCAGACCGGTCATCCAGAATAGCGTGACACCAATTAAAAATCCAATTCCATAAAAATAAGAACATAGGTTAAGTACAATAGAACATCTATTTCTAAGAGAATGGAAATCAAATAACCCATAGATTCGTTATTCAGCACCGGAGCAACAAAGCTGATGGGCTCAGCCCTGAAATTATTCTTAGCGCTTCAGCGCTTAGAATAAGGCCGAGCTTGAAGATTTTTCCGGGCTTGAAAAAGCTTCAAGTCGTGCCCAGGGCGTTCCAGCCCAATCAGCTTTGTTGCGGAGGAGCGGCATACTTCACCCCTACCATCAAATAGAACAAACCACCCTCCCCATAGGTACTTTTTAGTATCTACCCCACTTTAAAGTGCGTAATTGTTTATTTCTCCTAACACCATATAATGATACTCATCACTTAGGAGGATTAACTATTATGAATAAAAAAATTTCATCTACTTGGATTCTTTTGTCACTAGCCATCAGTGCTTTTGCAATTGGATCGACTGAATTTATTAGTGTTGGAATCATGCCTTTGCTTACTAAAACTTTTGGCATCAGTCTGGCACAAGGAGGCTTAACTGTTTCTATTTACGCTACCGGTATCATGTTTGGTGCACCAATCTTAGCTTTGGTAACTAATCGTTGGGATCGTAAGAAATTATTAATCGGCATCATGGTCAGTTTTATTATTGGTAACTTACTGGCTGCTTTGGCGCCTAACTTCACCATTCTTTTGGCTGGTCGTGTTATCGCAGCTTTATCCCACGGAATTTTTATGACGATTGCATCCCTAATTGCGGCAGATGTTGTTGCTCCTAACAAAAGAGCTTCAGCCATTGCAGTTATGTTCACTGGTTTAACAGTTGCTACCATTACTGGCGTGCCGATCGGTACTTTTATTGGTCAAACTTTTAACTGGCGAATGTCGTTTCTATTTTTAGTTGCTTTAGGTTTGATCGGCTTGATCACTAACATAATTTTAGTTCCCAACGAATTGCCATTACCTAAACCAACCAGTGCTAAAGGTATTTGGAAAATTCTCAAGCAGCCACAGTTGTTACTAATTCTGTTAGTAACTGCTTTAGGTTATGGAGCAACTTTCCCGGTTTACACATACTTATCCACAATTTTGAACAAAAATATGCATTGGTCCCAAAATGCCATCGTGATTATTTTGATTTTCTACGGTGTGGCAGTCGCAATTGGTAACACACTTGGTGGAAAATGGGCTAACAAATCACCTCTAACCGCCTTATTAAAGATGTTTATTGGCTTAGGATTGGCTTTAGTCGTAATTCGTTTAACTATTAATTTCCACTTTTTAGGATTGCTAGCAGTCCTATTATTGGGTTTATTCGCATTTATGAACGTACCTGGATTGCAACTATACATCGTCCAATTGGCTGAAAAATATACTCCGAACGAAGTGCCTTTAGCTTCGGCTTTGAACATTTCAGCTTTCAACGTTGGTATTACCTTAGGATCAACTATTGGTGGACAAGCAGTTGCTCACAGTCAACTCGTTAACACACCTTGGATTGGGATCGGAATGTTGGTGCTTGGCATCCTTTTGATTGCAATTTTAAAACGAATGGAAAAAAATTCTGAACCAGAATTAGATTTAGAAAATTGCTAAGGCACAGTAGTGATGGTAAGATTACAAAAACGAGAGGATAACCGACATGAAACAAGCAATTTACAATATAGGCGTTGAAAATACGATGAAAATCATTGGTGGCAAGTGGAAACCAATCATCTTGTGTCATTTGAAACACGGTGCAATGCGTACTGGTGAGTTGCGGCGTGCTATCCCTAACATCACTCAAAAAATGTTGACCCAACAGTTGCGTGAACTCGAAGACGACGACATCGTCAACCGTAAAGTCTACAATCAAATTCCGCCAAAAGTAGAATATTCATTAACTGCTTATGGCCAATCACTCAACAAAATTCTCGAGGAACTCTGTGTTTGGGGAGAAAACGATATCGACCGCCGCAAAGCTAATGGCGAAAATATTATTTTACTAAACCGCGAAGACGTTCCAAATGATTCCCTACCCTATGCAGATTAAATTTGAATCAATATAGAATAAACTAAATAAGGAGCTGTGCCGATGATATTTTCATTGGTACAACTCCTTTTTAGTTCTTCATAACAAAATCTTATCTTACTATCGTTACATCGCCAGTTGGAATAAACTCATTAGTTGCAACTCGATAATAAGTTTTACCCTTGATATAGGCTAAACGATCCGCTTGCCATTTAGTATTAGAAGCAAGCTTACGATCAGTTATCTTCTTACCTTGTGAACTAAAAATGCTTTGTTGCAGGTCACTAGTCATGATGACGAGTGATTGCTTTTCATAAGTGTAAACGTCATTTGCTTTGACCCACAGATTATTGCCAACTCGATAATAAATTTCACCGTTTTTCTTCATTTGCTTATCGCTCTTCCAATTAGTTCCAGCAAACAGAGGCCGACTAGTTGATCTGGTTGCGTTATCTTTAAAAAGCAAGGCACTTTTGGCATCTGGATAAGTCGCTAAAAGTTGATTGACGTATTGAATATTTTTTTGGGTCGTCTTAGCTTTAGAATAAGTAACTTTTTCTGGCAAAGTTACAACGTAGCGACCATTTTTGGACTGTAATTCGTCGATATTAACATCAAAAGATACCAAATGTTTGTTAGAATCATAACCATTTTTATCGGGTACTTTGATAGTTAAAGTGGCAATCCCATTGTGAATTGTTCCTTTGACGTTTTTGTCGATAATTGTTTCTTTGAGGTTGTTTGGTATTTCAATGTCAAAGATAGCAACATTTTTAGCGCTGATAACTTCGCCTTGATACTTTTCTTTGAGTAATTGCTTACTCGAAATAATTCGTAGGTCATCATTTTTTTCGTTGATCAACCACTTTTGATTGGCATTATTTCCATTCAAATCTTGACCTAAATCGGTGTGTTTCAATGAAAAATTTGGTCCCAAAGTTAAACGACTCAAATTGGTTCCTAACAGCAAGCCTGTTTTCTTGGCAGTATGATTGTCCCACTGACTAAAATCTAACTCTTTAATATCACTGGCATCACTGAACATTCCAACCATTTTTTGAACATTTGTCACATTCCAATCACTGATATCAAGGTTCTTCAACTTATCAACTTTCATGAACATCGCTGACATATCACGCACACTATTGACGTTCCAGTTAGAAAGCTCGAGTGATTGCAATTTAGAATCGACGTCAGTCGAACTGAACATATTTTTCATAGTGGTAACAGAACTAGTATTCCAATTATTGAGGTTCAAATCAGTCAAACCAGTGTCACTGAACATGTAACTCATATCGGTAACCTGACTGACATCCCAAGTTGACACATCGATGGATTTCAACATGCCCAACCCATCAAACATGTGACTCATATTAGTAACATGACTAGTATCTAACGAATCTGCATTCGCAATTTCCGTCAAACTGGAAACTCCTTGTAAATTATTGCCTAATCCAGTAAATAACCACGATGAATCATTCGGCAAAACAACTAATCCATCGAACGAAATTCCCTTTATATCTTGTTTTACACTATTGAAATTAACATTAGCATATTTATTCTCATCTAATTTTAAAGTATTCCCCAAGGCACCTTTGGCTAAGGTTCCAGACTTGATATGTAAAATATCCGTACTAGAAATATACCACTGACAGGTTCCATCGGTTCCTGAATACTTTTCGCTATTAGTAGGCGTTGTGGTCTCATCTGCTAAATTAGCGACAGTACTGGCCTTAACTACTTGTCCACCCAACAGACTGATTGAAGAAATCAAAATAGCTGTAGCCACGCTAATTTTTTGTCGTACATTCAAGTCAGATCAACCCCCTCTTTTTAGTTAGAATTAATTATAGCACCAACTTTTATTCGTCACATAAACAAATAAGGGCTCTTCTAGATCAATTGGATTTTCCAACTGATTTAGAAGAGCCCTTATTTTCTAAATACTTAAATTACATTGTGTATTTAAAAGTGTGTTTCTTAGAAATATTATTTTCTGAGTAAACAGCGATTATTACTGCAAATAGTGCAGCAAATGGAATGGAGTATCGGCTTTGTAAAACGAAGAGAATCATTAATAAGACAGCCATTACCGCCATTACTGCTACTTTCATGAATTTTACGTTTTTTGTTGTCATAACATCCACCCCTTAAGTGATTTTTATTTAGTTTCCTTTTTGTCCACTGATGAGAATAGCACGCTAAAAAGTGATTTACAAGCCGTCAAATCAGCACTTTCAGCCATTTTGAGAACTGGGAAAATTCCTCTAATAATCAATATTATTATCTTAGAAAAAATTAAATTGAAAACCTTACTGCGACAACAATTTCAGAAAAAATTTAAAGTTTTCTAAGTTTTAATGAAAATCAAATTAAGATAAAACTTATTCAATTATTTTTTATCTTATCTTGCTTCTATCCCTTGGTGTGACTGCATTTGTGGACAGTTGTTAATGATAAATGAACACTTTTTTCAAAGCAGATTGTAAGCACCTGCATTGACATGATATATATGACTTATGATAAGATTTATATATAGGCGAATATTATAGTTATCATAAGCTCTAATTAATTCGTTTACCGAGGGACAAACAATTAGTTAGAGCTATTTTATTGTAAAAAATTGAAAGGACTGATTTTCTGACCAAATTCCATCAACTAACAACTACTGATGTTTTAGATAAGCTATTAGTCGATTCCAATGTTGGCCTTACTAATGAACAAGTCCAAACTAATCGCAAACTCTACGGCACAAATAAACTAGACGAGGATAAATCTGATCCAGCTTGGAAGATTTTTCTCAAAGGTTTTAAAGAACCAATTGTAATTGTTCTAATTGGAGCAATTATTCTTTCATTATTGAGTTCTGGATATGCTTTCCAAATTCAAAACAATGCACAACACGGAAAAGAAGCGCTCTACGAAGCTATCGCTATTTTAATTTTAGTAATCATTAATGCGACGATTGTCTTCTTTCAAGAGATGAGTACTAAAAAGAGTCTCGATGCTCTAAAAGAAATGGATAATCGAACAACCGTTGTTTTACGTGACAATAAGTGGCAAGCCATCCCTACAACGGCCTTAGTTGTCGGTGATATTATCAAAGTTAAAATGGGAGATTTTGTAGAAGCCGACGTCCGCTGGATCAAGAGTAGTGAACTGTCAGTGATTGAATCTCACTTAACCGGCGAACCTGATGCTATTCAAAAAGCTACCCACGCACTAGATGCAGATACTGAACTGGCCGAAAGAACCAATATGGGTTATTCCGGTTCGAGTGTTGCCAATGGTTCAGGCGTCGGTGTAGTCGTCGGCATTGGTGAAAACACCGAATTGGGCAATATTGCTTCCATGCTGCGTAATACTGACAAAAAGACTTCTCCACTCCAAATTACGATCAAAAAATTGACCGCCACTCTAATGAAAGTTTCTGGTGGAATCGTCTTACTGACTTTCATTATCGGAATTATCAAGGCTGGGGAACTTAGTATTAACTCACTAAGTTCAGTACTCTCAACTTCCATCTCCCTAGCTGTGGCTTCAATTCCCGATGCAATGCCAATTGTTTTATCGATTGTCTTAACGATTGGTGCCACCAAAACGGCCATCAATAATGGTCTGATCAAGTCACTCAATAGTGTTGAAACACTGGGCAGTACTTCTTACATTTGTTCCGACAAAACTGGAACTCTGACTCAGAATCAGATGACCGTCACCAAGTTTTATGACGGTCACAGCGAATTCTCAGTGAGTGATGGGGATTTAGACGTAAACACTAACTTACCTTTCTTCTACGGAGCTGTACTTGTTAATGAGTCTAGCGTGACTAGAAACGGTGACGACTTCCAAACCTTTGGAAATCCGACCGATATTGCTCTAAACGTCCTAGGACAAAAAGCTGGCGTGACTAAGCAATCCCTCACTAAAGACAATCAAATCTTACGGACCTTACCTTTCTCCAGCGACCGAAAGATGATGAGTGTTGTCGTCAAAAATACTCAAGGATTTCGCCTATATACCAAAGGGGCGCCGGATGTCTTATTGAATCACAGTCAAAATCTGCTGATTGATGGACAATTGACAAAGGATTCTTCTAAATTTGAAAACATTATTGATGATTTTGCAGAACAAGCGTTACGAACGATTGCTGTAGCTTACCGCGATCTAACCAAACGTCAAGCTGAAACTGCCAGTTTAGAAGAATTAGAGCAGCAATTAACTATTACTGGTGTGGCTGGGATTATTGATCCTCCTCGTCCTGAAGTTAAACAGTCTGTAAAGACCTTAAACGACGCCAAAATTGAGGTTGTAATGATTACTGGTGACCACGCCAAAACGGCCCGTGCCATCGCTTATGACCTTGGTATCGTAAAATCTAAAGATGCTCGAGTCATCGAAGGCTCTGAAATTGAACAAATGAGTGACGATGAACTTTTCAATTCAGTAATTGGAACTAACATCTATGCTCGAGTTACTCCTGAACATAAACAACGTATTATTAAGCAGCTCCAACGTCACAAGCAAGTCGTAGCCATGACCGGTGATGGTGTCAATGACGCTCCGGCCTTGAAAGCCGCTGACATCGGAATTGCGATGGGTATCAATGGAACTGAAGTCACAAAAGATTCAGCTGACTTAATTCTTTTAGACGATAAGTTCACCACAATTGAAAAATCTGTTCGTAGTGGTCGAATGATTTATGCTAATATTAAAAACTTTATGCGTCACGAATTGACTACTAACGTAGCTGAAGTTATGTCTTTACTATTCGGTCTCTTCTTAACTCAATCAGTTGGACAAGTTCCAGCTGGCACCGCAACTTTGAGTGCTCTGATGGTCTTGTGGGTCAATATGATCAGTGACTCGATTCCGTCATTTGCATTAGGTTATGACGTTGCTGAATCAGATATTATGAAAGAAAAACCCCGTGACGTTAATGAATCAATTCTAAAAAATACTTGGTCTAGAGTCTTAGTTCGTGGAACAATCATGGGTGCGATGGTCTATCTTGGCTTTATCTGGGCTGCTCAAATGGGTGCAACAAGCAACCAAGCTCAGACAGTCGCATTCTTGACCTTAGTATTCGGTCAATTATGGCACGTCTTTGATGCAAGAAGTTCCAAATCAATTTTCAGACGTAATCCATTTGAAAATAAACATTTGATCGCTGCTGTCTTGTTTGCTGGTATCTCGTCGATCCTAGTAACCGCTATTCCATTCTTTAATGTTGTAATGGGAACAGCCCAGTTACCTGGAATTGTTTATTGGATCGTAATTTTTGTTCCAGCATTGCCGACATTTATTTTGTCAGGGATTAAAGAATTATTCAGAGCGTGGAATAGGCCCGCTTAGGAGTCAGCAGATAGCCTAGCTTCACGAATTGCCCGCGCACTTTGCGGGCGATTTGGGAAGCGTAGCTATATGTTGACTCCTGGCCTGTGGAACGCGTTTATGCTGCATCCACCACTATTCCACCATAAAAATATTTTCGCTTCCAAAAAAATAAAAATATCATTTTCTCCCAATTTGCATTGTTGATTACTTTATAATTAAGTGGTCTATACAAATTGGGAGGATTTTTTATGTTTGATTTTTTAATATTTCTAACTGACCTGGCGATACTGCTTATCTTCATAGGTTGGATTAATTTCTACACTTATCAAAATTTAACAATCTTTGAAAAGTATGAATTGGAAAACTGTAAAGCATTTCCTATTATTCATTTACTAATTGATATTTTTTCTTATTTTGGTGTGATGTTTTTCTTTATTTCCCTCGTTAGTGAATTTGCAACATATAAAAATATTTACGCTGGAGTTCCACCTATGGAATGGGTTATACTTTGTGGCCAATTTGTCTTTATGGTTTATCTGCTTACTATTTTTATCTCACAATTTACTTTTAATCCTCTAGCTGAATACGAAAAAGAGACTCAGGAATCCTTTTAGGGAATTTCTGAGTCTCTTTACTTTTGATTTTCTTTTGGGTGTGTCTATGTGGTTAATTTTGGATTAGCCACGGTTTTGGTATTCAAAGTGGATTTTATTTATCAATGACGACGGGGGCTGTTGAGAATAACCTTATTTCTTTTTAGAAATAACGGTTGTTCCTGCTTGAATAACCATTGTTCTTGGCAATATAGCTAAAACGCGTTCCGCAGGCCAGGACTTGGACATATAGCTACGCTTCCCAAATCATCCGCAAAGTGCGCGGATAATTCGTGAAGCTAGGCTATCTGCCAAGTCCTAAGCGGGCCTGCTCCACGCTCTAAACTACCATTTCCAATTATTAACCTCAGGCAAGTCATCACCGTATTCACGGATATACTTATTGTGTTTATCAACAATGGCTTCCATTTCATCGGCAAAGTCACTAGCTGCATCGCCTTGTACGGCAACGGCTGCTTCTTCTGCTAGATGGAATCTATCCATTTGGTTAACTACACGCATGTCAAATGGTGTTGTGATATCACCATTTTCACGATATCCATGTACGTATAAGTTGTGATTTGCACGGTCAAAGAAGATTTCCTTGATGATATCTTCGAAACCATGGAAGGCAAACAAGACTGGCTTGTCGACTGTGAAGATTTCGTTGAATTGTTCATCGGTTAAACCACGTGGGTCAACTTTTGGTGATCTCAACTTCAATAGGTCAACGACGTTGACGTATCTAATCTTGATGTCTGGTTTTTCTTTTCTAAGAATGCTGATGGCTGCTAGTGATTCTAGGTTAGGTTCTGTACCAGCTGAGGCAATAACGATGTCTGGATCTCCATTATCGTTTGATGCCCAGTCGATTACTTTAAGTCCCTTGTCAGCTAATTCTTCAGCTTCTTCGATTGAGTAGAATTGTAGTCTTGGTTGTTTTGATGTAACCAACAAATTGATCTTTTCTTGGTCATCCAAAACCTTAGGCATTACAGCAAGCAATGAGTTTGTGTCAGCTGGGAAGTATTCACGAATGTATTCTGGTTTCTTTTCAGCTAAGTGTGTAATGATACCGGGATCTTGGTGAGTATAACCATTGTGATCTTGTTGGAAAGCAGTTGAAGTAGCAATAACATTGAGTGATGGGTATTTATTTCTCCAGCTCAATTCATTTGCCTTTCTTAACCACTTGAAGTGTTGTGTCAACATTGAATCGACAACTCTCAAGAAGGCTTCGTAACTAGCGAAGATACCGTGACGACCGGTCAAAGTATAACCTTCATTAAAGCCTTCAGCTTGGTGTTCTGAAAGTTGTGAGTCGATGATACGGCCAACTGGTGCTTCATATTGGTCATTTGGTTCCTTAACAGGTTCCATCCATTGACGAGGAGAAGCATCAAATGCGCCATATAGACGGTTTGACATTGTTTCATCAGGTCCAAATAGTCTGAATGTCTTTTCGTTGTTCTTGATAACATCGCCTAAGTACTTACCTAGTTCGATCATATCTTGAGCAGTCTTTGTACCTGGTCTGTCAAACTTCAAGGCATAGTTCTTGTAGTCTGGAAGTTTCAATGGCTTAGGATCAACTCCACCGTTTACGATAGGGTTCATAGCCATTCTTGCTTGTCCCTTAGGAAGGATAGCAGCAATGTCACTGTCCAAATCACCATTTTCATCAAATAGTTCTTCTGGTTTGTATGATTTTAGCCATTCAACCAATTTGTCAGCATGTTGCATATCATTTTGGTCAACAGGAATTGGAATTTGGTGAGCTCTAAATGAACCTTCGATTGGTTCGCCATCCCAAGTCTTAGGACCAGTCCAACCCTTAGGTGCACGGAAGATGATTACAGGCCATTTTGGCATCTTAGCTTCTGAAGCTGGATGTTTTCTAGCTTCTTCTTGAATAGCTTTGATCTTTTCAATAGCTTCATCCATAATCTTAGCCATTTTAGGATGCATCTTTTGAGGATCGTCACCTTCAACAAACATTGGATCCCAACCCATACCTTCAAAGTACTTAGTCAAATCTTCATCACTCTTACGTGACAAGATTGTTGGGTTAGAAATCTTGAAACCATTTAGATTTAGAATTGGTAAAACAGCACCATCATTAACTGGGTTAATGAAAGTATTTGAGAACCATGAAGCAGCTAATGGACCTGTTTCAGATTCACCATCACCAATTACAACTGCAGCAATTTCGTCAGGATTATCGAGGATAGCACCAACACCGTGTGATAGAGAATAACCTAATTCTCCACCTTCGTGCATTGATCCAGGAGTTTCAGGAGCAGCATGAGATGCAACACCACCTGGGAATGAGAATTGCTTAAATAATTTTTGCATACCTTTTTCATCTTGGGTAATTTCTGGATAAATTTCAGTGTAACTACCATCAAGGTATGAGTTTGAAACCATAACTTGCCCACCATGACCTGGGCCTTCGATATAGAACATCTTCAAACCGTACTTGTTAATTACACGATTTAAATGGGCATAAATAAAGTTTTGACCAGCGATAGTTCCCCAGTGTCCAATTGGGTGAACCTTAACATCGGAAGGTTTTAATTCACGTTTTAATAAAGGATTATCTTTTAAATATAATTGTCCAACAGAAACATAGTTGGCTGCACGCCAATATCTATCAATCAAGTTTAAATATTCTTTTGATGAGTAATCAGTCATTACCAGCACACTCCTTACGTTTTTACAATGTAATCATAACCATAAAACAATAAAAAGTCAACCACTTTTATAATTGGTTCGACCCAATTTTTGTAAACACTTACTTATTACCTAAATCAACGAATGAATCATACTTAAAGTATTTATAATGTAACTTCATGGTAGAGAATTCAAACGGTGTTCCATCGTCTAAGAAGAAAATACCTTCCATCATTCCAACTGGCTCATTTGGAGATAATTTGAGCAATTCCTTACCTTCATCATCAGATGGTTGCGCTGAAATCGTCAGATAAGTTTTGTTTACTTCTTTTCCTAACTCAGACTCTACATAATTAAAGATAGATTCGGAAGCAATTTGCTCAGACAATTCTGGAGCCAATTTAATAGGAATGTAACCAGTTTCAATCATAAAGGGCACATCGTCCAAAAAGCGTAAACGTTTGAATGAATATACGAATTCACTCGACTTTAGAAACAGATTGTCTTGAAGATCCTTATCGGGATGGACCACGTCGAATTTTAATACCTTTACACCTGGCTTTTGCCCGTTCGCATTAAAACTGTCAGTAATACCTAAGTTCTTACCACTGTAACTAAATGATGAGCCTTGCTTTAAATAAAGTGGGTTAACAAATGTACCTGAACCACGTTTCTTAAAGATGATTCCCTGGTCGGCCATTAAGCCTAAGGCCCGCTTAATCGAACTACGACTGACACTATAACTTTCAGCCAGTGATCGTTCATCCGGCAAGCGCATGTCGGAATATTCACCCTCATCGATTGATTTTTTTAATGATGTAATAATTTTTTGATAAACTAAATCTGCCATAATTTTCCTCATTTCATAAATTGGAACGAACCAATTTTACACATGGTAACTATCTTTCGAAATTAGTATACCTTATAATAGAGAACATTTACATACCAGAAAAATATTGGTTCCTTATTTCAGGTATTTGCCATCTGTTATTAATGAGATATAACATTAATATATAGAAATGAGGTATCTAATATGGGAATAAAAATTGGTATCATTTTAGGAACAACTCGTCACAATTCTCTTGGCGAGAAAATTTTTAAATATTTACAAAACAACGTTCAGTCTAACGCTGATGTGGAATACAATTGGATCAACTTACGTGACTACTCTCTTCCTCTTTATGATCATGAAGAAACGCCGCTTCAAACACATATCCATGATTTAAATAATTCGGAAGCTAAATGGTTGAAAAAACTTGCCCAACAGGACGGTTTTCTAATTCTCACACCAGAATATGATCACGCTATCACTGGTGCTTTGAAGAATGCACTCGATTTGGTTGGTCCCGAAGTTAATCGTAAGCCGGTTCTAACGATTGCTTATTCACACTTTAGTGATGGTGGAATCTTGGCCGCTAACTCAATTGTGCCAATTTTACAAATGCTTAATATGATTGTTTTGCCAACACCAGTTTTGTTGTGGAACGCTGATGATAATTTTGACCAAGATGGTCGCCTACTCGATGTTCAAAACAGTGATCATTTTGCTAAACGTTTGCAAGAGGCAATTATTGAAATTAATTTTTACACTTCAGTTTTGAAAAATAATCCTTATCCTAATAAATAAAAAATTTGGAACACTATATACTCAAAATAAATAGCCCTGTGATAATTGAAATTCAATTACCATAGGGCTATTTGCTTAATTCAATGCTTCAAATTCTTGATCTAAACTGACTGGAAATTCTTTTGGTTCTTTTTGATTCTTAATTAAATCGTCAGTCAACTTAGTAGCATAAACCTTACGATTACCATAAGGGACAAAATACATGATCTTGTTAGTCAAATCCAAAACTGTTTGATATTGAGTATAACTAGCCTCGCCATTTTCCTTAATATTAACGCCACGAGGAATCGTTACACTGTCAAGCATATGCAAAATTGTATTAACAGCTTGCTTATTATCTTTAGGCTTCTCCGTTGCATTGCGAATGAAGGCAGTTCTAACGAATCGGTCAACGGCAGTGTAGCCACCAGGCAATCTGAAAGTACCATTTTGACCTAATGGAATAACTTCTTCATCACCAAATTTCTTGGCACCAAAGTTAGTCGTTTGAGCACCTAAATAGTTCGACAAATTAGTTTTATGCCAGTTGTAATCTGGAGTATTAGTCATCACACCGACTTTATCCTCTTGCAATTTCAAACCGTCACCTTCTGGCTCTAGCACGTAAGTAGCACCAGTTGCGTCACTAAAAATCCAGTGAAGTGGTTGATTTTGTTGCATAACGCCACGATCTGACTCGATCAAATGAACTTGTTTAAGATTTTCTTTCAAATCCTCAATTGACTTGTTGTTTCCTAATGCCCAAAGAATAAATTCTTCAGCAACTAGATTCATTTCACCATCGACAGGTTCTTTATCATAAGTTGCAGCATTAGCGAAGTACAATTCAGCAGCTGATAGACCGTATTCATTGAAACCATCAGCTACCATATAGTTATGACCATATTTAGCTCCAGTTCCCATAATGGCATATTTGGTTGTATAAGATTTCTTATCATATGAAGAAATCCATTCATATTGCTTGGGCAAGAAAGTTGGACGACCATTCAATTCAAAGGCAAAATCCATCGTTCTGGCTAAGAATTTTGATCCGTCTAGGGCTTCTAAACTAAGACTTGTACACATAAATTTTTCTCCCTTTCGTACTTCATATAAAAATTATTATTCTCTAAAATTTTAACATTATCAAGAATTTTATTTTAAGGATTTTAAATACAACGATTTAATTAGTAATATGATAAGCTAACTGTGTAAACAAATATTCCGGAGGTAGATTCCATGACAGTAGACATTAAAAAAGCCCAAGACGTCTATAAAGATGCGGGCGAAAGTGTTATTTTTACAACTTTGATGTTGAATCGTAAAGACTTGGATGAGGAAAAAGATGCTATCGCTGAATTTTCTGACATGTCTAATTCAATCATTAATAGTATGCGAATTCGCGACCCAGAAGCTCAGGCACACGTTGCTTGGGGATTCGGATCAGATGCTTGGGATTATTTATTCCCAAACGCTCCTAAACCTAAAGAATTAGAAAACTTTAAAGAGATCAAAGGACCTAAATACACAGCTGTTTCTACACCTGGTGATATTTTCATTCACGTCCGTGCTACTAAGATGGCTGTTTGTTACGAAATAATGGATCAATTTATGGGCATTTTACGTCCCATTACTAGCGTCGAAGACGAAACTCATGGTTTCAGATATATGGAAGGCCGTGCCATCATTGGCTTTATCGATGGAACTGAAAATCCTGCTGGCGTAGAATCAATGGATTACACTTTAATCGACGATGACCCTGAATTCAACAACGGTTCTTATGCCTTTGCTCAAAAATATATTCATAATATGGATGCTTGGAAGAGTTTAAAGACAGAAGATCAAGAAAAAGCTATTGGTCGTCACAAGTTCTCCGATCGTGAATTAGCCGACGACGAAAAGTTGCCTAACGCTCATAACGTTGCTTCTAAAGATGAAGAAGGCGGCGTTGAACATAAAATCGTCAGAATGAACGTTCCATTTTCTGATCCCGCTAAAGATATTACTGGTACATATTTCATTGGCTATTCAAAAGACTTCGCTATTACTAATCGAATGCTAACTAACATGTTTACCAAGAGTGATCGTTTACTCGATTTCAGTACCCCAATCACAGGTAATTTATTCTTCATCCCTTCTAAGACAACTCTAGAAAAAATTGCTGACGGAGACTATTAATGTTTCCTGTGAAACATTTTATGAAACAAAACAAAAAAGGAATCATTTCCAATTAACTTTGGACATGATTCCTTTTTTGGTCATCTTATTAATTTGTGTATTTCCACAAACGCTTCACAAATAGTAACGACAATAAAATCATCAATAATCCTGAGCAGACCAGTGAAACTCGGCCTAAGATGAATGCAGGATCAACGGTCATTTCAATAACACTTAAAATTATTGAAACTAACACTAAAAGAGATGTTCTCTTTAAGATCATGGGCGTTACCTCCCCTTCTTTGGTACGACTAGATTATATCAGTCTAGTGTCAACTTGGCACCATTATTTTGGGAAGATAACATGTATGCCTGCAAAAAATAAAACTAGCCCAATAATTAGGAGCAAGTAATACACTAATTCTTTCTTAGCTTTAAAGGAAAGTGCCATAACGGCAATCCCAACGATGAATAGTAAAATTGATAAAATTATTTGCATTTTTCTCACTCCTCTTAATTGACATTTAGTATACTTAGAATATGATATATTATGCTATTTATGTAAAATATTTTTTAAGAATTTAACTTTTCACAAATAATTCGTCATTTTTTGCATAATTATCTTTTTTAACGTTACTTTTATCTTTATACTAGATAAGGTACTTCTTTTTTGTAGGGGAAAACTTAAATGGCTGTATTAAAACGTGTATTTTCGGATAAGGTGCTTTGGATAGCTGGGGCAGCAGCAATCCTCACCTCAATCTTCATTAGTCCACCACAAATGATGGACATTAATTGGAAGACACTTGCTTCACTTTTATCTATGATGATTATAATCCAAATCTATGACTATTTGGACTTTCTAAAATATTATGCCGCGTATATGACGCATAAAGCGAAAACTACCCGACAAATGATTTTCATGTTAGCCTCGTTAGCATTCTTTGGAGCTATGTTCTTAACTAATGATGTAACAATTTTAACTTTAGTTCCACTTTTTTACCAACTATCCAAACACATTAAAGTAAATCCAATTTTCCCCGTCATTATAATTGCGATGGCGGCTAACCTTGGAAGTATGTTCACTCCGTTTGGTAACACCCACAACTTATTCCTACTAACACACTTTGACCTTGGTATTAAACAATTCTTTATTATGTCGACACCAATTACGATTGTCACATTCATAGCAGTTTTTCTTGTAACTCGATTTTTTCCAAGTGATCCAATCGAATTGACTGAGCTGCCTGCTGTTGAATTGAATATCCCAAGTTTAACACTAACTGTTATCGTCACTGTGATTATTTTCTTAGGAATTTTTTCTGTAATCCCAATGTGGGGATCGTTGATTGCTGCACTTCTGTTAGTAATCTTCATCAATCCGCATATTTTACAGTCAGTGGATTATTCAATCGTTTTGATCTTTATGTGTTTCTTCATTGCCGTTGGTAACATCAACCGTGAACCAGCAATCGTTAATAATCTACATCAGTTTTTACAAACGAGAACTAGCACATATTTAACTTCAATTATAACTAGTCAATTCATCAGTAACGTTCCAACAACAATCTTAGTTTCAAAATTCTCCAAGTATATCCATGCAATCTTCTTGGGTACTAACCTCGGAGGTTTGGGAACCGTCGTCGGATCACTTGCTAATTTATTGGCCTTCAAACAATATCGATTCTTCTTCAAAAAGAATCCAGGAAAATATTTAATGTATTTTACAATTATTAATTTTACAATGTTAATAATTTTAGGAACCATTGGATATTTCCTAATAGATTTCGGAATGTAAAAGTCATCTACATCAAGATGACTTTTTTATTTTACCCAATTTTAGGAACAATTAGTATCTTTATTGTAAAACGGATACAAAAAAATACGGATAAAATTCACTACCCGTGGTAGCTATCTTTATCCGCACTTAATTATTATGAATTTACAGTCTTTCTATCTCTTAGATTAAAGTTCTTCCACTTTCTCACTTGACGACTGTAATTGTTAAATGGTGAAACTGCATTGATTCTGATCCATTTTGCAACTGGCCACATTGCTTTCGTGGTTGCCCACTTGCGTTCGCCAGGTTTGAATAGTTCATCATGTGACATATTACCGACCCATGAAACTAACTCATCTACGGTACTACTCAATTCCTCTTTTTCATTTTCGATGCCGTTGGATCCATACTTGATATTAAAGTCATGGTAAAGCTGACGCATTTGATCCCATTTGTAACCTGGAGTTGGAGTGGTAATATTCTCCCCACTAGCCTCAGCTTTTTCCCATGACAAAATCATATTAATCCATCCGACTTGATATGAGAGCATTTCACGTGGAGTTTTATCCACTTGCTCAATTCTTTCATCGGCAACATCATCTGTTATACCCTCATATTCATCAATGAATTTATGATAACTCTCTTTGATTTGGTCTATCAATTCTGCTGAATTTTTATATACCTGCATACCTTCGCTACCTTTCATTGATTTATTTTCTCAAACGAAAACATCCCAATTTCTATTATAGGACAGAAAATGTCACTTTGGGGAAAAAATGCTCATGATATAGCATGTTTTTCGTGAGTAAGCGTTTTAATTGTGGTATATTTAAAAGTTATGCAGTTTTTTCTGGAATTTTGGGTAAAAAAATACCGAGTCTGTTATTAGATTCGGTGTTTTTTGATGCTATTTTGTGGGTGTCCTATTTTTTATAACTTTTGTTCTTGGCAATATAGCTAAAACGCGTTACAGCCAACAGGAGTCAACATATAGCTACGCTTCCCAAATCGCCCGCAAAGTGCGCGGGCAATTCGTGAAGCTAGGCTATCTGCTGACTCCTAACCATTGGCTTCCACGCTCTAAAGATTTGGATCCATCAAAAATGTCAACTTCGACATCTCTGCACCTTTCGTAACTAAATCAGCCATATGCTTTTTGGTTGCTTCATTAAAATGCTCAGCAATCAGATGGTTTTGCTTGGTTAAGTAATCTGTCACTGCAGTTTGATCGAGTTTCTTAACTTCTTCATCTACTTCAGCTATTTTCTTGCGTGACCAGGATCTCAATTCTTTTTGGAAATCCAAGTTTGGCTCAACAAATTCTTTATAGTGACTTTCGACTACCATATTTAAGGCTTCATACATCCAATATGCACTCTTCAAATCTAATTTTGCGGGCGCATAACTGTATGATTCGTCAATTGCGTTGGCATTAGTAAAGAATGGTACGTAAGGACTGAAACTTGGAATCCCTAAAGCTTTCCATTCGATGGTTTCACCATTTGGTCTGAGCTGCAAGATATGAGAATTCTCAGTTCGGGATAGCGAAATTGCTCGATAGCGCTTCTTATCCTCATCACTGCCACTGCCTAGTGGATCAAATTTCGTTTCGTTGTAATGCGAAGCAAGGATTCTTTGAATATCCTCGACAGCAATTTTCTTTTCGGGTTTTCTCAAGAATGGTAATTCGGAAGATTCAGGATCTTGCTCAGTACTTGGATTTAGAACTTTTTGACCGTACCAAACTCTTGGTGTGTTGTAATGACGGTCCTTTTTCGTATCCGTTCCAAAAATATGACGGAAATCCCAACGATTGAAATCAGGATTCAACTGATTATTTTCGACGAAATCCTCAATTCCCTTTGACCACATAAAATTATCAGAATCGGTGAAATCAATATCCTCAATACCAATCTGATTAGCAGCCACAACGTAACAGTCGTCAGGAATCTTGATCGCCACCCAGTGATGACCAGTTGCAATTTCCATATACCAAATTTCGTCAGCATCGACAAATTCCACGCCATTACTTTCAGCGGAGCCAAATTTTTCAATCAACTCACCGAGCCTTTCAACACCTCCACGAGCTGAATCGATGTAAGGCAAGACAAGTGTCGTCATGGAATCTTCTGCAACCCCTTCTGGCACCAATGGATCATAGGCTAAAACTGCTTCGTTAGCCATCACGCTTTCAGTAGCGCTCATCCCCACATTTTTCTCGTTAACACCATCTTCTTCATATAATCCTTCACTTGGATCAGCATCAGGTGAAGTTGTGTAACGATATGCTTTTTTAGGCAAATCAACGGTTAATTGATTATAAGGTGAAACATATTTTTTATCTTGATTATCGACGGCTTTTTGAACAAAGAACTTCTTAGGCCAAATAGCGACGAAATTATCTTCATTTCGGGCAATAAAATTAGAGCCATCTTGTGAAGCTTTTTTACCTACCATGATTGATGTGCAAGCTGAATGTGTCTGTCGTTTCATAATTTTCCCCCACTTATAAAAAGAGCCTTTGGAATTCCAAAGGTTCGATAATTACTTTAATTTTAGTATTTCGTACTTATTATTCCAAGGTATTAATTTTAAATTGAAACGTTCTGCAATATTAAATCCTTTTTGACTCGGAGAAGCTACTTCGGAGTTATAGATTAATATGAATTCTGAATTTTTCACATTATATTCCCATCATTTGAATTCATCATTAAAGACAATTTATCCCTTTTATGTCCCTTTCTATTCATGACAGTTTCAAACTTTATTATTAAAATCTTTTCACAATATACAAATTACGTAAAAACACTTCTAGTCACCAAAAATTTCTTTCTTCAATTTCAAAGCAGTTGGTGTCGTTGCTAAACCACCTTCAGCCGTTTCTTTAAAAATTGATGGCATTTGTTGTCCAACTCGATGCATTGCTTCTACTACTTCATCAGTTGGAATAACACTAGTAATACCAGCTAATGCCATATCAGCTGAGATCATTGCTTGTGAAGCTCCTAGGGCATTTCTCTTAACACAAGGAACTTCGACTAATCCGGCAACTGGATCACAAATCAAGCCCATCATATTTTGCAAAGTGATAGAAATCGCTTCAGCCGCTTGTTGAGCTGTTCCACCTTTAGCACAAACTAAAGCAGCGGCGGCCATTGCGGCAGCGGAACCTACTTCGGCTTGGCAACCTCCTTCAGCCCCAGCAATCGATGAGTTATTAGCAATCACTAAGCCAAAAGCTCCAGCGGTAAATAAAAAGTCAACTTGTTGGTCTCTAGTTAAATGCAATCTATCTCGAGTCGCTACTAATACTCCGGCCAAGACTCCAGCACTACCGGCAGTCGGCGTTGCACAGATCAAGCCCATTTTGGCATTGACTTCGTTGACCGCTATAGCGTTGCGAACGGCTTCAAGAATTGGTTCTCCACTTAAAAAATCACCGTTTTCAATGTAGGCATTCATCTTTTTGGCATCCCCACCAGTCAAACCAGTTACTGACTTTACTCCGGCAATACCTTCCTTAATAGAATCTTCCATGACTTGTAAATTGCGTTCCATAGTCGTGCGAATAAACTCTTTACTACGATCGGTATTTTTCATTTCCGTTTGAACCATTAAATCAGCTACGGAATCGTAATCAGCACTTTGTTTAACTAATTCTTTTATCGTATAAAACATCTTTGTACCTCTATTCAAAGTAAGTGGCGTTATCAACATGTGATAAGGCACGTAATTTTTGTAGGATTTCTGCTTTGTCGCGACGTTCATCAACTTCAATTATCATGATAGCTTTCTCACCTTTAGAAGCTCGAGTGACCGTCATAGTACCGATATTGATATTCAATTCCGAAAAAACGTCCGTCACTTTGGCGATCATTCCAGCAACATCTTGGTGAACTGTGATATAAGTTGGGGTGCCCAAACTCAGTGACATCTTGAATCCGTTGATTTCTGAAATTTGAATATTTCCGCCACCAATCGAAACACCTGTCACGCTCAGATCGTGATCACCTTTAACTAGGGTGATTTTAGCCGTATTAGGATGTTCTACTTTGTCGCTCTTAGGAACAAAGGCCACTTTAATTCCTTGCTCATAAGCCATTTTTAAGGAATCTGCGAGTCTTCTATCATCAGGTTCCATCCCTAATAATCCACCAACTAAGGCGACGTCAGTTCCGTGGCCTCGATAGGTTTTGGCAAATGATTCATAGAGATCGATGGTAATTTTTTCTGGTTTCTCGCCGAAAATATCATGGACCACTTTGCCGATTCTGGCTGCCCCGGCGGTATGTGAACTGCTAGGGCCAACCATGACGGGGCCGATGATGTCAAAGACACTTTTGAAACGTAATTCTTTCATAACTTTTTCCTCGAGATATTTTTTCTTTAAAAACAAAAGCAGCGGATACTTTTTGTATTCGCTGTTATTTTACTATGTTTTGGGGTTGGGTTCTATTTGTTTGGATTTTGGTTGTAATTCTATTTGAATAACCATGGTTCTATGCTATATAGCTAAAACGCGTTACGCAGGCCAGGACTCGGCATATAGCTACGCTTCCCAAATCGCCGGCAAAGTGCGGCGGGCAATTCGTGAAGCTAGGCTATCTGTCGAGTCCTAAGCGGGCCTGCTTCACGCTCTACAAATTTGGATCCATCAAGAATGTCAACTTCGACATCTCAGCACCTTTAGTAACTAAATCGGCTAAATGTTCTCTGGTTTTATCATTATAGTGTTTAACTATTTCCTTATTCATCTGTGTTAAATAATCTGTCAATGCTTCTCCTGACATGGTTTCGGCTTTCTTGTCTACTGCAGCAATTTTTGTTCTGGCCCATTGTGACAAGGCTTTTTGATAGTCTAAATTTGGTTCGACGAATTCTTTGTAATGGCTTTCTACTACCATGGCTAGGGTTGTATATAACCAGTAAGCGCTCTTCAAATCTAACTTTTCTGGTGTGTAACTGTATGATTCGTCGATGTCGTTAGCATTGGTGAAAAATGGTACTTGTGGGCAGAAGCTTGGTATACCAAAGCCGGTCCACTCTACACCTGCAGCTCCATTTTTACTGGAATCACGCATTTGTAAAATGTGGGAATTGGCGGTTCTGGAAAGTGAGATTGAACGATAAGTTTTCTTGTCGTGTTCACTGCCGCTACCTAGTGGATCATATTTTGTTTCGTTGTAGTGAGATTTTAAAATATACTGAATGTCTTCAACTGCGATTTTCTTTTCAGCTTTTCTGATGAATGGTAATTCAGCTGATTCAGGATCTTGTTCAATTGATGGATTTAAGTATTTTTGAGCAAACCAAACTCTTGGTGTGTTGTAATGGTGGTCCTTTTCAGTATCCGTTCCAAAAATATGACGGAAGTCCCAACGGTCGAAGTCAGGGTTCAAATTATTTTCGGCAACAAATTCTTGAATACCATCAGCCCACATATAATTTTCTGGGTCGTTGAAGTCGATATCTTGAATTGCCACCTGGTTGGCAGCTACGGCGTAACAGTCGTCAGGAATACGAACCGCTACCCATTGATGACCAGTAACAACTTCCATGTACCAAACTTCATCTTTGTCGTTGAATTGCAAGCCATTTCCTTCAGCTGAACCATATTTAGCGACTAGTTCACCCAAGTATTTAACTCCATCTCGTGCTGAATCAATATAAGGTAACACCAATGTAGCTAGTGAATCTTCAGCCAAACCATTCTCCACATATGGATCACAGGCTAAAACTTTTTCGTTAGCGTAAACACTTTCGGTTGCACTCATGCCAACATTCTTTTCATTGAAACCATCTTCTTCATTAGGACCAGTTGTTTGGTCGACACTAGGCGTTGAAGTGTAGCGATAGCCATTTTCTGGATATGGCATAGTCATTTGGTTGTACGCTGAAACATAAGTTGCGTGACGGTTATTAACACTTGGTTGCACGATCACTTTTTTCGGATAAATTGCGTTCATTCGATCTTCGTTTCTTGAGATATAAGTTGCACCATCCATGGAAGCTTTCTTACCCACCATGATTGATGTACAAGCTGATAATTCGATACGATCTGTCATTTTATTTCCCCCAATTGTATGTTTCTTACAATTATCATCATACTCGTTATAAAAAAAACACTCCACATAATTTGTGAAGTGTTTGTTAAGTAATTAGTATTTCTAACTATTAAGCTGTTTCAACTGTATCTGTCTTAGATTCCTTCATAAGAACTTTATCGTTGATCATTACGAATGGAATGTAAACTAGAACACCTAGAACAAAGGTAATCAATTGAATGACAACAGCACGCCAGTCACCAGCAGTTGCTAAGAAGGCTGAGAATCCGATTGGTGTTGTCCATGGAACTTGAATGACACAAGGACTCATCCAACCTAATGTTGTTGTTACGTAACTAATTACAAGACCCATAACTGGAACTAATACGAATGGGATAGCTAGTGAAATGTTATAAACGATTGGGTAACCGAAGATAACAGGTTCGTTAATGTTGAAAATACCAGGTGCGATTGACAATTTTGAAACGTTCTTTGTTACGGCGCTACGTCCAACTAAGAATGTAGCAACTAGTAAACAAAGTGTTGAACCGGAACCACCCATCAAACCATAAGTTTGAACTTGGGAAACATTGATAATATTAGGAATAGCTTTACCAGCATTATATGCGGCAATGTTTTGTGTAATATTGATGATCAAAAGTGGTTCTAGGATTGAACTGTAAATAACTGATTGGTGAATACCGAACAACCAGAGTAAGTTACCTAGTGAGTAAAGAATGATAACTCCCCAGATACCTGTACCAATGTGACGTAATGGTTCTTGGATGAATGTTGTGATCAAGTTGATCAAGTTCATTCCTGACAAGTTGTAAAGTAGTGCTGAAATAATAGCTGAACATGATAGAACAATGATGATAGGAATCAAAACATCAAATGATTTACCAACAGCTGGTGGAACGTTATCACCTAAGTGAACTTGCAATTTCTTAATTCTTGAAATTCTGACAAAGGCTTCAGTAGCAAGCAAACCAACGATAACACCGGCAAACATTGCTCCTGTACCTAAGTTTGAATATGGTAGAACAGCTGAAACATCAACTGCTTTTTTAGCACCATCTGGAATTAATTTAACTGTATTAGGCATCATAGTAACTAAGGCTGCCATTGATACCAAGGCAGCAGCGATTGGGTTATCAAATTTTCTATTCTTAGCTAAACAATAACCAATCATAGCTGCAATTAAAATACCTGAAATATTTAATGTCGCATTACTCAATAAGGTTCCCCAATATTGAACATGCAATAGAGTCTTACCTTTGAAGATCCAAGTAAAGACTGTGTTATTTAACAAGACCGCTAATCCGGCAAGGATATACAACGGCATGATTGTGGCAAACGCATCACGCAATGAACGTAGATGAATTTGCGCACCCATTTTGGCTGCAAACGTCGCAAATTTGTCAGCCGCTTTTGAATTCTGTAATGACATACTTTCGCCCCCGAAAAAAGTTTATAAAAAATTCAAATCCTAATCCAAATCTGACAAATCACCTCCATTAGTTGCGATAACGTGCTTCAACCACCAGTAACTCTTCTTAGGAACACGTTTCATGTCCTTAAGATCGTGGTTAGTACGGTTAACATAGACAGTTCCATAACGCTTGTCCATGTTACCGCTTGAACTAGGAATGTCGATCAAGCCCCAACCTAGATATCCAATTACTTCAACACCATCTTCAAACATAGCGTCTTTCATAGCTTGGATATGGTCACGATGGTACTTGATACGATAATCATCTTGAATCTCACTGCCATCGAAATCTTCACGAACACCGATACCATTTTCGATTGGGAACATTGGTACTCCATATTCGTTGTAAACTTTTGTCAAAATGTCTCTGAAACCGAGTGGATCGATTTGCCAACCAAATTCTGAAGTTTCCAAATATGGGTTCTTCTTAACACCTTTGTCTAAGTAGTAATTTGGAATTGTGCCTTCAGGAACTTTAGTTGAATCAATCGTATCGCTACGATAGTAACTAAAAGCAATAAAGTCAGATGTCACTTTGATCAAAGTTTCATCATCTTCTGGTTTGTAATCCATATCAATGTTGTGGTTCTTAATGAAGGTAAGAACCTCATTAGAATAACGACCATAGACGAAAACATCTAACAAATCGCGATTGAGAAACTCGTTGATTTGGCGAGCGTATAAAATATCTTTTGGATTTGGTGATGCCGGATAAACTTCACTATATGCAAGCATCCCACCAATTTCGCAATCAGTATTTTCATGAATGTAATTAGTTACTCCAGCGTGAGCTAACATTACGTGATGGCTAATTTGATACAACTCATCATCTGTTTTGTCACCTTTTAAGTAACCGGCAATTCTAAATGCCTCACTCATGTGATAGAGATTTTGTTCATTGAATGTAATCCAATATTTAACACGGTCTCCAAAGCGTTTGACCATTTCTTCACCATAACGAACAAAAGCATCGACGACGTGGCGTGATAGAAATCCGTTGTATTCCTCTGCTAAATGAAGAGGCATATCAAAATGGTATAAACAAATCATCGGTGTGATGTTTTTAGCCAAAAGTGCATCAATCAACTTATTGTAAAATTCGATACCTTCTTCATTGAATTCGCCGTCACCCTTTGGATTTACCCGGCTCCAAGAAATTTGAAAACGATAGAAATTCATCCCTTGTTTAGCCATCAAATCAAAGTCTTCGCCATAACGGTGATATTCATCGATTGCATCATGCCAATCAGAAGCATCCTTTGTAGCCGGTCTCACATCGTAGACGGATTTACCTTTGCCTCCAATATTCCAAGCGCCCTCAGTTTGCATACTGGAAGTTGAATTACCCCAAAAGAAATTCTCTGGTAATTTATCTGTCATACTATTCATCTACCTCACACATTTATTTTTGAATACGTTTACAGTATACATTATTTTTCGTCCTTGTAAACACTTTCAGAGAAAAAAGTATATACTTTTTAAAATATAAGGAAAAACGTTTTCAATCATGATAGAATGAATTCGAATGATTTATTAGGAGATATCAGTAAAATGGCATATAAATATAAGGAAGTTGCTGACGGCATCAGAGAAGATATTAAATCCGGGAAATATGAACCTGGTGAATTAATGCCTGATCAAAATCAAATCGCAAAGAAATTCAATACTACTAGAATTACCGTTCACAAAGCCTTACAACTATTGATTGTTGAAGGGATGGTTTATTCAAAAAGAGGTTCTGGAACCTATGTTAGAAAAGACTATCTTCCAGATGACTCTACCTCCGGTCGTGGACAAGTTTCTCCTATTGATAAGCCATTAGGTGCAACCATGACCAATCAAGGTAAAAAAGTAACGAGTAAAGTTTTAGAGTTATCAGCTCGTATACCTACACAAAAAGAAGCAGACGAATTGATCATCCCTGCTACTCAACCGGTTTATGTCATCCGTCGTGTTCGTTATGTTAATGGGGAAATCTTTGCTTATGAACACACTATTATGCCTACTTCCATTGCCACTTTGACTAAAAAAGTTTTAGAAGGTTCAATTTATGGACATCTATTAAAAGTAGCCAATCTAAGCATCGAAGGATCACATCGAACAGTTCGGGCCGATGCCGCAACAAAAGAAGATCTTGAAACTGGTATTGCCGAGAAAATTGGTGAACCCGTTATGGTAATTGACCAACTGAGTTATTTAGATGACGGTCAACCATTTGAAATTTCCCAATCCCGTTTTCCATACAAGACCAGCTCGATCACAGCAGATATTACATTATAGAGAGTGGAACAGGAGCTGCTCCTGTGTAACTCGTTTCAGTACAAAAAAGGGCGACCCGCCGTGGGGGTCGCCTTTTTTTAATAAGTGCTATCAGTATAGTAAGTCGTATCTAAACCGAAAGTATCATAATCCGTACTATCTTCATCATTAAAGAAGTCTTCATTCTTCGCATTCAATTTAGTCTCGGTATTATTCAAAGTTTGATTACTCAAACCTAAATTATCTCGTAAATTATTTGAAGCTCTTTGCATCGTATCGGTTGGTAAAATTTGATAAGAACTATCATTGATCCAAGCAGTTTTTCCTTGAAGTTGATTGAAGTCCATATTCTTTGAACTTGAATGATACTTCAAAACTATTTCATCGATTTCTTTGGCTGTTAAATCAGTATTGATGTCGTTCTTCAAAGTCTTGATCAAATCTGGAATTTTAACTAAATACTTCGGTGTTTCTAGTTTTTTAGCTACAGCTTTTAAAATTTGTTGCTGTCTAATTTGTCGACCGTAATCTCCACGTGGATCTTGATAACGCATCCGCGCATAAGTAAGAGCTTGCTTACCATTGAGATGATGAGTTCCTTTAGGAATCGTCACACCATCAAAAGAGACTTTTAAGTCACTTGTAACGGTCACCCCGCCGACAAAATCAACGGTCTTCTTTAAAGCGTCCATATTGATTGCCACATGATAATCGACAGGTACGCCTAATAGACTGCCGACAGTTTTCTTAGCCATGGGTGATAGCCCAATATTATAGGCCGCATTAATCTTTTGGACATTCTTTTCTTTGTCACCGACCATTTCAGCCAGAGAATCACGTGGAATTGAATATGCTACAGTTTGCTGCTTTTTAGGATTAAAGGTCAACAGCATCATCGTGTCAGAATTACCACGATCAACTCGACCATCAGCCCCTGTATCAGCCCCCAGTAACAAAACTGAAAATGGCTTGCCTTGTTTAATTTTTTTCGAAACACTATTTTTGTTTGTATTCAAAGAATTCAAGGCATCCTGCGTTCGATAAGCGAAGACTCCCCCGACTGCTAAAACAATCACGAGTAAGATTCCTAAAATTATTGAAAACACTTTTAATTTTTTCATAGTTTCTACCTTAAAATTTATTATCACTTATTATAAATACAAAAGCGATTCCATGACAAATTTTAAAATAAAGACATATCGTAATAACATCGCTTTCATTGGCATCAGCTTAATGTTAATCTCAAGTTGAGGAAATTTTTAAAGGATGTGATTTGATGGCAAAATTGGCAGATACACTTATTGTAATCGACATGCAAAAAGCACTTCGATACAGCTACAACTTCAATGATCTTATTAATCGAATCAATCGGCGTATCACACTTTACCGAGAAGAGAATTTACCAATCATTTTTATTCAACATCACGATAAGAATTTGGTTTTGAATAGTGATTTATGGCAATTGACCAAAAATTTGGACGCAAAAAAAGAAGACCTCAAGTTAAATAAAACTCACTATGACGCCTTCTATCACACTGACCTTCAAAAAAATTTACAAGAGAAAAATATCAAAACCATTGAAATTTGTGGTGCCCAAACTGAATACTGTTGTAACACTACAATTACCGTAGCTCACAATTTAGGGTATAAAATTCAACTGAAGCATGATGCCACAACTACCTTCGACAATAATTATATGACCGCTGAAGATACGATTTCATTTTTTGAAAATATTTGGGATGAAGATTTCGTGACATTTGTATAAAATGCAAATTCCGACCAACTGCCATAATTGGTCGGAATTTTGTTCTATGCGTATGCTACGTACCGGTGAATCAATTCGTAGCCGTTGAGACTGAGCTTACCCAAAACTTTGTTGATAACATCATCTGGGAAAACCGAATCTGATTTTCTGACTAAATAAAACTTTGATAAGTCATCGGAATCAATCCAACGACCTAATTTAGTCAACTCTGAATACTGCTTAGGGTCAAACTCAACAGAGCGATCAAAATCAACTGTAATGACCTCTCCTTCAAACCAACTAATATTCGTAACTGTTTTTGGTACTTCGTCCATTATCCATCATCCCTTTTGAATAAATTCTGAAATCGTTTACCATAAGACAATATAGCACGTTTTAAAGACAATTTGGGGCTAGTTTTCAAAATGTATGAATAAAGAGAGGAAAATTTTATGAAATTATTTATTGGCATAGATTCTGAATCCAAATCATAAATTATTTGCATCTTTTCCTGGTGTCAAACCGGTTTACGCGGCTGGCTTTTTAGGTGAGGTTGGCGAGATTGCACGATTTAATAACGATTCTCAATTATCTTCATATTCCAAAAAAAACAGAACCGCAACTTACTATCTAAAAGAAATAATCAATACACTCGCGCAAACAGATCCAGTCTTCAAAAACGACTTCGAACAAAAACTAACTGCCAAAGCAAATACCACTAAGAATCGAGCTTTGAGTCAGTTACACTCAAAAATGATTCGCATAATTTATTTATTAATAACTACCAACCGTTTATACGTTACCGAGTTTCATCCTAAAAAATAACTAAAAAGTCCAAAACAAAAAGCCGACTAATGATATTTTCACTAGTACGGCTTCTTTATTTTGATTAAATTATGAAATTTTAACATCACTCAAGAAATTATCGACACTTTGCGTCGTCTTATCCTTGTCATAAGTGTAATCACGAGAAATATCTAGGTTAATAACCTTACCATCGATCGTAGTAATCTTAATAGCTAATGGATTTTTCATCATCGACATTTGCGCTGAGAAAATATTGTAAGCATTAGAAACTGGCACCATTGATGGCAATTTCTTTATTTCATTCATGTCTCCCAATACTTTTACCGACTTAATCTCTTCTTTTGATATTGAATCCATTTTGACAAAATGTGGGAATAAAATCATCAAAGCACGCTTCCAAGAATTTGACATATCATAATATTCAACATTCTCACCATCGAATTGCCAATAATTGAAGACTTTTGGTGAA
Source organism: Companilactobacillus miaonis (assembly GCF_036913615.1). Taxonomy (NCBI): domain Bacteria; kingdom Bacillati; phylum Bacillota; class Bacilli; order Lactobacillales; family Lactobacillaceae; genus Companilactobacillus; species Companilactobacillus miaonis. The sequence continues at coordinate 49,802 of NZ_JAYKTX010000004.1, read as the reverse complement.
TTGATGTAATAATAAATAAAAATTGCTGCAAAGAAACAAAGTCCAACGAATAGACCCATCCAGGCACCAAAAAACGCATAGAAGAAACTGCCAGGGATAAAGGCCACAATCAAACCAATTAATAATGGTCTCAAATTGATCTTCTTTCCAAACCGAATCATTCTAATCGCCTCTCTTTGGTGATTATTATAGCATCAAGAATCTTTTTGAAATAAGACAAAAGTTGGATTTTTAGAAAATTCGGGGAAAATTAAAGTATCAACATATAACGTATCCATTTCAAAATTTACAGGAATAACTGCAAAAATCCAAAATCTAGTCTGGAGTAACAGCTCTGGGAAATGCTCAGCTCTGAAATTCTTGTTAATGCTTTAGCATTTACAAGAAGACCGAGCTTGGAGACTTTTTTCGGTTTTGAAAAAGGCTTCAAGTCGTGTCCAGAGCGTTCCAGTCATTTCCCAGAGCTGTTGCGGAAGACGGCATTAACCACTAACCAAACTTCAGAAATAAGCACAATCTAATTAATTCTATTTAGTCTTTAGCATTAAATCCAATGATTCTTGCAATTCTGCTAATTGTTTTTCGCTGGTACAATTGGAATTTTTACGAATATTCTGAGCAATGACGAGTTTCATTGCTTTGTCGACACTTGATTTAACGGCAGACAATTGCATTAATACTTCGTTACAAGGCTTGCCTTCATCCATCATTCTTAAAACGGCGTCGAGTTGTCCACGTGAACGTTTAAGTCGACTGGTAATTTTTTTGCTGGCTACTTCTTCGGGTGTTTGTGTCATAACTTGCCTCCCAAGTTGAATTCTTTTTACTATTATACCTATGCGGGTACCGGGTCGCAAATTATTGCTTTATTAATTGTGTGATTGCTGAGAAAACAAAATAGTTGATTTAATTTACCCTAGGGGGTATATTATTTTTATAGAAATTGAGAAGGAGCTTGAATGATGGCTAATATTACAGAATTATCAGACAAGACATACAATGACGAAACAAATTCAGGACTCGTAATCACCGACTTTAACGCTGACTGGTGTCCTCCATGTAAAATGATGAACCCTATTTTGGAGAAGTTATCATCAAAAGACGAATTAGGTGACAAGATCAAGTTCACATCCATGAACGTTGACAAGAACCCCGAAACTCCAAATAACTTCGGAATCCAAGGAATCCCTACATTTATCGTTAAAAAAGACGGTAATGTTGTTGGTAGAATGGTTGGTTATCAACCAGAAGAGAAGTTCAGAATGGAACTCGAGAAATATATGTAGAGTGTGGAACAGGCCCGCTTAGGACTTGGCAGATAGCCTAGCTTCACGAATTGTCCGCGCACTTTGCGGATAATTTGGGAAGCGTAGCTATATGTCCAAGTCCTGGCCTGTGGAACGCGTTTTAGAAGTAGAGCATGGAACGCGTTTTGACTATATCGCATAGAACCATGGTTATTCCCAAATAGAATTACACTTTTAAAAAAACAAAACTACACCAAAAACAATAGGCCAAGGCAATCAAAACACGATTACCTTGGCCTATTTTAATGTTAATAATTATCTATTTTACTGCAAAGTATCCTGTAAAGTCCAAGTAACGGTACTTGAATACTTTCCACTTTCAGTCGCTGTATTTTTAGGAACTAATAGCTTCAAATCATTCTTAACATCTTCAGTAAAATCCTTAAACGCTGGATCACTGGCAGTTGGTGGAACTAATTCCCCTACTTTATTTTCATTATTTGAAATACTCTGACCATTCCAAAGCAAACTAGCGTTTAATTGATGGCCTTTATCATTAACAAAATCACTAGCCGAAGCCAAAAGTTGCAAATTACCATTATAATGAGCAGTTCCATCCCCATTACGACCATCAAAAATCGATAATTCACCAGTAACCGTCGGTGAACTCTCGAATCCTTTTTCATAATCTGATGGCTTGTGAGTTCCAAAATCAATCAAACTCGGAACGGTTAATTTTAGATCGTTACCGACAACGAAATACAAAATTGATGAAACTAAAACTTTCCCTCCAGCTTCAAATTTGTGAACTACATCGGCACTAAAGTACCGAGCTTCTAGGAACATTCCATACTTGCCAACTAGTATTTCAACCGGTCGGTAGAGGCTAGAACTATTTTACTAAGGCTTGTTCCATGCCATTATTCAATATGTTTTTACTTGCATTGATATCACGATCATGATGAATACCGCAATTAGGACAATCCCATTCTCTTATACTCAAACCATGTTTACCGTCATCGTAACCACAGTTAGAACAGATTTGACTAGTTTTAAAAGGATTAACAACTAAAAATTGTTTTCCATACCATTCACATTTGTATTCAAGCATTAGTCTTAATGCTCTCCATGATTGATTAGCAATAGCACGTGATAGTTTATGATTACCAAGAAGATTTTTGGTTTTCAAATCCTCAATAACAATCAAATCATTATTTCCAACTAATTCACGAGTTATTTTATGGAGATAGTCTTTTCTTTGATTAGCTATCTTCTCACTATACTTAGCTACCATAAGTTTAGCTTTCATGTAATTTGAGTATTGTTCTAAGGGCTTAGGGTCTACTAGACCGTACTTCTTCTTTCTTTGGATATCCTTTAAAGCTTGAGCACGTCTTCTAGCTAATCGTTTTTCCCAATAATGTTTATTTTTAGCAAGTTTCTTATCAAAACGGATAGTTTTATACTTATCTCCATCTGAACAGATAACTAAGTCTGAGACTCCCATATCAAGACCAACAACATTATTGGTTTTTGGCAATTTAACAGTTTCTTCATCAACTGTTAAAACGGCGTAATACCTGTTAGTAGATGATTTACGAATCGTTACATACTTGATAATACTAGGGATAGCCTTCTTGTTCTTATACTTCATTACTCCAAGTTTAGGCAATTTAATGTAAGAATTATCGATAATTTCAATATTATTATTAACAAATTTACATTGATAACTTTGTTTTGGGAACTTCTTACTTTTGAACCGTGGAAATTTACGCTTCTTACTAAAGAATCCCTTGTAGGCTTCAAATAAGTCTTTATTAGAAACTTGTAAGCTAGTGCTTTCAGCTTTCTTTAACCACCTGTGTTCTTTTTTGAAAGTTGTTAAAATATAATTCAAATCAAATGCTTTCAAAGATTTCAAATCAGGATTATTTTCATGACGTTTGATCATCATGTCTAACATATTATTCCAAACGAAACGATTAGCGCCAAAGTTATATTCAATCAGTTCCTTTTGGTAATCATTTGGATAGATGCGTAATTTAATACCCTTTAAGACCATATGAACCCCCTCCCATGATTTGGTATCGTAATTATATCACATTAGGGGAACATACGTTTGTAGAAACGCCTAAAATCGCATAAATCATTGATTCATCACGGCAATAAATTACCGTGTTTTCTCAATTAACGATTTTTATAAAAAGTACCCGAATCATTATTCGACATTTTTTGTTTCAAATTCACTAATATTTGGCCATTATTGCCGACGACTACATTTTCATTCCCCAATTGTTCCTTCAAACTAGTCAAATCAAGGTTTTTCGAATCCGGTGAATACAAAATCAGCTGATTTCCTTCGCCAGATAACTGAAAGTTAATCTTTGCTTGATAAGAATCATTGGAGACGGTGTAATCGGAAAAATTTGCCGTCGTTACTGTGGCAGCCCTAATTGAATTAATTCTAACTAAGCCCGTAATCATCGTTAGAATAAAAAATAGTTGCACTATCCTCTTTCCCATTTTTCCCCCCTGAAATCTTTTCTACCCCTATTATAGAATTATTCACATTTTAAACAAAAAAATATCGTAAGGAAAAGAAACCCCTACGATATTTTTTATATCATATTTGTTGTTTTTTAAAGCATTAAACCAACTGAATAGTGAATAGCCATGGTAATCAAACCGACAATGATATTTCTAATAATTGCGGTCTTTACTAGACCATCACCTAATTTAGCACTGAGAAAGCCAGTCAAACCGACTGATAAAGTAACTGCTAAAATTGTTCCTGGCCATTTGATAGCAGATGGTAATAAAGTCATGGCAACTAACGGGAAAATCCCACCGGCAGATGCAGATACTAATGATGAAAAAGCTGCATCCCAAGGACTCATATAATGTCCTAGTTGTAAATCATACTTGACTCTAACGACGGTTCCTAAAGCATCCTGGTCCATTAATTCCTTAGCAATCTTATAAGATGTTTCTTTCGTGACACCACGATCAACGTAATAGTCAGCTACGACATCCAATTCAGATTGAAAATCACTTTTGATCAGTTCACGTTCTTTTTCAATCGCAGCTCTTTCAGTATCTTTTTGAGAGCTAACTGAGGCATATTCACCTGAAGCCATTGAAAAAGCACATGCAAGTAAGTCAGACAAGCCGGCAATAAAAATAGTAAAAGTATTTGTTGTAGCAACGGCAACTGAGAACAAAACCCCAACGACAGTTAGAATTCCATCGTTAGATCCTAACACACCAGCCCGAAGGGTATTCGAACGTTCAGCCATCGTCTTTTTTTGTTTCTTTGGTTTAGACATTGTCATAGTTTTCATAATCTTTCCCTCCCACTAATGTGCGAATAATGATCCAATCAGATAAGTTACAAACATTGTCAATAATCCTGAGACAACATTTCTAATCACAGCTTTACCACGATTAGCACCGCCCAAAGTAGCAGCTGCATAACCAGTAATCGTCAAGGCGATAATGACCGCAATCACAGTCGCAATCATTTTGATACTTTGAGGGAACATAGTGATTGAAACTAATGGCAAAATTGATCCAGTTGGGAACGAAATCATTGAAGCCATGGCCGCCGCGATGGCACTTGTTTGTTCCTTAGGATTAAAACCATATCTTTCACGAACAGCAACATTTATTGGATCATCTTGTAACATTTCAGTAGTAGCTTGTGTTGCTAATTCTTTCGAAATACCGGTTGCATGATACTTATCACGAATGAAACTAAATTCATCGTCATAATGACCATCTAATTTAGCTGATTCTTTTTCAATTGCACGCTTTTCAGTATCACGTTGGGTACTTACAGAAACCCATTCACCCATAGCCATTGAAACCGTTCCGGCTAACATCCCAGCAATACCTGATAAAAATATCGCATGATTGTTACTCTGGGCACTGGCAACACCAATAACGATACCGGCGATAGAAATGATTCCATCATTGGCACCCATAACACTGGCACGCATAACATTGATTTTTTCCGCTAAACTTTGTTTTTTCTTTGCTTTAGGCATGGTACTCACTCCTTAATTGTATGTATCACATTGGAATGGTTCTTACTTATTAACGAATACATAGTAATCCTTATTTTCAGAAAAGTAAACCTTCAGCCCTCAATAAAACGGTTCCAACTTTTTAAATAGCTTTTATTGTAAATACTTGACCTTTAGTAATATAATTACATTGTAATGATTCCTAAGTAGAAAGGAAGAACACTCATGGCTAGTAATGCAGTAATGGAAGAAACATTGCAAATCTTAAAAGATCATAAACTACGAGTTACACCACAACGCCACATTATTTTGGCCTATCTAGTTAGCCATCATAACCACCCAACTGTGGAAATAATTCGTGACGCTCTAGGCAAAGAGCTTCCAAATATGGGAGCATCTACGATTTATAATACCCTTAATACTTTCGTTGACCATCATTTAGTCGTGGAGTTACAAAATGGTGACGGAAGTACCCACTACGATTATTTTGGAACACCCCACTATCACGCCATTTGTACGAACTGTGGTCGGATAGTAGACGTTACGTATCCTGGTTTTAGCGACACTGAAAAAAATCTCGAACAAAAAACGGCTGAAATTTCTGGCTACATGATTTCCGGTAATCACATGGAAGTTTATGGATTATGTCCAGAATGCCAAATTAAATTAGGAATAAAAAACAATGAGTAATTATAGTATTTATTTTCTATGTTCTGGAAACTCCTGTCGGAGTCAAATCGCTGAAGGGTATGCTAAAAAGTATTTACCTAACTGGAATATTCAAAGTGCCGGTATCAGAGCTGATGGCGTTAATCCTTACGCTGTAAAGATCATGGCTGAAGATGGCATTGACATTTCCAACCAGACTTCCAAAGTAATTAATGACGAGTTCATGCAAAATGCAACAGTTGTAGTTACTTTATGCGGTGAGGCTCGTGATAAGTGCATCATTCCTCAAAACAGTCGCTGGTTGCACTGGCCAATTCAAGATCCCGCTCTCAGCACTGGCAGTGAAGAAGAAATAATGGATGATTTTCGTGAGGCTCGTGATGAAATTAAAATGCATATTGAAGCATTAGCTAAATATGTTCAAAATAACCAATAACGATAATTTCCTATAAGAACTGCATTCTTGCAATGCAGTTTTTTTATATTTATAATCAAATAGTAAATTTTATCATTTACATTTTTGGATAGTTACTTTATGATTGAATAGTATTATTTATCATTAAGGGAGATTATTATGTTTTCAAAAAAAGCACGTTTCATTACAATTCTGCTACTCTTTGTCGTCTTTTTAACTGGTTGTTCCGCTCATACCAAAAAGTCCTCTAAGTTACAGATCGTTACGACTACTGATTTTTACGGTGAAGTTGCTAAAGCCGTCGTTGGCAATAAAGGGACTGTTTCTTCTATCATCGACAATCCTAACGTCGATCCACATGACTATGAACCAACTACCAATATTGCTAAAAAAGTCAGTACAGCTGATATCACCGTTGCCAACGGATTAGGTTATGATTCTTGGATGAATAAATTAAATCAAGATGATAACAGTACTTTCATTAAAATTGGTGAAAATGTCATGCACAAAAAAATGGGTGACAATCCTCACATTTGGTACGAACCTCAAACCATGCCTAAATATGCTAAGTATCTCGCTAAACAATTAGCTAAGAAACAACCTAAAAATAAGGCCTACTTTGAAAAGAATGCTCAAAAATATATTGATACTCTTAAACCGGTCCAAAAACAATTAAGCAAGTTAAAAGAAACTGCCAAGCGTGATAACAATTCCGTCTATGTCAGCGAACCCGTTTTCGACTATTCATTAAACGCTATCGGTTATAAAGTCGCTAACAAGAGTTTTGAAAAGGCGATTGAAAATGGTACCGACCCTACTCCACAAGTAATTCAGAAGATGAACAATGGTCTCAAGAACAAGAAGGTAGCCTTCTTCGTCCTCAATTCACAAACTGACAACAAAGTTATCAATAACCTCGTTCAAAAAGCTGAGAAAAACGACATCCCTGTTCTCAAAGTTACTGAAACATTGCCAAAAGGTAAGACTTACAAGCAATGGATGCTCTCTCAATACCAAGATTTAGAAAAAATTTTACAAGGTGAATAACATGATTCAAGCGCAACAATTAAGCAAATCATTTGGCGACCAACTAGTCTTCTCAAATTTAAATTTCGAGATTTCCGATGGCGAATTCGTCAGTCTGATCGGTCCCAACGGATCTGGCAAGACGACTTTAGTTAAGATCATGATGGGTTTGGAAAAGCCGACTTCAGGAAACTTGCAAATGTCCCATCACGCCATCGGATACGTTCCACAATTTCGAAATATTGACAACGACTATCCATTAAGCATCGAACAATTTATCCGTTTAAATAATAAATTCACTCTGAACTTTTCTAAGCGCCAAGAACAGAATCAAAAAATTCAAACTATCCTCCAAAAAACCGGTTTAACTGCTTTAAAAGACCGGCCATTAGGCTTAGCTTCTGGTGGTGAAAAGCAAAAAGCCTATCTAGCTCAAGCACTTTTGAATGATCCAAAAATTTTGATATTGGACGAATCAACTGCCAGTCTTGACGTGGAAGTAAAGTTACAGTTAATGGATCTAGTCGCTGATCTTAATCAAAGAGAACACTTAACAGTAATTTTCATCACTCATGATTATGATTTAACTAAGAAATATACCAAAAAAGCCCTACTCTTTGAGAATAAGACTTTAAAAGAAATCAACGTCACTGACGTTTCTAAAAATATGTTTAACATGGAGGCTTAAAATGCTTCAATTTGAATTCATGCGCCAGGCCTTCATCGCCAGTACTTTTATCGCAATCACCGCTGGTTTAGTCGGCGTTTTCGTAGTTTCAAGAAATATGTCATTTTTATCGCACACTTTATCAGAAATAGGCTTTGCCGGAGCTTCTTTCGGAATTTTCATTGGCATCTCCCCCTTAGCGGGAATGATTTTATTTACTATCGTCAGTTCCATTGCCGTAGGTAGTCTCAGCAATGAATCGTCTCGAAGAGAAGCTTCGATCAGTGCCATGTCATCATTATTTATTGGATTAGGAATTCTCTTTTTATCCCTTTCTTCTAAATCAAGTAGCTACGCTACCAATATTTTATTCGGAAGCATTGTTGGTATCAGTAGCAAGGAAGTTCAACAATTACTGATTTTGGCAATCTTTGTCATTGTTATCTTTATCATCTTTTACAAACCGCTAGCTTTTGATTCGTTTGACCATATTGGTGCCTTAGCCAGCGGACTAAAGACTCGTTTATTGTCAGTGATCTTCTTAGTAACTCTAGCACTCAGTGTCAGCATCGGCGCCCAAATCGTCGGTTCCTTGTTAGTCTTTGTTTTACTAACTTTACCGGCAGCCACTGCTAAGTATTTGGTTCATTCAGTTCCTAAGATGATTCTGGTTTCAGTTGGTTTAGCGTTAAGTGGCGTTTGGCTAGGTTTATACTTAGCTTTCATCACTAACTGGCCAGTAACATTTTTCATCGCAACTTACGAAGTGATTGCTTACTTTATTGGGTTGGGATACAAGAATTATAAATTGAATCACTAAATTTGGGATGGTGTTGTTCTATAGTTTGAGTGGTGGTTTGATGCCGTCTTCCGCAACAAAATAAAGAAGCAGTTCATAATGATATTTCTCATTAATACTGCTTCTTTATTTTTGTTATTCAATTCTGTTAGAAAACATCACTTTGAATAGAACTTACTATCCTTAACTAAAAGGAAAGCAAATATTCAATAGATCCGTTATTTTAGCCCGGAACAAAAAACTGCCAACTATAAGTCAGCAGTTTCTTTTTTCAACTTCTTAGCACAATTAGCACACAAACCATAAACCTCGATTGCATGTCCCTCAATTGTGTATCCTGGTAATTGATCTGAGAAGAACTCCATTGGACAAGCTTTTAGTTCTGTTACTCGGCCGCAATTCTTACAGACAAAATGATGGTGGTGACGGTGGGCAAAATCACATTGATACTTGACCAGCGTTTTATTTTTTTCCTGATACTCGACTAAACCGATATCAGCGAACTCTTTTAAATTCCGATAAATCGTGTTGTTGCTCATTCCTGGATACAATGAGCGCATATAATTGGCAATGTCACTGATTGCTACATAGTGAATCGTAAAGTTTTTTAGGTAACCAATCAGGTCTGTCCTTTGTTTAGTTACCTTATAATTATTTTTTTTGAGAATTTCAATTGCTTTTTCCATTTGAGTCATCCTTCTTTAGTACATTCAGTAGTGTAACACAATTAGTAATTATTACGCATTAGAAAGTTTTTAGTTAGAATTAAGGAAGATTTGCTACTATAATTGTATAAAACGCTTTTTTGGGAGATTTGTAGTATGAAAAACACAATTTTAATTGTTGAAGATGAACGTAGTCTTTCAAGTTATGTCGGTAAAGAGCTTCAGTTTGAGGATTTTGATGTCGTTATTGCTAATGACGGGGTTGAAGCTTTAGATATGTATGAAAAATACCAAAACGAGTTACTCCTGATCTTGCTCGACTGGATGTTGCCTAAACTCGATGGTATGGAAGTTTTAAGAAGAATTCGTAAGCATGATCAAGTTCCTGTTATTGTTATGACTGCTCGTGACTATGTTGGTGATAAAGTTGCCGGTCTTGATAATGGAGCTGACGATTACATTACTAAACCTTTTGAAATTGAGGAATTATTGGCTAGAGTTCGAGTTATTCAAAGAAGAATGGAACATATGACTGAGCCAGAACAAACGTACAAAATTGCTGATTTAACTTTGAATACTAAATCTCACCAAGTCTTTCGAAAGGATGAAAATATCCAGTTAACTCGACGTGAATACGATCTCTTGTTGTTTTTTTTACAACATGTCGGGCAAGTCTTTACACGTGATGAGTTATTAGACAACGTTTGGGGAGAAGATTTTCTCGGGCAACAAAACGTCGTCGATGTTTATGTCGGCTACTTACGTAGTAAAATTGACGGCAAAGAAAATAAACCGCTGATTCAAACTATTCGAGGGGTCGGTTACTCACTTGAGGATGTGACGGAATAATGGCTAAAAAACCACTTTCGTATCAAGAATTAATTAACCAAGGTATTAAAAAATTAGTTATTATCATTACTTTATCAATCAGTGCTTTGATCTTGATTATCGTTGGTATTCAACAAACGCTCATGACAACTCGTGAAGCTGAAGGTCAGATGATGAGTTTGAATCGAGCTAATATCGACGATATCCCTAGTTTCATTCACTGGAGTAGTCAAAATAATCGTCATTCCAAGCAAGATACTGTCATTCGGGTAAAATCGAGTAGTTCTTCTATTACAGCTACTTCCGGTCGTGGTGGACAAGTCATCATGACTTCCAGTGCCTCGAAAAAATTTATTGCTCAAAAAAAATTCAGCCTCTTCGATCACGTAGTTTACGTTAATGGCTATGGATTTTTCTTGTTTTATTCACAGAAAGACGAAGATACGACTTATCAAATCTGGGTCAGTATGAACCGTCTGATCAATAGTTTAATTTTGTTATTAATAATCATCAGCATTGTCGTCTTCGTGACACTAGGCTTTGGTACCTGGTGGGCTCAACGTTTGGCCGAGAAAATGAGTGCGCCAACGATTCAATTAGTTAAGGAAACGCGCAATACGATCAAAGATTCCGAGGTCGACCAGCCTACCTTGAAGGTTCCCGACAGCCCACAAGAAATCAACGAATTAGGAATTGCCTTCAATGACTTGTTGACGACTCAAAATGAACGTCTGCAGCGTGAAAAAGATTTCGTTTCCAATGCTTCACATGAATTGCGGACCCCAATTGCAGCCGTTCGAGGCAATATCAATTTAATTAAGCGTCACGGTAAGAAGCATCCTGAGGTCATCCCTGAATCGCTAGATTTCATCGATGAAGAATCATTACGGATGCAGAACTTGATTGAGAATCTGTTGCATTTATCTCGAGCCGATCGGGCCAAATTAGTTTTAGCGGATGTGAACTTATCAGCCATCACGCAATCTATTGGTGAGCATTATCAGAGTTCTTTGCCTCACCAAGTCAATTTAGAAATTGAGCCAGATATCCATGTTTTAGGCGATAGTGATACTTTGAAGCAGATTTTAGTGGCTCTTTTGGACAACGCTAATAAATATTCTGATGATAAATCGCCAATTACCCTTAGTTTACAGCGAGTGAATGATAAAATTCATTTGTGCGTTAAGGACTTGGGATTTGGCATTGCTGATGATCAGAAGAAATTGGTCTTTCAAAGATTTTATCGGGTCGACACTTCTCATTCTAGTGAGATCCAAGGTAGCGGTTTAGGATTGTCGATTGTTTCGCAATTGGTCAAATTGAATAATGCTGAGATTGCGATTTTGGATAATCAGCCGCATGGTTGTGTGTTTAGGGTTTGTTTTGATGGGATTGATTGATACGTTTAATAATAAATAATGGAGCTGTACTAATGATGTTTTCGTTGGTGCGGCTTCTTTTTTTGTAGGGTGATTTGAGAAAGTATCTTCTTTTTTCTCGATATCTTATAGTTAGGATTTTTTTGTTACTTATTTCCGTTCTTTCTTTTATAACGGTTTTTGGGTTGGTGCTCCCTTTTTCTATGTCCTAAACTTGCAGCATAAACGCGTGGAGCAGGCCAGGACTCAACATATAGCTACGCTTCCCAAATCATCCGCAAAGTACGCGGATAATTCGTGAAGCTAGGCTATCTGCCCGATTCCTAAGCGGGCCTGCTCCACGCTCTTTCTAAGAAAATCTTATCTAAACCTTACCAAACCTCAGTAGTTCCATTCCCTTCTTGCTTGTAAACTAGATTTATTCAATCAAACAAGTGAAAGGTCTTGGTGATATGTCAGAACTTACAGATAGATTAAAACAACAACTACTTAACGGCGCAAATCGTTCTCTTATGCAGGATGCTAAACAGCATTGGTACACCGGCAGTGAACTTAACTTAGAAGAAACTGTTTGGAAAAATTACTGGGAAAACAAGGGTATTGGTCACAATGATGTGGTTTTAGTGGCTCTTACTAACTCGGTTACTTATTCCTTAGTTACTCAAAGTCTTTGGGAAATCGGAGCTATCGTTCACCCGATCAATCCTGCTACTACGGAAATTCAAATTAGTGAATTGGAAGATCAATATCATTATGCCGCAATTGTTTTAAACGCTGAGGTTCAAGAGTTGACTGTGCTTGGTGATACTTTTACCAATCAACCGAGACTGACAACTTTGCACGAACCTGAAGTTCAAATCTTCATTCGTAACAAACATATTGCCCATCTTCCTGAAAAACCAATCGATTCACAACTGGCCGTTATCATGCATACTTCTGGAACAACTGGTAAACCAAAACGGGTCGGTTTAACTCATAAGCAACTGTTGGCTGGAGCTTTCCACGTAGTTGAGAGTCAGAATTTAACTAGTGACGATTCCACCTTCATCCTGATGCCAATGTTCCACATCAACGCCATGGTCATCTCCAACTTGGCTACTCGCGTTTCTCATGGACAATTGCTCTTCAGGCCAAAATTTAGTGCTCACCTCTTTTGGAAAGAAGTCAGTAGTGAAATGGTAAGTTGGGTGTCACTCACCCCAGCTATTATCGCAATTTTATTACAACGTGATGAACAACCAGCAACCGACAATAATTTACGTTTCCTACGAACAGCATCCGCTCCACTTTTGCCTAGCACCCATGAAGAATTTAACCGCCGCTTCAGCGTACCCTTAATCGAAAGTTACGGTATGACCGAAGCTGCTAGTCAAATTGCTCAAAATCCGCTTGATAAACCAATTCAAAATACTGTCGGCAAACCAGTTGGAACTGAAATGAAAATTCTTGATAGTGAACATCACGAAGTTGCTTTAAATACCATTGGTGAGATTGCTATCAAAGGTGATAGCGTAATTACTCACTATCTTGATCCTCAACCAGAGGCTTTCTATGACGGTTATCTTCTAACTGGTGACCTCGGTTCAATCGACGAAAATGGTTATCTAACAATTTCTGGTCGTAGTAAGGAAATGATCATCCGTGGTGGTGAGAATGTCAATCCACTAGCCGTCGAATATTGCTTGAACGTTTTAAAATTTGTCCGTGAAATGGCCGTTGTCGGGATTCCCGATAAAATTTATGGTGAAACTGTCACCGCTGTGATCGTCCCTAACGAAATCAGCCGTGATCATCGACACCAACTTGCATTGTTGAATGAACTAGCAAATGAGCAATTATTACCTGTTGAACGTCCAACTAAATACATTTTTAGCGATCAATTACCTAAGAATGCGACTGGAAAAATTCAACGTACACTTCTAGCTCAAGAAGTGACTCAACAATTAAAGGAGGCCTAGCCGATGCAAAATTCTGTAACTTTACCTGAGAAAAAGGCGTTACGTCTGCCTGTAACGAAGCTTTTGCCGTTCTTAATACCGATTATCCTAGTGTTGTTTTGGCAAGTTGCTAGCTCTCTTGGTTGGTTATCCAGTTCCGTTTTGCCATCACCTTTAGCAGTTCTGCAAGACGGAATTAAGTTGACCCAGTCAGGCGAATTACCTAAAAATCTCAGTATTAGTCTTTACCGGGCAACTTTAGGACTTTTGATCGGTGGTGGAATCGGTTTTATCCTCGGTTTCATCAACGGAATGTCCAAAACTTGTCGACTATTATTCGATTCATCGATTCAAATGTTCCGTAATATCCCTCATTTAGCCCTTATTCCCTTAATTATTTTATGGTTAGGTATCAATGAGTCTGCCAAGATTTCTTTGGTAGCTATCGGAACAATGTTCCCCGTTTATATCAACACTTTCCACGGTATCAGTTCCGTCGACCCTGACTTGATTGAAATGGGTGAATCCTATGAATTATCTAAACGCCAAATGTTTTTCAAAATAATTTTTCCAGCCGCACTTCCTCAAATCCTCGTCGGTATTCGTTACGCTTTAGGTGTGATGTGGACTACTTTGATCGTTGCTGAAACAATCTCTGCTAGTTCTGGTATCGGTTATATGGCTAATAACGCCGAAGATTTCATGGATATGGAAACTGTGATTTTATGTATCGTTGTCTATGCTGTGCTCGGTAAAATTTCTGATCTCGTCGCCAAGAGTTTTGAAAGTCTCTTACTCGAATGGCAAACAACTGGAAGGAGTAATGCTTAATGTCAGAAGAAATGATCCAAATTAAAAATGTCAATAAAATGTATCAAGATTTAACTGCTCTACAAAACGTCTCACTCGATATTAACAAGGGTGAATTCATCGCCTTAGTCGGAATGAGTGGTGGCGGTAAAAGTACCCTACTACGATTAATCGCTGGTCTCGAAAAACCAACCACTGGTTCAATTAAAGTCAATGGTGACAATTCGAAATCAATTATGCGAATGATGTTCCAAGAAGATAGATTACTTCCCTGGATGAACGTTTTAGACAATTTATCCTTTGGTTCCAAAGATAAAAATACTAAAGCGCATGCTCAAGAACTCTTGGAATTAGTTGAATTAGGCGATTATGCCGACCACTTCCCTAATCAATTATCCGGTGGTCAAAAACAAAGAGTCGCCTTAGCTCGAGCCTTGATGACCAATCCGGAAGTTTTACTTCTGGATGAACCACTAGGTGCCTTGGATGCTTTAACAAGAAGAAAGATGCAAGATTTAATCCTTTCAGTCTGTGAAAAGCAAAATCTAACAACTATTTTAGTAACCCATGATGTAGAAGAAGCCGCTAGAATGGCTGATCGTATCGTCGTTATGAAACATTCAACTAACTATTATGAAGAAACTTGTCCTAAGAATCGTAACGCTGGTCAAATCGGAATCGTAGCCGACCGTGTTCTCGGTGAGATCTTAGGAGAAAAAGAAACTCAAATGCAAACAGCTTAAATTTACTTAAAAAAAGCCGCACTAATGAAAACAATTAGTACGGCTTTTTAAGTTTCTCTTGATTTAACTAAATCGTATTTAGACTCGTGATAATTAGCGTGTCTTTTGTTTCCGAGAGTGCTAATATTAGAAAAAATGACTGGAGAAAAATCATGAATACAACAAATAAGTATTTGCAATTTGATGATCCCACTATTCTAACGTTTGAATTCAACGTCAATGAACAATTTGATTTTGACAGCGACTTTGACGACGTTGACATCAGCACCTTAGTCGAAATGCCCGACGAGTTAGAAATCAATTGGCAAGAGCCAGTTCCAGTCTATTTGAGCGTTTTTATTAATCCTGATGACTCTGATGCACCTTATAAAATCAACATGAAAATCCTAGCTTTCTTCAAAGTTGACCGCGCTGTCCCAGAAAGCGAAGCCTATCAGATCCTACAAACAGAAGCTGCTAGCATCCTACTATCCTATCTACGCCCGATGGCTTCCATGATGGTAACAGCCAGTGGTTTCCCACCAATGACGATACCGATGTTAGACTTTTCGGATGATGACGATGATTAGAGGGTGAAACAGGGACGGTCAGCTCCCGTAGGATAACGTAATTTCACGAATTGTCTGCCACACTTGCGGGCGATTTGGGAAATTTTGTTATCTCGGAGGGGGTTGCCCCTGTGCAACCCGTTTACGATCAAACTAAGGAAGTTTGGTTATTAAAATAAGAACACAACCATAAAAAGAGCTACTAACCCCATCTGGCAAGTAGCTCTTTTTAAATACCCAAACCAGCTTCACGCATCCCTTCAACAATATCTGGCACTTCATGCAAAACATAAGGGACAACCACCGAAGACACTAAAATTACCCCAGTCAAAGTCAGCCAGTCTTCCACTTCGAGATTGATTGACGGGAAATATTCAATTTCTTAGCCAAGTCTTCCTGTGACATATCATGTAATTTACGTTGTTATAGTTTCATCGTTATAAGGATACTTCACAGGCAACAAAAAAAGGACGAAGTACTCGTCCTTTATAAAATCTACTTATAATCACCAGAATCATTAATGGTTACTTTATTTTCAATCAATCCTTCTTCATAGAAGAGATCAGCAATTTTTTGTTCTTCTTTAGCATATTTTTCGTTCATCGCATAAATGCCAAAGCTACGACGGTTGACCAACTTCTTAACGACACTCTTTGAAACTTTCAGAGATTTACTCATCATCGTTATGAGCTCGCTATGATTGTTGTTAGCCCATTCCATATCTTCTTGTAAGTACTTAATTAGATACTTCGACACTTCAGTATTTTCTTTAGCAAAACTTTGCGTTGAAAGGATATAATCGCGATTATTCGTAATTCCTGAACCATCAACTAACAATTTAGCATTTTGATTAATTTCAGCTTGAGCGGTATATGGATCCCAAGTTGCCCAGGCATCAACCTTTCCTTTAGAGAAAGCTACACTAGCACTGGATTGGTCCATATTGACCCAAGTTACATCATCAGCGCTTAAACCAGCCTTCTTCAAAGCTGCTAAGAGCATGTATTGTGAACTAGTTCCTTTAGTATAAGCAATCTTCTTACCTTTCAAATCTTTAATTGAAGAAATACTTGAAGATTTACTTACCAAAATTCCTGAACCTTTGGCCTTTGAAGCTCCAGCAGCAACATAAGTTAGTTTAGTACCTGTTGACAAGGCAGATACAGGAGGTGTATCACCCGTTCTAGCATAATCGACACTACCGGCTTTCAATGCTTGCATTAAGGAATTCCCATCTTGGAATTCTTTAAAGACTACATTATAACCTTTAGCCTTCATCTTCTTAACAAATTCACCACGTTGCTTAGCAATATCAAACGGATCACCCTTTTGATACCCAATCGTGACCGTTTCTAAACTTGATGATGAACTACCCGCATCAGTTTGCTTAAATCCGTATAGCGCTACAACGGCCCAGAAAAATAGGACCACACTGATTAAGAGCTTTTTGAATCTTCTTTTCCGTTTATTCATGCGAAATTCTCCACTAAGTTTGACATAACTTGCTCACGTAATTTTAAGCGAATTACCTTTCCAGTTGCGTTACGTGGATAATCTTTAACGAAGACGATCCGAGTTGGCTGTTCGTAACCAGCTAAAGTGGCCTTGGCGTGAGCAATGATTTTTTGACGTTCTAATTCTTTTGGTTGTTGACCACGAGTGATTACTACTGCTGTCACTGCTTCTCCATATAATTTATCAGGAGTTCCGATAACCGAAACCTCTTTGACAAAATTCAATTGGCTGATAGCATTTTCAACTTGTGCCGGTGCAACTTTTTCACCACCGTGATTGATAATATCCTTTTTACGACCTTTAACGAATAAATAACCGTCTTCATCGATATATCCAAGATCACCAGTCAAAAACCAACCGTCTTTAAAAGATTCAGGATGTGGATCTAAGTAATCGCTGATAACGTGATCACCAGAAACGACGATCTCACCTAACTGATTAGGCTTTTTGACGATTTGTCCATCATTCATAATGGCAACATTGGTCTTAAAAGCTTTTCCAGCCGAACCAACTTTTTGAGCCCCAAAAGGATTGATCGTACATTGACTAGCGGTTTCCGTCATCCCGTACCCTTCAAGGATTTGGGTATGAAATTTAGTTTGAAATTCAGTTAATTTATCAAGCGGTAAAGCAAATGATGAGCATCTGACAAAGCGTAATTGGATATCCGTATCATAAGCTTGTAAAGCTTTTTGATTAATTAGTAAGATATTGACGATAGTCGGTACCACAGAAACCCAAGTAACGCCGTTTTCTCGAATTTGATTCCAGAATTTAGAAGCACTGAATTTTTCAGCAACAACAATCTTGCCACCTGACATACGAGTTGCTAACAAAACAATTGCTTGAGCATTGATATGAAACATTGGCATAACGACCAAAGTAGTATCTTTTGAAGTCAGCTTGTGACTTTCAATATCATGTTCAACTGCATTCTTCAAGATCCTATGTGTTAATCCAACTCGTTTTGGTTTACCCGTTGTCCCAGAAGTATTCATAATCAAAGCCAAATCATCTTCTGCTGGCGTAGCGGCGTTATGTCCCATCAAATTTCGATCACGAATAATATGGAGAATTGAATAAGTTTCTAAATGTAGCGCCGTTACGATTGCCATGTAGTCATCCAAAACAGCATTGACTAAATCTTCTCCAACAATTGAAGCCGCATAGTCGTGTTCAGAAAGTTCTTGTTGCAATTCCTTTTCCGGCGTTGTAGCGGCGATTGGATGCATAACCGCACCTACTTCCCAAAGTGCTTGCGTTAAAACTGGGTAAACTGCAGAATTTTTTAAACAAACCAACACGACATCACCCAAACCGACGTGAAGATCGATTAAAGTATCCTTCAAAACCCTGACATCATCGCTTATTTGACTACCGGTGAACCACTGATTGAGTGCTTCATCCTTAATGATTTTTTCATTTAAATTATTCTTTAACTGTTTGTTTAATTGTTGAGTTATTTCTGACATATTTTTTTGCTCCTTTTGTTAGGTGCCATTGCGGACGTCCAATCAAAACTCCAAATGGAGGAACTTTGTAGCAGAACCATGAGATAAGGAAGGCTCCACCGAGGACAAAGGCATATCCAAGTGGCAACATTAGTAGCATCACGTATGATGGCACGTTGATGATGCTCAAAATTCCATACAAGATTGCAATCGGAATCGTTTGAACCAAGTAAATCCCAAAGGATACTTTAGCCAAGTTATGAATCATTTGATCTAACCAAGCCGGTAAGTTCTTTTGTCTAGCATGTGCATATTGTCGACCGATCCAGAAAACAAAAGTAATCATGAACGTATCATAGATAAAAATGAATGGTTGATGAATTGATTGAGTAGCACTGATACTTAATTTCAAAATATATTGATTTCCAAAGAATACCAATACCGTTCCGATAGCTAAAACTAGTGTTGACCAGCCAATTACTCGATGATTTTTCTCAATAAACTTGTCGACTTGATCATAATGAATGGCGACAAAAGCTCCAGCAATAAAATAAAATTGATAAACTAAAACATTCATTCCATAAGCTCTAAAGAGATACCACCAACCACTACGATCGACACCTGGTAACCAATATTTGATACCAATAACTAGTAATAGTTGAATCAAAGCACTCGCTACCAAAATAGCAACGTGGTGATTTGGCAATTTCTTAAACATATAAACTATTAGTGGGAAAAGTAGATACAACTGGAACGTTACCAGAATGTAGTACATGTAATATTTATTCCCATGAATTATGGCATCATATAAATTTTGAAAATAATTAGGCCAACTGATGGCGACACCAGCCGTAATGGTTGAGAACCATAATAGAATCGCATTCCAGCCTATATAAGGAATTCCAACGCTAATGTAACGTTTCTTCCAAAAACCTAACCAATGATTGTCACGATTGTAGTAATTTAAAACTAAAACGAGTCCCGTCATAAACATGAAACCCATTCTTGTGAAGTGAAGCATCAAGTGAGTCGCTTCGATAAATAGTTGACTACCAGTACCATCGCCAACATTATTTTTAAAAGCAGTCGTTGTATGATTCAACAACACGCCACCAATAAAGAGAACTCGCATTAAATCCACTTCATATAAATATTTTTTCTTTTTCTTAGTTGTAGTTGCCAAGAGTTCACCTCTATTGCACTTTTTTCTTCCTGCTTAAAAGCATAGTTAAGTTATAGCATCGCAACAGCACTGGGGTCTTGATGATTGGTTAAGGTTAAAATAAGAAATTCTTAGATACAAAAAAATTCAAGGAATTATTACATCCCTTGAATTTTTTAATTACTCATTAAAATTTATTGTTTATTAATATAATCACGTGCGTTCATAACAGCATGACGTCCTGAATTAACACTGTGCGCACATGCTGATCCACCTAGTGTAATCGTATAAACATTCCTATATTGCATTGTTGAATCTGCTCCAACTGCATATAAACCTTTGATGGCATCAAAATCATCATCAATAACTTCGAACTTATTATTTTCGCCAATTCCGCCTAGTCCGACTAAATTAGAATTATCCAGTCTACCAATATAATAAGGTCCTTCATTAATTGGCACTAAGTTCATCTTTTCCTTATTAAATTCTTTATCAAGTCCATTTTGACAATATTCATTATACTTCTTAACTGTTTCGATTAAGGTTTCCTCTGGAATATCGACATCTTTTGCTAAATCAGCAATGTTATCAGCCTTAAACAAAGAATTACCACGATTACTTTTCACCGCATTTTCCAAGATCTCATCGGGGTCTGGATTCTTCAATAAAGCAATCTCAGCACATTTATCCCAAATCTTCTTGTTAAAGATCACATATGTTGCTTCAGTAGCTTTGATTGGCATGTGTTGATAAAGCATGTTGTAACTAGAAATGTTTTCGTTAGCAATTCTTCGACCATCCTGATTGACCCAAATAACTGGACCACCACCAGCAATCATCGTCTCAGGAGCCATCTTCGTCAAACGATTTGTTGGTAAAGCTTGAATGTAATTATCCATAAATTCTGATGATTCATCCAGCATATCCTGAGCTTTAACTGACATTGCCATTTGATAGCCATCACCAGTATTTGAAGGCATCGATAAGAATTTCAAATTATCCGTCTTCCAACCTTGTTTAGCAATTAATTTAGCATTGTGACCAACACCGCCAGTGGCAAAAATAGTTGCTTTTGCATTGATTTTTAACATGCCGTTTCTACTCTTAGCATAGATTCCTTTAACTACACCATTATCAGAAATAACACTGTAAGCTGGTGTGTCTAACAAGAATTTAACGCCGTACTCATCAGCTTTTTTCTTCATATATGGCACATATCCTGAGGAAGCCACGCCATCTTTGAACCAATGGAAAGTTGGGAATTGGCAAATACCAGAATAATCATCAACCTTCGTCAATTGAACACCATTTTTAACCAGCCAATCGATATTTTCAGAAGAATTATTAACTAAATCGACCCAAAATGACCCGTCGACTCGGTACTGTGCTAATTCCATTTCCTTAGCAATTATTTTTTCCGGTTCGCTAGTTATTCCGGCAGCCTTTTGCATTTTAGTATTAATACCAAAAATCCCTTCAACACCGCCACCATTTCCGGCAATGAAGCTATTTTTCTCAACCACTAAAGTTTTAAGTCCCAATTCTCCAGCTTCAACTGCGGCTGCCAATCCAGAAATACCTGAACCAACAATCACCAAGTCAGTTTGAATTTCTTTAGCAATTTTCTTAGGAACTTCCCGCCAGTTAGAATAATCTTCGACGTTAGTCCGCTCAGTAGCATCATATTTTTTAGCTCCGTTAGTTTGAATCTCATTTTCACTAATTTCACCACCGGCAGCCTTGACAGCCTCTTTAACTGCATCAATTATTCCTCTTGAAGAATGACTAGCACCAGAAACCGCATCGATTCCCAAACTCTGAGTACGACTGATTTCATGAGACAAAATATCAATTACCGACTTATTTAAATTCGTGTCACCTAATTTATCTTTGCTTTGAATGTGATTAATTTTCCCATTAACGACCTCAACGATTAGAGGAAGTTTCTCACCTTGATAAACATCCGCCACAACTTCATATCTGCCATCTTTTAAAGCCATATTTATCCTCCTTTATTTTACAAATTCACTGACGCTTTCACCGGCAATTCTTCCCGAATTCCAAGCAAAGGCGTTGCTCAAGCCCTCAATAGTTGGATAAGACGAATCGAACATCCCAGAAGCATCATTACCAACCACATAAATACCAGGAATTACTTTTCTTTCAGCGGTTAAAGCTTCAAATTTTTCATTAACTAAGCCACCACCAACGGTACCCAATGTAGTTGAATTAGCTTTCACAGCATAAAATGGAGCCTTTTTCGGGGCAAATTTCATAAATTTATCTGCTTTATAAAAATCAACATCTTTGCCTTGATTCGACAACTTGCCGTAACGTTCGATGCTCTCTTTTAATGAATCTGAATCAACATCTATATCTTTAGCTAAAGCTTGTAAATTATCTTCGATCCAAACTGGTCCACCATTAAATTTATCCAATTCCGTTTGTAGTTCAGGCATTGGTCCAATCTTATGAGTCATTGGTTTATGAGCTAATAAAGCACCAGTTCTCTCAAACGAACCCGTCCAATCAAGTTGTTGTTTCTTTAAATAATCAACTAATTTTTGATCGAAAACAAAGTAATAATGCCCGCCAACGGTATAAGTTACGTCCCCCCAAAGTGCAAAGTCATAAACAATATCCTCATTAGTGAAGCGTTTCCCCTCTTGATCGATCCACAATAAAGGCACGGTTGCCAAAGTCATCAAAGAACCGTTATTCCAAGGATTCTTTTCACCTGTCACAACTGATGCTGCATGATTTTCCAAAATCCGCTTATAATTATTAACCCCACCAGCATCTTTTAACATTCTCAAACCATCACCCGTGGCTTTTCTTTCACCCATGGAATATAAATCGTTAGGATCAATGGCCAAACTCTTGGCTAATTCTTCTTTATTTCCAGCAAATCCTCCGTCGGCTAAAATAACTGCTTTAGTTTTAATCACACTAGATTTACCTTGTTGATTTATTTGTATACCTGTCACACGACCATCTTTTTGAATAATTTTCTCACCCGTAGTTTCAGTTAATAAAGTACCACCAGCTTTTTTAAAATTATCCATTACTCTTTGAAAACCGTTGAACTTATCGATAAATTGATGATAAGTCCGGGGATGCTCTTGATGAACTTCTTGGGTGTTAGTTACTAGTTCAGTTTCCAGACCATTTTCTTTCATCCAATCAATCGTGGAGGCTGATTTTTCAAGAATTGCTTTCGTCAATCGAGCATTTGAAGAGTGGTGTGTGTAATTTATCACTTCTTCATAAGCATCTTTTAAGGAATACTTTACTCCCGCATCTTTTTGAAGTTTGCTTTCAACAGCAAATAATCCTTGAGCACCAAACATCCCGGCACCACCAAATTTATCACCCTTTTCAAGCATTACTACTTTGGCTCCATTTTGTGCTGCTGTCAATCCAGCACTGATTCCTGAAGCCCCAGCACCAACAATTGCTACATCAAATTCTTCCATAAAATATCCTCCTCAACTCGACTTTGTTAATAATTTCATTATATATCAGTGCTTGGTAAGCGGTTTCCACGTATGTTAACATGTTGTTAAGTTAAGACTTAACACCGAGGTATAAAAAATGTATAACCATAATTTAGATACTTTTATAATTGCTGCCCAAACTGGTAGTTTCTCCAATGCAGCTCAACATCTATACATCTCTCGATCGGCCGTTGTTCAACAAATCAATTTGCTTGAGAAAAAACTAAATTTGAGACTATTTATTAGAACTACTCATGGGATTTCTTTAACCGACGCTGGACAAGAATTTCTGATTCAGGCGCAAAAAATACGTAACCTGTGCCATCAAGTCGAGTCACATATGAAAAAATATCAGCCCATGATTACCGTTGGTACTAGCTACTTAAGTCTTTCTAATATTTTTGACAAATATTGGTCCAATTTTAAAACGGAAAATCCAGAATCCAAGGTTATCTTTAAAGAAATAAATGATTATAAAAATGTTCCCGAAGACATCGACATAATCGACAGTGTTTTTGCAGAGGAGCCACTCTTAAATCAAGGATTCGATTTCATTCCTTGTGGAAACACTCCACTTGTTTTAGCTGTCCCTCCAACTGACAGCTTGGCTAAAAAAAATATTCTTCACGACAAGGATTTAGAAAATAAGAATATTCTATTAATCAATCCTAAAGTATCTACGATTTCTAATAAAGTTGAAAACTATCTTCATAAGCATGTTAAAAACATTAATATTTTCACTTATCCAATCTATAACAAATCAGCCATTAGCAATGCTTTATTGAATCACTACTTAATTGTTGTTCCCAAAACTCTTGCCAATATATGTTCTCCTTACATCATCAAAAAGATAGCTTGGAACTTCACTGCTCAAGTTGGCTTCTTTTATCGCAAAAATCCTAACGAACTGTGTAAGAATTTCATTGATAATATTTCTAAACAAAAAAACTCATAAGTTTCAGATTCAAAATCTGAACTTATGAGTTTTTATTTTAAAAGGATTTATTTAGCTTCAGCAGCTTCCTCTTCTTTTTCTTGCTTGTACAAGATCATATCTTGTTTGTGCACGAATGGATAATAAACGAAGAATGATAATGCAATGATAATTGCTTGCCAAATCATGACTTTCCAACCACCAACTAAGAATCCAGAAACAATAGGTGGAGTCGTCCATGGTACTTGAACACCATTTAGATATGGCAATATTCCAATTTTAATTAAGAAATACGTTGATAACATTGAAAATGTTGGCATGAACATGAATGGTAATACCATAATTGGGTTCAAAACAACTGGCATACCAAACAAAATAGGTTCATTAATATTGAATATTGCAGGGATAAATGCTAACTTACCAATTCCCTTCAATTGAGCTGATCTAGCAAAGAACATGATGTAAACTGCCAAACCAAAGGTCATACCGGCACCAGTAACAGTACCAAATTGGTCCATTAATGATTGAGTAAAAATGTGACCACCTAAGGCTTGAGTTACAACCCCATGAGCTTTGAAAATCGTAGCATTTTGCAATGCGTTAGCTTGTAGTAAGGGACTCATGATACCACCAATAATTGTAGAACCATGAACACCAAAGAACCATAAGAATGGAACTAAGATACCCACTAAGAACACACCACCAGCAGAGTCTGTAATACCTTGTAATGGTGTTTGAATCGTTGTATAGATCCATTGAGTAACTGTTTGATGAGCTACTAAATCAAAGAAAATGTAAATAAGTAGAAATCCACAGACGATTACGAAAGCTGGAATCAAAGCAACGAACGATTCAGCAACTGCAGGTGGAACAGATTCTGGTAATTTGATTGTGATGTGATGTCTCAAGAACCACGAGTAAACCCATCCAGTAATCAATCCAACTAGAATAGCCGCAATCATACCTTGACCACCAAGCCAAGTACGATCGATGAATCCGCCAAGCATAGTTGGTGCTTGACTAGCTGAAACAACAGTTTTAGTACCATTCATAACCGCTGTTGTAGGACGCATGATTAGAAAGAAACTGACCAAAGCAGTCATCCCAGCTGGCAATGGCTCAAATCCGGCATCTTTAGCCCAATTGTAAGCAATACCTACAACTGCAAAGATTGCCATAACCCCGAATGAAGCATTGTAAGCTTGATTCCAATATGGAGTTAAACCAGTCTTGTCCATCCAATTAGCAACTTCTGGAACAGGAAACGATGCTAACAATAAGAAAACAGAACCAATCATAATGAATGGCAAGGAAACTAACATACCATTTTTAATGGCCGTTATCCCCCTGGTATTGACGAATTTCATCATACCTGGCATGATTTTTTCATTAAACCACGTTTTCATATTTTCACCCCTCAATGTTTGACATTGAAAAAATTTAAATAATATTTCATGAAAAATATAAATAATTTTGGAACACTATTTTGCAATCACTCTTCACAATCTACGAAATTTGCAGATTATGACGAAATGACCAAACCATAGGCACCGCCACCTTTCAAGAGGTACACGTCTTATAACGCTTACATTACCATATTTCTACTGAAAGCTATTCTATTTATAATTTTTTTGGGTGTTACATGTTTCTTATAATAAATCAAATTTTAAGCATGAATCAATTGATAAACCGCACCAATCATTCCAGCGTCATTCTTGAGTTTTGCTGCTTTAACTTCTGGTAAATCAATATCCTTAATACTGTTATGGACAGCTTGTATTTCCTTAATTGTCTTATTCAAATTATCCATAAATTCAGTATTATTACTGATTCCGCCACCAATGATCACAACGGCTGGATCAAAGGCAACTTCTAAGTTGATAATTCCTTTAGCCAAACTACGGTAATAACTCTTCAAAACGCTTTGAGCTAAGACTTCGCCATCATCTGCACGTTGGAAAATTTTTCTTGCGTCATCAACTTTGTCTTCACTAAATTGATTATAACGCCTAATTAAGCCAATAACCGTTGCACCACGGAAATTCAAAGTTCCCATTTCAACATCAACGTCGTCATCTTCAACAATCATCCAGCCAAATTCTCCTGAACGAGCATGGGCTCCACGATAGATTTGGTCGTTAATGATCATGGCTCCACCGACACCAGTACCTAAAACTAATCCAATATAATCATGGATTCCTTGCGCTGAGCCAATCCATTTTTCGGCAATGGCGGCCGCGTTAGCGTCATTTTCAATTTTTGCCGGAAGATTCGTTTTTTCTTCAAGTAGTTGGGCTAAGTTGATTTCTGTGAAGCATTTAACTGCCCCAGAAGTAGTCAAGAAACCGTCCGCTTGCACTACTCCAGGCATAGAAACGCCAATACCTTCAACTGGTTCAATTGCTTGAATCTTTTTTACTGCGGCTACTAGATCACTCAATAATTTGTCTTTATCGTCGACATTGGTTACAAAGTGATCCTTATTTGTGACCACACCATTCTCGTCCACTAAACCGTATTTAACTGAGGTTCCACCTATATCTAAACCAACATATTTTTTCATCATTTGATCTCCGCACCATTAGTTTTGATAACGTTTTGGAACCAATAGAATGAATCTTTCTTATAACGATCCAGTGAACCAGTCCCATCATCGTTCTTATCTACATAAATCATACCGTAACGTTTAGACATTTGACCAGTGCTGGCCGCAACTAAATCAATACAGCCCCAAGGTGTATACCCCATCAAATCGATGCCATCTTCTAAGACAGCCTTTTTCATTTCACGAATGTGATCCGTCAAGTACTCGATGCGATAATCGTCGTGAACCTTTTTATCATCAGTCAATTTATCTACTGCACCTAGACCATTTTCGACAATAAACAGTGGCAAATGATAACGGTCATTGAACCAATTCATGGCATAACGTAAGCCGGTTGGATCAACTTGCCAACCCCATTCACTAGCCTTGACATAAGGATTTGCAACTCGGTCATGACTCTCATTATATTCAAGCTTTCCGGTATCTTGAACGGCAAAGGACATGTAATAACTGAAACCAATGTAGTCAACCGTCCCCTTCTTTAGAGTAGCCAAATCTTCATCGGTCATATCCAAGTTAAAGTTACGCTCCTTGAAATGATTCAACAACCATTGTGGATAAACGCCATTAGCATGGACATCCCCGAACCAAAAACGTGTCTGCATTGCCCTTTGTGCAAATAAAATATCAGCTGGTTTAGAAGTTAATGGATAAATTGGTGTCATCGCAATCATGCAACCAATTTGAAAATCAGGATTGATTTTATGCCCAATTTCAACAACTTTAGCACTAGCGACCAACTCATAGTGAGCGGCTTGATACATCAATTTTTCATTATCTTCATCGGTTCTCGGAATGATTCCCGAATCAGTAAAGAGCGCGTGCGTTGATTCAAATTCAGTTTGATTATTAATTTCGTTGAACGTCATCCAGTATTTAACCTTATTTTGATAACGCTTGAAGACAACGGTCGCAAATTTCACAAAATAATCAATCACCTTGCGACTACGCCAACCGCCATACTTCTTTACTAGATGATAAGGCATCTCGAAGTGGGACAAAGTGATGACTGGTTCGATATTATATTTGTGCAACTCATCAAACATGTCGTCATAAAATTGCAAACCATCCTCGTTTGGTTGTTCGTCGTCCCCATTTGGGAAAATGCGACTCCAGGCAATTGAGGTTCTAAAACACTTAAAGCCCATTTCTGCAAATAATTTAATATCTTCTGGATAACGGTGATAAAAATCAATCGCATTGTGATTAGGATAAAACTCATTAGGATCAATTCCGTCAGTTATTTTTCTAGCGACACCATTGGCTCCTATTGTCATTACATCGGCAGTACTAAGACCTTTTCCACCTTGGTCAAAGCCACCTTCTAATTGATGAGCAGCGACTGCGCCACCCCATAAAAATCCGTCCGGAAATGTTTTTCCTTCTAAAGTCATACAAAAATCCTCCTCAAATGCGTTACGTGTTCGTTATAACGATGTTATGCTTCCACAGCACCATCGACTTCCTCAGTATCTTTATCTTTTTCTGTAGTTTCTTTTTCAGAGTCTTCTCCATCAGCAACAGCCATCTTGTTAGCGGCTAAGACAAATGGGAAGTACATAGCAACAGAAATACCTAAACATACGAATCCAATTACTAATCCAAGTAAGTTACCACCGGTACCTAAGAACGGCATCAGTGGTCCCGGAGTGGTCCAAGTCATACCAAACGCTGGCGTCGGTATCCAATTGAAGACAACCGTAACCGCATATCCAACTAAAATATTAACAACTGGTGTTAGAACAAATGGAATAGCCATAATTGGATTCAAAACAATAGGCAAACCAAACATTAATGGTTCGTTGATATTGAACAATCCAGGAACAAAAGCTAGTTTGGCAATAGCACGATAGTCTTTACGCTTTGAAACTAAGAAAATAGCGATGATAAGTCCTAGTGTCATACCAGAACCACCCATATTAGCGAAAACATCGTTTAGGACACTCCATGTAGCACGGTTTGGAACACCCCAAGCTGTACCATGAGCATTGATGAATGTTTGATTGGTTAAATCTGCTTCTGTAAAGATGATTGATCTCAAAGCGTTCAAAGTATTTGGTCCGTGAATACCAACTAACCAAAGTAGGTTTTGAACAATAGCGATGATAATGACACCGTAAAGATTTACACCAATATGTGTTAGTGGTGTTTGAATCGACTTGTAAATAACATCGTTAATACCACCTGGTGCAACCAAACCGATAAAGTAGTTAACGATTGAAGCAATCATAATAACAAAGACGATTGGAATCAAACCATTAAAAGAACGAGCAACGGCTGGTGGAACCATATCGGGCATCTTAATTTGTAATTTCTTGATTTTAGTAAGTCTTGGTAAGAATTCTCCAACTAAACCACCACAGATCATGGCAACGAATAAACCTTGAGCACCGAGGTAAGTTGTTGGTAGATAAGTTACACCGTCTTTAACGATTGATGGTGTGTACATGATCATGAAAACTGCGATACCAGTCATACCAACTAGCATATCGTCGGCTTTGAAATACTTAGCCAAGTTTCTAGCAACTAGATATGCAACAAATATTGAAAGAATATTCATTGTCCCGTTAGTTACTGATGTAAGAAGTTTTTGAGCTTCCTCTAAGTGTGGGAAAAATTTCGGTAAGAATAAGATTTGTGCAATAAATCCTTGCTTTGAAAAGACAAGGTTGTTGATCAAAATGACAATTGAAGCTGCCATTGTGATTGGAAATGTATACATGAAAGCATCACGAATCGCTGCAATATGACGTTGTTCATTTAACTTAGTTGCGAACGGTACGATGTGTTTTTCCATGAATGCATTGAAACTATTCATCATAATGTGAATCCTCCTTATTTGATTACAATTACTAGTATAAAAAAGCGCTTACAAAATTTGAATACTTTGTAAGCGCTTTGAATTTATGTACCTATGATTTGCTTATTTTTCCACAGTTGGAACACTGTGTTCCTTAAATTAATTCATTTGTCGTTCTACATCCTGATTATGCAATTCCATTAAGAGTCCATCGACAATGTATACACAAGGGACCTGACTGGTTAAGTCATAATATTTATGAATCCTAGTTTCTGGAACACTATAGGTCAAAGCATATCGTCCTATGCGAGCAATCGGACTTTCAATATTTCCCGTGATACTAGCCATGATCGTATCAGCACTGTTGACAAAATTATTCAACGTTTCAACAATTTCGTTTGTCTTGCCGGAAACCGATAGAGTAATCAAAACATTGTTAGAAGTATTTCGTAATTGCTGAATCAAAGGATAGAATGGATCTTTGACTGCAAAAGAATTAAATCCTAATGAAGCAGCTTGTCTTGAAGCATATTCCGCAATCGCACCCGAGCCACCCATTCCAAAGAAGATGATGTTGTCAGCATCTAACATCAAGTGAGCCACTAACTTAATTGTCTTCTCAATATCATTGGGGAAAGCATCCCGAGTAATAATCTTCAAAACATCTGACTTAGAGCGCATCAGATCCTGACTCTCGTTTTTAAAAGAAACTTTAAATTCAGGAAAACTACTGTAACCAATTTTATGAATGAAACGCATGACCGATGAATTTGAAACGTGGGCTCCTTTAGCAACATCCCGCACTCTCATAAAAGGAACTTGTTCATCATGATCGACGATGAAACGATAAATTGCCATATCGACTTCTGACAACTTATCAATATCTTTAAATCCAAAAAAGGCCATTCTATCACCTCTACTTCATCAATTTGTTCAAAGCAAAACGATATGTATTTGGCATTGCCCGTGCGACGAAGACCATCCCATGATCGATAATTGAATGATAATAACGACGCTTTGGCTTAACATCTGTCGCTGCTTTAAAGAATACTTTTGCCAAATCTTCGGCACTTGCTTCACTAAAAGTGATTTTATCGAACAATTCTTCAGTCTTAGTTAAGACATTCGTATAAGGTGAATCACTCACTAGATTTTTTTCAGCATTGTCAAAAGCAATCTTGCTCCATTCTGACTTAGTTAACCCAGGTTGAACGATTACCGAGCGTACACCGAATGGTTTAACCTCAGAATCTAACACATCACTCCACATATTCAAACTAGCTTTAGTCGTGTAATACCAGCCACCCAAGGGACTATAAATATTAGCTCCAACTGAAGAAATATTCACGATTCTGCCAAAGCCTTGCTGACGCATCTTAGGTAAAACAAATTTTGTGATTTGAGCTGCTCCAAATACATTCACATCGAACTGTTTCTTCGCATTTTCAATCGGAACTTCCTCAATTGGCCCAAACTCACCATAACCAGCATTATTGATCAGAACATCAATCTGACCTTGTTCAGCAATTGCTCGATCAACGAGTTTACGAACAGAAATTTGGTCAGTCACATCTAATGCTTGAGTGTGAATGCCTAATTCCTTTAAATCAGTCAATTTTCCTACTCGACGAGCTCCACCATAAACCTCAAAACCTTGTTGTTTGAAATATAACGCCGCTGCACGCCCCATTCCTGAAGAGATACCAGTAATCAAAACTACTTTTGTCATAAAATTTCCTCCTACCCTGATATATTCTATTATAGATACAATTATGATAACGGTATTTAACCAATTAGACAGCAAAAAACACAATTTTCATCATATAAACAAAAATTGTGTCTCTAAATTAATCATTAACTTCAACTTGAACCTCAATTGGTAGCTCCAGTTTAGAATTAGCAGCGATTCGATAAATTTTTCCATGGTTAATAAATTCAATCCCGTTACCCATGACTTCGATCTTCAAACTTTCATGATCGACATAAACCTTAACTAAGCTCTTATGCCAATTGATCTGATATTGCAAACTGTCCCAAACATCCGGCAAATTTGGTTCAATTCTTAACTTGCCATCAACAATTCTGACACCACCGAAACCTTCGACAACCATCTTCCAAATTCCACCGATAGCAGCCATATGCAGACCTTGTGTTGTTTTACCGATATTAGTTCCTAAATCAACTTCACAACCTTGTTCAAAATATTGATAGGCTTTAGCTTGAAGATGCAAATCACTCGCTAGAATTGCGTGAGTCGACAATGATAGTGACGAATCATGAGTTGTTTTTGGTTCATAATAGTCCCAATTACTTTGTTCAGTATCTTGACTAAAGTATCCTTCAAAAAGATTGATCAATAACAAAACATCCGCCTGTTTAGTCACTTGGAGATCATCAACTTGTTTCAAATTATATTTCTTAAATATTTTGGCGTGACCACCATCCGACAAGTATGGCGCAATATCAATTTTTTTCTTGGTCAAATACGTGTCATCTTGAGGAATGACACCTTGTTCATTAGGTTGTGGTAAATAAATTAGGTCAACTTTTGTTAACCAATCTTGATACACACCGTCCAAATCCAATTTAAAATTCAATTCGTCATATGTTTCAGGATCGGAATTTCGCAATAACTTAACGATCTCAATAGCTTTTTGGATACACCAATGAGCCGTGTAATTAGTAAAGGCATTGTTATTAGCGTGTTCTTTGTATTCGTCAGGGCCAATTACGTTGTCGATTTCAAAGCGTTTTTGATTTAAATTCCATTCCAAACGACTTGCCCAGAATTTAGCCGCGTCCAAAATCATTTCGTAACCCATTTCCTTGGCAAAACGCTGATCTCCACTGGCATACAAGTATTCCATCACCGCTATAACGATGTCACTGGTAATATGTTGCTCCAAAAAGCCTGATAAAACTTTCATCGGCTCACCGGTAACGATATCGGCTGAGCCCCACGGTGGAGTCGTTTCACCATCAGTCGGCCAGGCCGCTTCCCAAGGAAATTGAGCACCAAGATAGCCGTTAGACTTAGCCTTTTTTCTAGCACCACCTAAGCCTAAATACCGGTACCGCAAAAGATTTCGAGCAATTTCTGGCATGGTAAAAATAAAATATGGCAACATGAATATTTCAGTATCCCAAAATGTATGTCCTTTGTAACCTTCACCAGTTAGACCTTTGGATGCAATATTCATTCGTGAATCTGGTGGGGTATTGGCTGCCAATTGGTATCTAGCAAAATTTATCACAACTTGAGGCGTGATATCTGCCGCTGCAATCTTTACCAGACTTCTTTGCCAAACATTAAGGTCCCAAGCTCTGGCTGATTTATTCAGTAACTCAGAGTAAGTTTCCAAACTGTGTTGTTTGATATCGCTTATCGAAGTATCGCAAATGTCGTCTTCTTCTACATCGCTATCAATACCAGTGAAAACATTGGCATACTTAACGAAGGTCAACTTCTGTCCTTGCAATAATTCGACTTGGTAATCACCAGCAATTTTTCGACGTTCCATTTGAATGTGAGGCTTTGAATTCAACAGTACTTCATCGACATAAATCTTGTGTAAAACGTTGAAAATTAGTTCAATATTAGAACATTGTGTCCGTTCACGCAACTGAATAATCTTGCCATCATAGAGTCGCCTATCGCCTTCAACGAGGTGTTGTGTCCCACTATTGGAAACCTGTCCATCAATTCCTGAGGTAATTTTAACTTCAACATCATTGTCAGATTCAACTTCAACTTTAGAGACAAATAAGTGAACATCACTCATCGAAACGAAACGGGAAAACTTAAAGTGAATTTGTTTTTGGTCGATCATCCAATCAAATTGTCGAATTAATTCACCATTCTTTAAATTCAAATACTTGTGATAATTTTTAATGACTCCGTTACTCAAAGAAAAAATCTTCTGATCGATTTCAAATTTTATATTTAAAAGATCTGGTAGATTCGGTAACTCAGTCACTTCATCATCGAAAGAGTCAAAAGTCCCTGCCACGAACATGTCTCTTTTTTCTTGGAGATTCTTTTCTTCAGCACAAGCTCTAATACCAAGATAACCATTACCTTGATACATGATAGTCTCGCTTTTATCAATTTTTAGTGGATCAAATTTTCTCGTACCAAGATACCAACTATTCTTAGGGTCCGTCTCAATACAAAATTTCATTTTCACATCATCCGTTCATCAAAGATATTTCCTCAATGCCAGTAATTCCACTTTCAAAAATGTCCTCCCTCTCATTATTAAACAAAGTTTCATCGATGTGAAATAATTCACTTTTTACTACTATTATATTAGCGTCCTAATTGAGTAGAGATAAAGCAAAAGATAGCAATATACAAAATGCCTACTTATGGACGAAGTTATCCACAAGTAGGCATCATTAGGTTGATATTTATAACATTATTATTCATTATTTATTTTTTTATATAAGAAGCTAGTCTAAGACAAATAACATTAATGGAGTTTTTTTATTATTCAAGCTCAGTTTGTAAATTTCTGATAATTAATCTTTGCAATTCTTCTAATTTAATTCCATAAAGATCTGATAATACAAAGAGTAATTCTCCATCAATAATTTTATTTTTATCTGTTTCAATTGCACTCAAAACAGAGGTCGAAGTAGAGCAATTGTAGACAGAGCGTGTTTGATCGACTACTTGCTGCAAAGTTAGTTTTTTTAATAATCTCTTTGTTCTTAAGTACTTTCCTATCGTTATCATATGTCAAATACAACCTATTCCTTTCATATATGATATTTTAAACTAAAATATGAATTTTTCAAAAAAGATATTGAAAAAAAATTGGTTCTAGTTTACGATATTGTTGTCCTTAATTAAGGAAATAGCTTAAAAAAAGGAATTTATTATGTATAACAATCAATATTTGAAAGCATATTTTACATTAAAAAATATCAAGCAAAATGATATTGCTAAACTACTTGATAAGTCTACTTCTACAATTCGTCGAAAAAATGATGATCTAGGTTTCACTCAAAAAGAAATTCTACTTATTCATAATAAATACAATATTCCTATCGAAGCATTTTTCTACGATAAGGATGCCGACGATAAAAGTGACACCACATTCTTAGAAAAAGACTAAACATATTAGATAATAAACATATTAATAATGCAGCGCAATACTATTAAAAAGGAGCAGTCCTCTTGGTCTGCTCCTTTTTATTGTCCAATCGTCTTTTGTAATTGATTTAAAGCACCATCATTGGACAACTTCTGGTACTGTTGATAAGCTTGATACCAATTTCCATCACTAATAGCATTTCTCAAGCCATCGTATTCTGAATTAGAAAAAATTTCTTGGGCAGCTTTTTTTGATTGCGTTTCAGTCAAAGACGAAGAATCAGCAATTAAATTAGCTGTCTTATCTTCACTCTTGGACGCAGCGATAATCTCCGACATCTTCTTTTTACCTAAAAACGAAGCTGCACGATCAATTTTTTTGTCGGTTTTAGAATCTCCCGTCTTTTTCGATTTAACTTTTTTAACTAATTCTGATTTAACGACCTTGTCGCTCGGTGTATCATTTCCAGTTGCACTCCGCAAGAAGTTATTCAATGGGAAAAAGAAAATGATTCCTAATACTATTAAAGCAACGACTACTAGTGAAATAGTTAAAATTAGACGTTTCTTATTTTTACGATTCCGCATTTTTCTCACACTTCTTCTACTATTCATCCTAACATCACTTTCAATTATTTTTCTTAATTTGGCTTGTGTTTACATAGTTTGCCACGTCCACAGACTCCTTTCAACCTTTTCTAAGAATTGAATTTTCATGAAATTTATATAAAGATTTTTAAAAAGAGTTTCAAAAATTAATTTTTGAGAAACTCTTTTTTGCTTTCTAAAAAAATCAATTCAATCCCTTGTCGTTATAACGATAATAAATTAATTTTCTGTCTATACCATGTTATTTATGTAATTACTTTTATACCAATCATTAGACTCAGGACACAAAAATATACGTTTCGTCATTTCTAAGTTAACTTTTTTTTAATCTTTCTAATTTGATTGTATAGTCTTGTCATAAATATAAAACTCCTTTAATAAAGCGTTTATGAATATTTTGTGAAGATTTTTAATATTTTTTTAATAATAAGGGTTGTAAATTAGAAACTAATTAACTATAATCGAACTCAATTATTAAAAAAGTTCTTTGCAGCACTGGTACATAACCGCCGATGCGTCTTAGGGTTTAAATAAGAGAATTATTAGAATCAGGAGGGGATCATTTGGAAACTACATCAGATTTTCTAAATATAAAAGACGTTAATACCGCTTTTAAGATTAACGGCAAATACTACGATGCAATTTCTCATATTAATCTCAAAGTTCATCACGACGAGATTCTTGCCATTGTTGGTGAGTCTGGATGTGGAAAAAGTACTTTGGCCACAACCATTATGGGATTGCATGATCCATCAGAGACAAAAATCTCCGGTGAAATCGATTTTGAAGGTACCAACTTACTCAAACTTGATGAAGCTGGTTACAACAAGTTTCGTGGAGCCAAGATTGGCATGATTTTCCAAGATCCACTATCTGCTTTGAATCCATTGAAACGGATTGAAGATCAAATTAGCGAAGTAATGACTTACCATACTAATTTCACTGCTGAGCAAAAGCATAAGCGAGTTTTGGAATTGCTTGATGAAGTTGGAATCGTTAATCCTAAGAGAACTGCTCGTCAGTTCCCTCATCAACTATCAGGTGGTATGAGACAACGTGTTATCATCGCCATCGCCATCGCTTGCAAGCCTGACTTGATCATCGCTGACGAACCAACAACAGCGCTTGATGTTACAATTCAAGCTCAAATCCTAGATGTTCTAAGAAAAATTCAACAAGAAAATCATGCCGGAATCATTTTGATCACCCACGATTTAGGAGTTGTGGCTGAAACAGCCGACCGAGTAGCAGTTATGTATGCTGGTCAAATCGTTGAAGAAGGAACTGCTGATCAAATCTTCAACAAACCAGAACATCCCTACACTCGTTCATTGTTAAAATCAATGCCACAACGTGATAACGAAAATGATGACTTATATGTCATTCAAGGAAATGTTCCATCACTACAAAAGATGCCTACAACCGGCGATCGCTTCGCACCAAGAATTCCTTGGATCGATGCTTCAGCTCATGAAGCTAATCCTTCGATGCACGAAGTCGAACCAGGACATGAAGTTCGTTGTACTTGTTACAAGAGCTTCGCATTTCCAGAACAAACGGGGAGCGTGAAAGCATGAGTTTAATTGAAATTAAAAATTTAAAAGTTCACTACCCTATCCGTTCAGGTTTCTGGAATCGTGTTACCGACTCTGTGAAAGCCGTTGACGGAATCAGTTTCAACATTGAAGCTGGTGAAACTTACGGATTAGTTGGTGAATCTGGATCAGGTAAATCAACAACTGGTAAATCAGTCGTCGGTTTAGAAAAAGTTACAAGTGGTTCCATCATGTATCAAGGTAAGGACATCACTAAAAAGAGAAATCGCAAAGAACTCGATTATAACCACGATGTTCAGATGATTTTCCAAGATTCACTTTCCAGTTTAAATCCTAGAAAAAGAATCGAAGATATTATCGCTGAACCATTAAGAAACTTTGAAAATTTATCCAAAGATGAAGAAAAACTTAGAGTTTTACAACTACTAGATATCGTTGGTTTGGATCCTGATTCACTTTACAAGTATCCTCACCAATTCTCTGGTGGTCAAAGACAACGTATTGGTGTAGCACGTGCTGTTGCAACCAATCCTAAGTTGATTATCGCCGACGAACCAGTATCTGCCTTGGACCTTTCCGTTCAAGCTCAGGTTTTGAACTTTATGAAGAAAATTCAACGCGAATTTGGAATCTCATACTTGTTCATCTCTCATGATTTAGGTGTTGTCAGACATATGTGTAACAATATTGCCATTATGAACCGTGGCCGCTTAGTTGAAATTGGAACTCGTGATGATATTTATAATCATCCTATCCACATTTATACAAAACGTTTACTAGCCGCTATTCCTGAAACAAACGTTAACGATCGTCTTCAACATCGTAAAGATCGTCTAGCCGTTGAAGAAATCTATCGTGAACAACAGGATAAGTATTATGACAAAGATGGCAAAGCTTTTCCTTTAGTACCAGTCAGTCCAACTCATTCAGTTGCTCTACCTCAAGATGTCGCTAACGAAATCATTAAACAGGAAGGAGAGGTGAAAGCATAATGTGGAAAACAGTTCTTCGTCGTGTTCTAATCATGATTCCTGAAGTTATTATTTTAAGTCTTTTAGTTTTCTTACTTGCTAAGGCCATGCCTGGTGATCCATTCACCGGTTCCATTAACCCCAAAGCCGATCCCGCACAACTCCATCACTTGATGGAAATGAACGGTTTGTATGATCCTTGGTATCAACAATATTGGAATTGGGTAGTTCACTTGTTCCAAGGAAATCTTGGTAACAGTTATCAATATCAAGAACCAGTCACACGACTTATTGGTAGCCGTGCCATCAATACAGTTTGGTTAGCTTTACTTACAACAATCCTAACTTATTGTTTCGCTTTACCAATGGGTATGTTCGCCGCAAAACACGAAGGAAAATTACCTGATACAATCATCAGATTCTACACATACATCACTTACAGTATTCCTTTCTTCGTTGTTTTAGTTATCGGTATCTGGATTTTCGGTTACGTTTTAGGTTGGTTCCCAACTACAGGTTCAGTTTCCGCAACTGCCGCTGCTGGTCTTCCAACTTACGGTTCTCACTTGTATCACATCATTTTACCTAGTGTCTTGGGTGCATTGTTTGGAACTGTCAACGTTGTTCAATATCTTCGTTCTGAAGTTATTGACGCCAAACGTTCTGATTACGTCAGAACTGCTCGTTCAAAGGGTGTTCCCGAAAAAGAAATTTACAGACATCATATTTTTAGAAATTCATTATTACCAATTGCCGCTTTTGCCGGCTATTCAATCACCGGTTTGTTAAATGGTTCTATCTTTACTGAAACAGTCTTCTCTTACCCAGGTATGGGATTACTATTTATCAACTCTATTAACTATCGTGATTACACTGTTATTACTGCTTTAGTTTTAATTTACGGAATTTTGAACCTTCTAGGTACCTTACTTTCAGATATCATCCTAAGTATTGTTGATCCTAGAATCAGAATTGAATAAGGGGGCCGTCAATTTATGGAAGAGAATTTAGATAAACATTCAAATATTTCAGCGGCCGACTTAGACCGCTTAACTAAAGAAGCTAATGAAGAAGCAACTCCTTCTTCAGCTAAAATCATCTGGAACGAATTTAGAGCTGATAAACCAGCTTTAATTGCTTTAATTATTGTCGTAGCTTTTATCGCTTTTGTAATGATTGCTTCACTATTCATCAATACACCAAAAATGATGGAAACAAACATTATGAATTACAACATCAGTCCTGGAACCAATGGCTATCTCTTGGGTGCTGATGCAGGTGGTAGATCAATTGCTCAACAACTAATTGTTGGTTCACGTAATTCAATCGGTATCGCCATCGGCTTGACAATTATTTCTTCAACTTTTGGTATTTGTTGGGGATTAATTTCAGGTTACTTCAGTGGCTACATCGACTGGGGTATGCAACGTGTGTATGACTTTATGATGATGCTTCCTATGACCATGATGATCATCGTTTTAGTTACTGTTATCAAAAGTTATAACGCTGTTTCTTTAACATTAATCTTTTCAATTTTCTATTGGGAAGGTACTTCACGTTTGATTCGTTCACGTACCCTTTCAGAATCAGAAAAAGATTATGTTGCCGCTTCTAAAACTTCCGGTACTGGTAGTTTTAAGATTATTTTCAAAGAAATCATGCCTAACATTTCATCATTGATTATCGTTGATACAACTTTATCATTTGCTGAAAACATTGGTGTTGAAACAGGTCTTTCCTACTTGGGATTTGGTCTTCCAATCCAAACACCTTCACTTGGTACTTTGATTGCTAAT
The DNA here is from genome assembly GCF_036913615.1 of Companilactobacillus miaonis. Classification (NCBI taxonomy): domain Bacteria; kingdom Bacillati; phylum Bacillota; class Bacilli; order Lactobacillales; family Lactobacillaceae; genus Companilactobacillus; species Companilactobacillus miaonis. The sequence goes on along the minus strand of NZ_JAYKTX010000004.1, from coordinate 10,050 downwards.
GCTAATGATCCTAACAACATCACTGAATACTGGTGGACTTGGTTGCCTGCAGCTGCTTTGATTATCATTCTTTGTTTATCTATCAGTTATATCGGACAAGTTCTACGTCGTTCTGCTGATGCTTCACAACGTCAAGGTGCTGCTGATTAGTATATTTATTGAAATTGTTTTATTGAAACGAGCTGCACAGGGATAACCTCTTCCGGTTTACAAAATATTGAATCTCGCCCACTTCGTGGTCAAGCTCCAATATTCCGTAAATCCTCAGAGGCTGACCATCCCTGCTCCGCTCTCTAACGAAAACGAGCTACAGACAACAATCTCTTCCGGTTTACAAAATAATGCATCTCGTCCACTACGTGGCCAAGCTACATTATTCCGTAAATCCTCGGAGATTCCCCGTTGTCCTCCGCTCTCTAACTTTAAGGGGATGGTGCCTACCAAATATTAAGCATAGTCTTTTTGTCACCACAATCACCGACTCAACCAATCGGAAAAAATATAGGGTTACTCATTTAAGGGGGAAACATAATGGTTAAAACTAAGAATAAAGTTGTTCTTTCAGCTGTTACACTTTTGGCAGCTGTCACTCTAGCTGGTTGTTCCAGCAATAGTAGTAATAATTCTTCATCTGGCACTACTGCACAAATTAAATTAAAGCCTTCATTCAAGAATTCTGCTAAAACAGATAAGAATGCTACTAAAAACGGTACTTTGAAATTAGCTGAAGTTGCTGACTCTCCATTCCAAGGTATCTCTGATCCAATTCTTGCATCTAACGCTGCTGATTCCCACGTATTCTCACCTGGTGGTGGAAATAACTTGTTCAACGTTGACAAGAATTACAAGATCATCGATGGCGGTCTTGCTAATCAAAAACTAGATCGTAAAGCAAAGACTGCTACTATTACAATTCGTAGCAACGCTAAGTGGTCAAATGGGGACCCTGTAACTGCTAAAGACGTTGAATACGCCTATGAAGTTTTAGGTAACAAGGAATCTACATCAAGTCAATACTCATCTGACTTTGAAAACATCAAAGGTATGGCCGCATACCACAAGGGTACTTCTGATACTATCTCCGGTATCGAAATGCCTGATGGTGAAAAAGGCAAGACTGTTGTTATCCACTTCGATCACATGTCACCAAGTATGAAGTTCTCTGGTAACTCATACATTTGGGGAACTGTTGAACCTTACGAATACATCAAAGATGTTCCAATTGCAAAACTAGCTGCTTCAGAACAAATCCGTAAGAATCCTATCTTCACTGGTCCTTATAAGCTAGATAAAATTGTTACTGGTGAATCTACTAGTTGGGTTCCAAACAAGTACTACTGGGGTAAGAAAGCCCAAATCGGACACATTACTATCAATGTTGTTTCATCAAATAATATTGTTAAAGCTCTTCAATCTAAGAAGTATGACTCCGTAGTTCCTACAGCTTCTGGTGAAGTTGGTGGTACTTCATACAAGAAATTGAAGAACCTTAAAGGTTATACAAAAGTTGGTCAACCTGCTCTATCATACAGTTACTTCGCCTTTAACTTAGGTCATTACGATACTAAGACTGGCAAGAACGTTGCTGATCCTAATAAGAAGATGGCCAATAAGAGTTTGCGTCAAGCTATGATGTACGCTCTAAATATTGATGACATTGCTAAGAAATTTGGTAATGGTGTTGCATGGCGTGGTAATACATTGATTCCACCTGTATTTGAAAAGTACTATGACAAGTCAGCTAAAGGTTACCCACTAAACATGAAGAAAGCTAAGAAACTTCTTCAAGACGCTGGATATAAGAAGCGTAATGGTAGCAAATGGCGTTCAGATCCAAAGGGTAAGAAACTTGTTATCTACTTCGGTGGTATGAGTGGTAATTCTATTACAGAAGCTACATACCAAGATTACCTACAACAATGGCATAAACTTGGCTTGAACGTTAAGATGTACACTGGTAAACCAGTTGAAATGAACAGCTTCTACGATACACTACAAAAGCCATCACAAAATAAGATGGATCTCTGGTTAGGTGCATGGTCACTTTCATCAGAACCATCACAATCACAACTTTACGGTGATACAGCTCCATTCAACATGGGTCACTTCGTAACTAAGAAGAATACTGAATTGATCAACAAGATGAATGATTCATCTGCTTGGAACGATGAGACACGTACTAAGACATTCAAAGAATGGCAAGCATATATGAACGAACAAGCTGCTGTCGTACCAGAAGAATTCAACTACGTATGGCAACCAGTTAATAATCGTGTTAAAGGCTTCGACTTCAGTCCTGCCAATAACGAACTTTACAGTGATCTAACATTGACTTCTTCTAAATTGAAGTAGTCAATGCAACTCAGTTGATTAGCTATTCTCCCACATTACACACATAATCAGTTAGTCAATTGAAGAATCCCGACAAAAAGACCATCAAGGAAAATTCCTTGGTGGTCTTTTATTTGTGTCTATTCATCAACTTTTTGCAGAAACTCTTGTAGTTGTTCATTGCTATCACGATACCGAAAATTGTCGGTTACTTCACTTGTAGCAAAGACCTTCTTAACTGAAGAAAGCGACTCACTAGCGGTTGACCCTCCGGTAGTCGTAAATGGAATAATTTTCTTACCAGAAAAATCATATTTTTTAGCTAGTGAATGGAAAATCATTGGCAATTGACCACTCCAAGTTGGATAACCGAGAAAAATAGTTTCGTACTGATCAAAATCATCAATATTTGTCGAAATTTCGGGTAAAATCCCCTTTTCCAGCTCGTTCATCCCAACCTTCGAATAATTACTATATCCAGCTGGATAAGGCGTCTTAGGCTCAATTCTGACGATGTCAGCACCAGTAATTTTTTGAACCGCTAGAGCTGCTCTCTTGGTGTTATTAGATAGAGAAAAGTAAATAATTAATTTTGACATTTGATCACCTCAAAGACATCTTAATACCTCAAGCTGACTTTAGGGCAAGAAAAAATGTGACATTTCTGCCACACCAAATTATTTACGACAAATTGCCAAATTTTTCTTAGAATCAAGATTCTTATCGATCACCAATTTAGTGACACAGTCCACTACACTATTAATCGAAACAGCATCACTAGTCAAATCTCCATTAACTAAATCGTAATTGAGGTCGCGACCTTGATCAAACTCAGCCGGACGAATGATCGTATAGTTAAAATTAGAATTTTCAATCATATTAACTGCAGTCTGATAAGGTTGCAACAAAGCATTTTGGGTCAAATTACCAGAAGCTCCATCAGTAACCGGAATCTCGTTGTAAAGACCCATTGATGTGACGAAGATCAAGCGATTCATATTTCTCTTCTTCATCGCATCAATAATTCTTTGAACTGATAAACCTAAATTACTATCCGCTGTAACTAAGACAACTTCATTACCATCAAGCGCTTCATCCAATGGCTTGTCATCCAAGACATCCCCGTGAACTAGACGTCCTCTCTTATCATCAATTGATAGCATATTAGTATTACGAGCCATCAAAGTTAAATAATCATCAGTATTTTGTAAAAGACTCTCTGTTACTCTTTGACCAACCAAACTAGTTGCACCAATTATTAAAACATTTGTCATATCCATTACCTCCGATTTTTATTCCACTTCTATTCTAAATCTTTTTGTCAAAACTGGAAATTCTGCCGTTTGTAAAGTTTCAAATGAACACAATTTAAAATCGCTTACATTCTTGATTTTTCAGTAATTATGTTATGCTTAATATACACTTATATTTATGAGGAGATATGAAAGAAAATGGAAATTGATCAAGACCCTGCGTATCAGCAGATGATAAATGGAGAACTTTACCTAGAATCTAACCTTTTGGCCAGGTTGCGTGACGACATTAGAACTAAATTAATGACTTATAACTTAATTACAGACAATGACGAACGTAATGAAAAAATCAAACACCTGTTGAAAAAAGTTGGAAACAGATTTTTCGTAGAGCCAACCTTCTACTTCAGTTACGGTGAAAATATCACGATTGGTGATCACTTTTATGCCAATCACGACGTAACACTTTGCGACGAGGGTCAAATCACCATAGGAAATAATGTCAAATTTGGCCCTAAAGTTGGTCTATACACACCAAAACATCCAATGGACCCATCAGTTCGCCGAACAGAAGCTGAAAGAACTGCTCCTATTACGATTGGAAACGACGTTTGGATCGGTGGTAGTGCCAGTATCCTACCAGGCGTCACACTAGGTAATAACGTTATCGTCGGAGCTGGGTCAGTCGTTACCCATTCATTTCCTGACAATGTAATCGTTGTTGGAAATCCCGCTAGAATTTTAAGAGAAAACAAACTAACAAAATAACTGAAAAATAGGAGAGCGGGACATAACATGGTCAGCTTTCGAGCATTAAGGCAAATAGCACCGGGTAATCGTTCTTTGATTACCCGGTGCTATTTGTTTTAAGAAGAAATTGCTATGTTATGTTCCGCGTTTATGCTGCAAGTTTAGGAGTAAAAAATAGTTATGTCCCAAACTCCTATTTGATTTAATAAACAATTGCCCTCATTTGAGGAACGACCGCTTCTTCTGAATAAATAACTCGGCAATTGATTTTCTTAAGAATCGATTCAGTCATTAACTTATTGTGTTCAACTGAATACGATAACCCATCATTACAAGAAATTAACTCCCGCACATCACGATTAGCTAAGGCAAAATTGATTGTATCTAAATCGTGAATCAACCGTTCTTGATTGTCAGCACGATGTAAGTCATGTTTGATTTTTTCAGTCATGGCTAAACTTTCAAAATTCTTATATTCACTAATTTTTTCCATTAATTCTTGATGACTAAGATTCAACAACGATGCATGAATCACTCCATCCACATATTTTCGATACCCCATACTTAAGTAAACGTCTAACACTTCTGGTAAGCCAGTCAAAATAAAACTGTATCCCTTTTTAGAATGCAAAGCACTCAAGGCTCTGTCCAAATATTGATAATAGATCATTTGATCCTTCTGCTGTTCTTCTGGTTTAGAACGATGCCCATGGAAATTAGGATTCTTGCCGCCGTATGAGCCCGAGTTAACATTTGATTCCGCATCAAAGTCTGGATAATAGTCAGCAAAGTGAGCATGAATCCCCTCTAATTCAACTTCTTTGAGACTATCAATATCAAAAACGTTAATTCGATCACGACTAATGTTCAGTAAATAATCCGGTTTAGTCAAATTTTCCTCTGGCAACAATAAGTCTTGCACTAAAAACGTCGTTCCCACATGAGCTTTTTGCATAACTTTATGTTGCAACTCACAAACTTCTATCTGTTCATTATTAGTAAAAATTAAGAGTGAATTCTTTGCTGTACTGAATAATTGGCGATCCAACAACAAACTATTCAGATTCTTGGCTGCCATATCCCACAAACGTCTCGGGTAGTTTAATTCTAAATCCTTCAAAACGTCCTTCAATAAGTTTTTATAATTCAAAATGTTTTCTTCAATCTGTGGAGTTTCCGGTTCGATTGGCAAAATAATACTGATCTTAGGTTCAACTTTCGAAGATAGTAATTTAAATAATCTGTCATCTTTAATACGCATAATTCCACCTCATTATCTTAAAACTTATCGTTTTTATTAGTATATTTTTATATTAGCATGATATATGTTTTATTGTCTAATTTAATATAGAATGAATTTATAAAATAAATGAGGCGATATCATGAAAGGTCTATTGTTAGTTAATCTAGGTTCACCTAAATCACCCAAGACTGAAGATGTAAAAAAATATCTCTTAGAATTTTTAAGTGATCAAAATGTTATTGAAATGCCCAAGGCAATCTGGCAACCACTTTTAAGAGGCGTGATTCTACCAATGCGTTCATGGCGTTCTGCTACTTTTTACCAAGATTCTTGGACTAAAGACGGTTCTCCTTTAATCGTTAATACACAAAAGATAACTGATAGAGTTCAAAAATTACTTCCTGACTGGAATGTCAAAATGGCAATGACGTATGGTCAACCAGACATTGTTCAAACTTTGAAACAGATGCAACGTGACGGCTGCCAAAAAGTGACCTTGATACCATTATTTCCGCAATACACCCAAAGTAGTTCTAAATCAATCATCGACCAAGCTAAAAAATCCGATGTTCCATTAGAAATAATCGACCGCTTTTATAATGAAACAACCTATCAAGAGATTCTTGCTCACCAAATTCAAATTGCTTGGAATCAAGGAAAATATGATGAACTATTTTTTAGCTACCACAGTATTCCCACTGCCATGGTAAAACACGGAGATCCTTATCAACGTGAATGCGAAGAAACAACTACTAAAGTATCTAATCTGCTAAGTATCCCCAAAGAAAATATTAAAACTGTTTATCAATCAAAATTTGGGCCTATGCCTTGGCTAAAACCATATCTAAAAAATGCTCTCATGCAAGCCGTGGAATTAGGACAACGAAATATTTTAATAGCTACACCTTCATTCGTGGCCGACTGCCTAGAAACTATTGAGGAAGATTACGTTCAAAATTATCAAACCTTTAAAGCTAGTGGTGGTGACACCTTCGAATTAGTCTCACCAATGAATGACGATCCTAAATTCTGCCAATTTTTAGCCGATTTAGCTGTTAGAACTGAGGCCAACCATGCCCAATAAAAAAAGTTTAGATGAAATAAATGAAAGTGTCACTGTACCAAGTGTTTATGAAACATCCTTTCTCCAAAAATTCTTGGCTTACAGTGGCCCTGGTGCATTAGTAGCCATTGGTTATATGGATCCTGGTAACTGGCTAACTTCTCTTTCTAGTGGTAGTCAGTTTCGATACCAATTACTATCCGTTCTACTCATATCGATTCTAATCGCGATGTTTATGCAGTTTTTATCAATAAAGCTAGGAGTGGTTGCCAGACTGGATTTAGCTCAGGCCATTGCTCAAAAAGTTCCCCAACCAATTCGTTATATTCTTTGGATTCTTAACGAGATTGCCATGATGGCAACTGATTTAACCGGGGTAGTTGGAACAGCCATTGCCTTAAAATTACTCTTTGGATTACCACTTCTTTTCGGAATTTTGTTAACAATTTTTGATGTTTTGATTGTGTTATTATTTTTAAGATTTGGAATTAGAAGAATTGAGTTCATAGTTTTGGCAGCTATTCTAACCGTTGGAATCATTTTTGGAATTGAAGTTTTTCGAACCTCTCCCAAATTTTCAGCTATTACTACTGGTCTTATCCCAACGACTAGCCTATTTACCAATCACACTAAGTTAATCCTCGGATTAGGTATAATCGGTGCTACAATTATGCCTCATAACATTTATTTACATTCTTCGCTGGCTCAAAGCCGTAGATATGATCACAACAATCCTAAACAAGTCAATGAAGCCTTACGTTTTGCTAACTGGGATTCCAATGTCCATTTAGTGGCCGCCTTTATTATCAATGCACTACTATTAATTCTTGGTGGTACTCTATTTTTTCATAAAGCTAATTTGGGTGACCTCCAAGACGTCTTCAATGGACTCAAGAATACTGCTATTGTGGGCAATTTAGCTAGTCCTTTAATGAGTACTCTTTTTGCTTTTGCCTTATTGATAACTGGCTTAATTTCTTCAATCACAAGTACCCTTTCTGGACAAATAGTTATGGAAGGATATTTAAATATTCGTCTGCCTCTTTGGAAAAGGCGACTCTTAACTCGCCTAGTAACTCTGATTCCTATTTTGATAATCGGATTTATAGTTGGCTTCAATGACCATGACTTTGAAAATTTGATCATCTATGCTCAAGTTATTCTCAGTGTTGCTTTACCGTTTACTTTATTCCCATTAATATTTTTAACAAGCAATAAAAAACTCATGGGAAAACACGTTAATACTAAATTAACTACAGCGCTTGGATTGATATTAGCAATATTAATTACTTTTTTGAATTTACAACTCCTTACTATATAAAAAACAGGCCAAGATAATCAAAAGTAGGTTCTTTCTTAAGTTTGGTTGGTATAAGATGCCGTCTTCCGCACAAGCCCTGTGATGAGCTGGAACGCTGCCGACGCTATTTTGAGCTTTTGCACAGTTCACAAAATCTCAAAACTAGGTCTTCTTGTAAGTGCTGAAGCACTAACAAGAATTTGGCGGCTGAGTCATCACAGGGCTTGTGCTCCAGACTAAATAGAAGGTTTTATTATTTATTCTATATAACTCTAAAACTAAATAAAGAAGCTGAATTAGTGCTACATGCATTAATTCAGCTTCTTTTATTTTTACAACCAAACTTGAAAAAGAACCTAAAGTACGATTATCTTGGCCTGTTTGTCTTAATATTCAATTATCCTTGAGTAGAATTATGTGAATGTGATGGAGCTGTATCAGGCATTGCATTCAATGTTTTCATATCTTCCTCACTAATTTCAAAATCTAATTTAGCATTATCTTCAATGTGTGCCTTGTGAACAGCTTTTGGCAATGGCAAAACACCATTTTGAACTACAAATTGAATTGCCAATTGAGCCACACTGACATCATACTTTTCAGCAATCTTTAGAACATCTTGATTATGAATCAAACCGCCTGTAGCAAGTGGTGAGTATGCCTCAACTAAAATATTGTTCTTCTGAGCAAATGTTGTGATCTTAGGTTCCGTGAAACCAATATAATATTGAATCTGATCAACCATTGGTTTGATTGTTGCTGTCTTTAATACATTTTCCAAATCATGAACATTAAAATTCGAAACACCAATAGCCTTTACACGGCCAGACTTATAAATTTCTTCCATGGCACGCCAAACATCTTGGTTCTCTTTGTCATAATTTGAACCTACTTCACTCCATGGCCATGGAGCATGGATCAAATAAAGATCAAGATAATCCAATCCTAAATTATTCATGGTCGTATCAAAATCTTTAAGAGCACCGTCATAACTCTTAGTTTGAGCTGGTAATTTAGATGTCACAAAGATATCCTCACGTTTGACACCTGATTCTTTAATAGCTTCACCAACTTCTTTTTCATTGGCATATGCTAAAGCAGTATCAATATGTCTATAGCCAATCTCAATAGCATCGTGAACCGCTTGTTTTGCATCCTTGGCAGCAATTTGCCATGTACCAAAAGCTACCTTAGGAATCTTAACACCGTTACTAATTTCAAATGTATCCGTTAACTTAGTCATAAAAAAACTCCTTCCATATTAACAAGTTTATATTACTACCTAAAGTTAACTTTATGGCAAATATTTACTCCAATTTTTTCCAAGGAATAATTGGTTTCATATCATTTTCTTTTCTATTCAAAGTTTTTTGTAGCCAAGTGATATCCAACCACCGATTAAATTTAAATCCTGTCTTTGGAAAAACACCAACTACCTTATAGCCAAGCTTTTCGTGAAATTTAATACTGTTGAGATTCTCTTCCGTCACACAAGCCATCAAATTAACGACTCCTTGTTTAGTTAAGATCTCTTCTAACTTTTTATACAGCATTGTTCCTAGTCCATGACCCTCAAAATTGTGATCCAAGTAAATACTAGCCTCAACTGTCCACGCAAATGCTGCTCGGGGTCCGTATAAATGTGCATAGGCATATCCTAGAATTTTGTCATCGTCATCCACAGCAACAATATAAGGAAAGTTTTGTGAAATATCGTGAATTCTTTGACGAAAATTATCTAGTGTTGGAATATCCTTTTCAAAAGTTATCGTGGTATTTGTAATATAAGGTGTATAAATATTCAACAATGCACTAGCATCATTTTCCGTGGCTGGTCTAATCTTTACCATATTCTTACCTTCTCTTTTCATTGAATCAGTTAATAATTAATTATTATAAACTTTTTAAAGAATCGATTAACAATTATTGAATAAAAAAGCACGACATCCATTAGGATGAAGTGCTTTCTACCTTTTTTAGACACAAAAAAAAGAACCTACCAAGTAGATCCCTTAGGTTGCGTAGCGACTATCTATCCTCGCGGGTAGTTTCCCACCAACTACTTTCGACGTGAAGAAGCTTAACTTCTGTGTTCGGCATGGGAACAGGT